>DASUJR010000272.1:0-12810 GCA_036279175.1 Candidatus Acidiferrales bacterium | reverse complement strand
CTCCGTATGGGCTGGCGTTCGCTCCCGATGGACGCCTCTGGGAAGTGGAGCACGGCCCGCGCGGCGGGGACGAACTGAACCTGATCAAGCGCGGCAAGAATTACGGCTGGCCGCTAGTGTGCTACGGCGTGAATTACGACGGAGTGCCAATTCCCAACCCCGACACGCGGCCCGATCTTGCGAAGCCTGTGATCTACTGGGTGCCGGTGATTGCGCCAGGCAATCTGATGTTCTACAAAGGCAGCGTCTTCCCGCGATGGAATGGTAGCGCGCTCATCAGCGGCCTGGGATCGAAGGCCATCGTCCGAATCACGTTTGACGGCAAGGGGGGCGCAACAGCGGCTCAGCGCTGGAGCATTGGCAAACGCGTCCGCGACATCGAAGAGGCGCCTGACGGCTCGCTTTGGATGCTGGAAGATGCCGATCCCGGCGGCCTGTTCCACCTCACGCCGAAATAGTTGGACGAAAACAGCCGCGACAAACTTTTGGGGAGCGTTCGTATTCGTTCAACCTTCGCTGCGGTTTGTAGAGCCTCGATTCAGCGGGCTTGGTGCTATACTGGCGCAGCAAACACACCGCACACCGCATATTTGCACCGGAGAGGTGGCCGAGAGGCTTAAGGCGGCGGTTTGCTAAACCGTTGTACGCGCTAAAACGTGTACCGGGGGTTCGAATCCCCCCCTCTCCGCCATGTTCACTGAAATCTTCCATACGGTTGCCGAGCGCGTTCGCAGCGGCTCGGAGTCCTATCAATATGCCTCTGCAACCTGCCGATCCTCAGCTTCAGCAACGAACCTGTGCCAGTATTTGAAGGACGCGGTGAGGAAAGCCTTCTTCGGCTGTTTTGCCAGCCTGACGGACAGAGATGGAAGAGCGATCCATGCTCTTGATTGTCTTTTCGCTCTCGTCCGAGTGGGGATGGATTTTGTGATACCCTCCCTCGCGAGAGGGGAGAACATGGACAACGTAAAATTCCTGAGGGAGCTCTACGACGCGTTTGGTCGGGGAGATATCCCGACCGTTCTCGGTGCGATGAGTTCAGAGATACACTGGCACGAGGCGGAGAGCAACCCCTACATGCCCTGCGGCGGGGCTTGGGTAGGACCGGACGCCATCCTGAACAATCTATTCCTGAAACTGGGCGCAGAGTGGGACGGATTCTCTGTCCATCCGAAATCATTCCACAATGCCGGCGACAGCGTCATCGTTGAAGGTCGCTACAGCGGGAAGTACAAGGCGACCGGTAAGAGCATGGACACGCAAGTTTGCCATATCTGGGACATCAAAGACGGCAAGGTGATCAGATTCCAACAGTACGTCGATACGGCGAAGCTCCAAGACGTCATGGGACGCAGCTAGAGAAAAACGGATTTCGTAGGACGTTCAAGAAATACCCTAGGAACCAAGATCTCCGCTCGCCTGTCCCCGATTGTTTTTTGCGCCCGCCATGCCTTGCCTTTTATCCAACGCGCGGTTCCAGCCCCGGCTGACCACAACTGCGTCAAACAGCGCCACTTCGCACAGGCAAGGCTCACTCGAAATCCGTTCTTTTTCGCGCACCCCTACGTAGCCGCCTGTATGTCAGCACCAAGCGCAACCCGGTAGATTCAGTAGCGAATTCAGACAGAGTTGGATTTATGAGAATCGCCCAGGTTGCCCCACTTCATGAAAGTGTGCCTTCGAAACGTTACGGTGGGACGGAGCGAGTGGTCTCGTGGCTGACCGAAGAACTCGTGCGGCGAGGGCACCGGGTGACGCTGTTTGCGAGCGGCGACTCGCTGACTGCGGCCAGACTAGTGTCTGTGTGCCAGTCGTCGTTGCGAACCGATCCGGCGTGCAAAGATACTCTGGCGTATCACGTTCTGATGCTGGAGCAGGTGGCGAAGCGCGCACACGAGTTCGATGTCGTCCATTTCCACGTCGACTATTTGCATTTTCCGATCAGCCGCAGAATCGGGACACCGCACGTCACTACGCTGCACGGTCGCATGGACGTGCCGGAACTCGTGCCGATATTTCAGGAATTCGACGATGTCCCCGTGATCTCGATATCGATGGCGCAGCGGCGACCCCTGCCGTTTGCGAATTGGGTGGGAAACGTGTATCACGGGCTGCCCGCCGATTCGATGCAATTTCACGCGGCACCGGGCAAATATCTCGCCTTTCTCGGGCGTTTCTCGCCGGAAAAGCGGCCGGATCGCGCTATCGAAATAGCGAAACGCTCCGGAATGCCGCTGAAGATTGCGGCTAAGGTAGACCGCGCGGACCGGGAATATTTCGAATCAAAGATCAAACCGCTGCTCGATTGCCCGCTCGTTGAGTACGTAGGCGAAATCAGCGATCGCGAGAAAAGCGATTTTCTCGGCAACGCTTTCGCCAGCCTCTTCCCCATCGATTGGCCAGAGCCCTTCGGCATCAATATGATCGAAGCGATGGCCTGCGGAACTCCGACGATCGCATTTCCCGGCGGATCCGTACCTGAGATTATGAGGGACGGTGTAACCGGCTTCGTCGTGAACAGCGTCGAAGAAGCGGTCGAGTCGCTCGACCGCGTACGGCAAATCTCCAGAAAGGCGTGCCGGCGCGAATTCGAACGGCGCTTTACCGCGCCGCGTATGACTTCCGAATATCTTGCGATCTATGAAGCATTCGTCCAACCTGAACCTATGTTCGAACAGAAGCTCAAGCTGCCCGGCCGAGAGCCCCGGGTGGCGGGAACCCGGCTTCGTTAGGAGCGCGAGAATTTGGCACACGCAATCCGCGGCAGCGAACAGTTCTACGTTCTAGCCACTTCGGCCCCGGTCGACGATCGCACCCGCATCCTCAAGTACGGCGAGACCTTCGCGGTCTGCAATCGGGTGGGCGATATCGAGCCGAAAGGTCTGGGCGAACAGGGCCTGTACCACAAAGAGACCCGTTATCTGTCGCAGCTTACGTTTCGGCTGGGAAGAACACCCCCGCAGTCACTCCGCTCGTCGATTCGCAAAGACAACGCTCTTCTTACGGTCGATATGATGAATCTGGATATCCCCGTCGACGGACAGGTGGGCGTTCCGCGCGGGACGATTCACGTCTTCCGCTCGAAGTTCCTGTGGAAAGCCGTTTGCTACGAATTCGTACGAATCTCGAATTACGGACTGAAGCCCGTCGATACGTTTGTGTCGTTTGAATTCAGCGCTGATTTCGCCGACATTTTCGAAGTCCGCGGCATGCAGCGCGAGCATCGCGGGCGGTTGCACGATGCAGAGGTGAATGAAAGCTCCGTCACGCTTGCGTGCGAGGGCCTGGACCGAATCGTGCGCAGCACGATCCTGAGCTTCACTCCAAGCCCCATTTACATTGCCGCCGACCAGGCGCATTTCCCGATTTCGCTCGCCCCTAAAGGCGAGGCATCGATCTATCTCACCGCCGCCTGCGAACAGGAGGATTCCTCTCCCCGCGTCTTCGCTTTCAGCGACGCGCAGCGGGATCTATTGCAATCGGCCGAGGATGCCTCAATAACGCAGACCCGGCTGCTGACGTCGAACCGCGAGCTTGGGTCTCTTATCACTCGGTCACAGGCCGATCTGCAGATGATGATGGCCGGAAATCCGGAAGGCGATTACCCGTACGGCGGAGTGCCATGGTTCAACACCGTATTCGGGCGCGACGGAATCATTACCGCGATGGAATGCCTGTGGATCGCGCCGGCAATCGCCAAGAGCGTGCTGAAGTTTCTCGCTCAAACACAAGCAGTGGAAGTGAACGCGAAAGAGGATTCCGAGCCCGGCAAGATCCTTCACGAGATGCGCCGTGGGGAAATGGCTAACCTCGGCGAGATTCCCTTCAAGCGCTATTACGGCAGCATCGATTCGACTCCGCTCTTTATCATGCTCGCCGGAGCTTATCTCGCGCGGACGAACGATCTCGGATTAATTCGCGAGATTTGGCCTAACGTGCTTGCGGCCCTGAACTGGATCTCGAACTATGGCGATTGCGACGGGGATGGCTTCGTTGAATATCAGGCGAGATCGAAGAAAGGCCTGTCGCATCAGGGCTGGAAGGACTCCCAGGATTCCATCTCGCACAAAGACGGCACGCTGGCGCAGCCGCCCATCGCGCTGTGCGAAGTGCAGGGATACGTCTATGCCGCGCGACGCGCCGCCGCAGAAATGGCTGTCGCCATAGGCAATGCCGGACTGGCCGCCACGCTGGTACAGCAAAACGAGGAGCTTCGAGAACGATTCGATCGCGAGTTCTGGAACGCTGACCTGGGAATGTATGCCCTGGCTCTCGATGGCCGCAAGCGGCCATGTCTAGTAAGGGCTTCCAACTCCGGCCACTGTCTGTTCTCCGGAATCGCGAAGCGGGAGCGCGCGCAATCCATTGTGCACGAACTGATGAGCGAGGAAATGTTCTGCGGTTGGGGAATCAGGACGCTGGGCAGCGCGGAAGTCCGCTACAACCCACTCTCATACCATAACGGCTCGGTTTGGCCGCACGACAACGCTATTGCGGCTCGTGGATTCGCAAGTTACGGGTTTTGCGAAGCGGCGGTTAGCATAGCCCAAGGACTCATCGACGCGTCCACCTTCATGGAAATCAATCGCCTTCCAGAGCTTTTTTGCGGTTTCCATCGCCGATGGGAATCCGAAGGTCCCACTCTTTACCCGGTGGCCTGTTCCCCGCAATCATGGGCGTCCGGAGCAGTGTTCATGCTGCTGCAGGCGCTGCTCGGAATCGAAATCGACCCGAAGCTGAAGCGGATTCGCCTGTGCTATCCCTGTCTTCCAGCCGACGTGGATGACGTGCGAATCCACAACTTGCCCGTCGGGGAATCCTCAGCCGACCTGGTACTGACGAAGAGCCACGGACAGGTTGTGCCCGCATTCCTTCGTGGAGCGTCGGATATCGAGGTGGAACTGATGTCCGGACGCACCGAAGTACCACACTCGATGTACTGATCGGCGGGTGAAAAGTGGCGGCGAACCGTTTCTTGGCGCGAGAGGATATCTAAGTCGCAGATCTAAGCCGTCCATGTGCGGATCGGCGATCCGGGCTCCTTGCATCCTTTTTCGCCGGTCAACGATTCATTGGCTTTCCAGCTGATTCAGGCTCTCCCTGGCAAAATCACTGTGCGGATCCAGCCGGAGTGCGAATTGATATTGCTGAGCAGCGTCCATTCGCTTGCCTTGTCTTTGGTAAACGTGACCGAGCCATGTGCGTGCGTCGGAACGCGGCGGGTAATCACTGCGAGCCGGAGTCTGCGCCAGATAGGCCTTTAGATAGCGCTCCGCTTCGTCCAGTTTCTGCCCCTCGAGAATCAACACAACGCCGCGGTAGTAAAGCAGGCGGAGGTCCGACGGAGCGATCGCCGCGGCTCCGTCAACGGATTGCTGGACGAGCTGCGGATTGGGATGGCTCGCAAAGAAATCAGCAACTTCATAATATTCGGCGACTGTTTTCGGTTTGCTCTGCAAAACGGCTTTCAAGTCATCTTCCGCCTTCTGTTTATCGCCATTCTGCTTGTCGTAGTCAGCCTGCGCCAGTTTGCCCTCAATGGGATCGATCGCGGCAATGGACGCGATCTCAGCGCGAGCTTTCTTCTTGCTTCCCCCGACAATCCAAGGCGCTGCGAAATAGAAGTGGGCCAGGTCGCGTCTGGCGGCGATATTCTTTGGATCCGCCTCGATGGCGTCTTCGAGAGCATCCTTACTTCTTAGCGCCATCCAGAAGCTGTGGCCCGCCTCTGCCTCACGTCCGTAAGCGCGGCCCAGCCACAAAAGAAATACCGAGTTGTTCGGGGCCAGCTTTACGGATCGATCTCCGTACCGGATTGCCTGATCGTATTTTCGAAGTTCGAAATAGCAACGGCCCAGCCAGTAGTAAACCGCCGCGTCTCGGGGAAGCGCTCGGGTGGCCGCCTGCAGCGTTGTAATCGCCGCTGAAAAATCGCCAACATTGAACTGTTCTTGCGCCTTCGCCACCGGGCCGTCGCCAGATGCACGAATGCCCGGCGCCAAAAGCAAAATCGCGATCGCAAACCATAATCTCCGCATCACCGAGCCTCAAGTCGGTGAGCCTGGGTTCCAACAGGCAAAGTCACCCTACTACGGATTGCCACCAAATCGCCCTCCTCCATGCCGTTCGGGACCACACCTCGACCAGCAATCCGACCCGCATGGATCGCCGGTTCAGGGTTCCTGTTAACTTCGCGCTTGTGCATCTTCTATTCGCCGTCGAGACCTCTGCCCGATGGATGCGCTATCGCGTGAGCGGGATGCCGATCTTTGGCGACGGTTCGCAACGACGCTCTCGACAGGTCTTTCGCCTTTCGTTTCTTTAGCTTAGCCACGCCACTCGCGCGCCTCCGCGGATATGCGCTGCGATCGTGGCTTTGCCTCCTCTTCCTATTTCTGGCTCAACCACACGAGCGCCACGCCGAGGCACACGACGGCGATTCCTAACCAGCGTTCGCGACTGATGTGCTCACCGAGCAGCAACCTCGCTCCGGCCGCGCCTACGGCATAGCTTAGCGCCGTCACCGGCACGACAAAGCTGACGTCCTGTATCGACAGCATCGCGAGCAACGCGCCAAATGCCAGTGCCGACAGCAGGATTCCAAACCACATCCAGCCTTCGCGCGCCGCGGCCCACACGAATCGGGCTAGCCCGCGGGGACTGAAATCGTGCACTTCGCCCAGGTTCTTCATCGCCCTGCTCGTGCAGAGTTCCCCGCCCGTCCCGGCCACGACGATCAAAAGCAGGAGCACACCTTCCATATGTCAGGAACCCTCCGTCTCGCGCGGCATCGTGCGACCAACGATCAGCACGCCGACGCAAATGATTGCAATTCCAACCCAGCGCAGGGGTGTGATCGCCTCGTTTAACGTAAAACGCGCCAACAGAGCCACGGTCAAGTACGCAAAAGCGGAGGCCGGCTGCACATAGCTGTAGTCAGCCCACGTGAGCACGAGCATGTAAGAAATAAAGAATGTAATAAGCGATGCGATTCCCAGCCAGATCATTCCCGACGCAAAAATACGCTCGCCAACGGCAAACAAATGCCCCGGCTTCCACGACGTTGCCGGCCCGACCGCCTCCATCCCGACGCGCAGCAACACGTTGCCGACCGGGCCAAAGATCACGATCATCAGGATCATTACGCGCGTCTTCAAGTGCAAGCGGTCGGAACTCTGCATGGGCTGGTCAGCTAGGGCGGCGCTCCGTCATCCGCTCCCGTGAATCGAACAATCTCCCTGACGAATCTGCGCGCATAAATTGTGAGCCAGCATCAGAAACGAGGCAAGTAAGGGTTCCTTGCGGTTTTCCACCGAGGCTGACACACACGGAGAATCGCAGCTTCCGGTTTGCGTCGCTGACCCAAGCTGCTATCCTGCCGTTAAGGACTTGCGGCGGACCAGGGGGACCAGACGGACTAGCTTCAAAGGGAAACCGGACCGCTTCGATGGGTGCTGACTCTAGCCTGAGATAGAACCCACGCGGGTTCGGACACGAAAGCGGTGCAAACCATTTGAACCCATCGGAACGCATCCTCCTCTTCCTGGCCGCCATCCCGTTTCTCTACTATTGCATCGCGCTCTTCAGCACGTGGCGATTCTTTCGGCAAGCCTCGGCACGGACGGCTCGCAATTCCCCGTTCACTCCACCCGTCAGCATTCTGAAACCAGTTCGCGGCGTCGATCCCGGAACTTACGAAAATTTCGTCAGCCATTGCCGGCAGGACTATCCCGAATACGAGATCATTTTTTGCACCGGCAGCCCCGACGATCCTGCCGTGCCGGTCATAAACAGGGTGATGAACGATTTCCCGGATTGTCCTATCCGTCTGATTTACAGTGACGGCCATCAGGCTGTGAACGACAAGGTGGCCAAGCTTCGCCTCCTGACCAAAGAGGCGAAATACGAGGTGCTGGTGATCAATGACGCCGACGTTCGCGTCCAGCCCGACTACCTGCGCTCTGTCGTCGCGCCCCTACAGGAACCAAGCGTTGGCGGCGTCACCTGCTTCTATGTCTCGACCGAAGAGACCAATCTTCCCGAGCGGCTGCACGCCATCGGCATGATTTCAGATTTTTATCCCGGCATCCTGGTCGCGTGGCAATTGGACGGAGTCAAGTTCGCGCTCGGCCCGACCATCGTTACCACTCGTGACAACATTCGCGGTTTTGGCGGGTTTGAAAGCCTTGAAAACCGTCCGGGAGACGATCTGCTTGTCGGACGCCTGATTGCACAGCAAGGGCGCGAGGTCGTGGTCCAGCCATACACGATACAGACTGTGCCGGACTTCGATTCCCTTCCAGCACTGTGGCGAAAGCGCACACGGTGGATGCTTGTGATGCGCCACATGCGCCCGTGGGGGCATCTTGGTCTCATCTTCACTTTTGGCTTGCCCTGGACTATCGCCACCGTTGCCGTCTATCCGATCGCGCCGATTGCCGCCGCATACTTCGGAGCGTATGCCATCTTCCGTTGTGCGATCACTTATCTGGTAGGAGTGCGCGGGCTGAAGCAGCGCGGAATCTGGAAACGGATGCCGCTCATTCCGTTATGGGACCTGCTGGCCTTCGCGATCTGGGTGGCCAGCTTCCTCCGCCGTTCGATTCTGTGGCGCGGGGTGCAGTACCACATTCGTGACGGCAAGCTCGTCCTCGCGCAGCCGCGCAAGAGAGTCAACGCCGAAACAGCCGCAAACGCGGCCCCGAATCAGCGCTGATCTGACGAGCTCATGTGACGCCACTTCTACGACCCACGTGGTGATGATGTCGCGCGGCCACAATCTGAAGGACTAACGTTGAATGCGGACCGTTGGCATCTTCAGCTTTGTCGGACTACACTTCATCATGGGCGTCTAAGTTAGCAAGACGCTCTCGCTCGACTGAACAAAATTGTTCAAGGTGGAAGCGCCTATGGCCGCTTTGCGAATTCTCATCGTAGACG
The DNA here is from genome assembly GCA_036279175.1 of Candidatus Acidiferrales bacterium. Taxonomy (GTDB): domain Bacteria; phylum Acidobacteriota; class Terriglobia; order Acidiferrales; family UBA7541; genus Palsa-295. The sequence goes on along the minus strand of DASUJR010000272.1, from coordinate 3,870 downwards.
ATAACGAGCGCATCCGGAACTCAATCGCCCGGTTGCTGACGGACGAGACTTCCTGGGTAGTCTGCGGGGAAGCTCGCACTTCGCGCGAAGCGCTCGATACCGCCGTTGCGAGCGCACCGGACGTGATTCTGCTCGATGTGAACCTGCCGGATGCACAAGGATCAGATACTGTAAATCTGCTTCGAGCAAAACTGCCGCAAATCGCCGTTGTCTTGATTAGCGCGAACAACGCGTCGGCCATATCTGCAGCCGGCCAGCAGTCCGGAGCCGATGCCTGGCTGGACAAGAGCCTCTTGGCCACCGATCTCGTACCCACCATCAAGAATTTGTGCGACGGGCGATAAAAAGGCGAGCCATAGGCGGCGCGGCAATGTTTTCAGACTTTGCCTAAATCATCGAGCGGCAATGCCGGGCGATCTGGCGGTCTTCCTCGCTCGGGACCACAGCCACCTGCACATTGCTGTTATCGGCAGAAATCGTTCTCTCATTCCGCTGATTGCGACCGCTATCAATCAAGATGCCGAGAATGCCGAGGCCATCACAGACGTTCGCTCGTACTTGGCTGCTGTGTTCGCCAATTCCGCCCGTGAAGACAACCAGGTCGGCTCCGCCAAGAACGGTAGCGTAAGCGGCAATCACTTTGCGGATGGAGCGACAAAAAATCTCAATCGCCAGACGCGCGCGGCTGTCGCCCTTGGCTGCGGCTGCCTGGAGGTCGCGCATATCCGACTTGCCGCCCGAAAGAGCCGTAAGGCCGCTATCGCGATTCAGCAGCCGTTCCAGCGAATCCGCATCCGCGCCTTTGACGCGTTGCAAATACAGAATCACGCCCGGATCAAGATCGCCGGTCCTCGTCGCCATCGGGATTCCGCCTGTGGGCGTAAGGCCCATCGTCGTGTCGACCGAGCGGCCGTTCTTGATGGCCGCGAGGCTCGCGCCGTTGCCCAGGTGCGCGACGATCGTTCGAGTCGGTAGATTGCCGGCGAGCCGAAGCTGGTGGACGATGGATTCGTAGGACAATCCGTGGAAGCCGTAGCGGCGGATGCCCTCGGCGAAAAGCTCATCGGGAAGCGCAAAGCGCGCGGCTTCTTCGGGCATCGTGTTGTGAAACGCGGTGTCGAAGCAGGCAAATTGCGGCACTTTCGGATATCGCTCCTGCGCTGCGCGAATCAGTTCAAGAGAAAGGGGAATATGCAACGGCGCGAAATGGACGGAATCCTTCAGCTTTTTTAGGACTGCCGATGTTATCGCCTGATGAGCGACAAGCCGAGGTCCGCCGTGAACGACGCGATGTCCGATGGCAGCTGGCGCCCCGAACGACCGCTCGCCAAGCCATTGTGCTGCGCGATCGAGCGCGTCGGCCTGAGAGGCAAAAGCGGCCCCTTCCGAACGCAGGATGCGTCCATTTGAGTCGCGCAGTTCGAGCTTTCCATTCGATTGGCCGATTCCTTCAGCCTCACCTTCTACAAGCGGATGCTCTTCGCCATCCCGGTTGACGTACAGGCCGAACTTCAGCGATGAGGAGCCGCTGTTGATGACCAGAATCACAGGTTCGTGCATGCCTTAGTCCCTCTCCGGGCCGACTATAAGAATGTCACACGCGGGAAGCAGAATTGTGCGAATCTTGTTTTTGCGACCTGTAGCCCGTCGCAGTCTCCGCGCCTCGCGAGATGGGTCCCCGATTCAGGAGCTTCGTTCAATGCCAAAAACCGCCAGGAAGAAAATCTCGACGAAAAGAAGTGCTACGACAAGGATTGAAGATGCTGTGCCGAAATCCGCTTCCAGCCATCAGCCTCTCACTTCGGATGAGCTTCGCAAAATGGATGCATACTGGCGCGCTTGCAATTACATGTGCGCGGGAATGATCTATCTTCGCGCCAATCCTCTGCTTAGAGAGCCGCTGCGGCCCGAACATTTCAAAAATCGGCTGCTCGGGCACTGGGGATCGGACGCGGGCCAGACGTTCATCTGGGTCCACCTGAATCGCGTCATTCGCAAATACGATTTGAACATGATCTACATCTCGGGTCCGGGTCACGGAGCGCCCGCAATGCTTTCGAACTGCTATCTCGAAGGAACGTACTCCGAAATCTATCGCGAAAAGAGCCAGGACGAAGCCGGCATGCTCAGGCTCTTTCAAGCTTTTTCGTTTCCCGGCCAGCTCGGCAGCCACTGCACGCCGGAAGTGCCGGGGTCGATTCATGAAGGCGGCGAACTCGGCTACAGCATATCGCATGCGTTTGGCGCGGCATTCGACAATCCTGACCTGATCGTCAGCGTCGTGGTCGGCGATGGCGAGGCGGAAACGGGTCCGCTGGCCACTTCATGGCACTCGAATAAATTCCTCGATCCGATCCGCGACGGCGCCGTACTGCCCATCCTTCATCTTAATGGCTACAAAATCGCCAATCCCACCGTGCTGGCGCGTATTCCGCACGAAGAACTGGAGCACCTTATCACCGGTTACGGATGGACACCGCATACAGTTGAGGGCGACGATCCGGCGGAAATGCATCAGAAAATGGCAGCCACGGTGGAGGGCTGCATAAACGACATTCGTGCCACTCAACAAGAGGCCCGCCGAAGCGGCAAGCCCAATCGCCCACGCTGGCCCATGATCATTCTTCGCTCACCTAAAGGATGGACGGGTCCAAAAGAAGTGGACGGCCACAAGGTGGAGAACTTCTGGCGGGCGCACCAAGTGCCAGTGCTGGAAGTGAAGTCCAACCCGAAGCACTTGCAGATTGTCGAGCGCTGGATGCGAAGCTACAAGCCCGAAGAACTTTTCGACGAACGCGGCACGCTGATGCCGGAACTGAAGGCTTTGCCGCCCACCGGCGACCGCAGAATGAGCGCCAATCCTCAAGCCAACGGCGGCAAACTGCACAAGCCCCTAAACCTGCCCGATTTTCGAGACTACGCGGTCCCGGTGAGAGCACCGGGCGCTGAGGAAATTTCGCCGACAGAAACACTCGGCAAATTCTTGCGGGATGTTATGCGCCGCAACATGACCAGTTTTCGCATGTTCAGCCCGGACGAGAATGCTTCGAACCGCTTGCAGGACGTCTATCAGGCCACGCGCAAGACATGGCTCGCCGAGATCAAACCGGAAGACAAGGACGGCACAGAGATCGCGCCGGACGGGCGTGTCATGGAGATGCTCAGCGAGCATACGCTGGAAGGCTGGCTGGAAGGGTACGTCCTCACAGGCCGCCATGGTCTGTTCGATACGTACGAGGCTTTCGCTCACATCATCGATTCGATGTACAACCAGCACGCAAAATGGCTGGACAAATCGAAACTCGAGCTGGATTGGCGCGTTCCTATCGCTTCGCTAAACATTCTGATCACGTCGCTCGTGTGGCGGCAGGATCACAACGGCTTCACGCACGAGGATCCGGGGTTTCTGGATGTGGTCAGCAACAAGAGCGCAAGCATCACGCGCATGTATCTCCCGCCGGATGCAAATTGCCTGCTCAGCGTGGCGGACCATTGTCTCCGCAGCAAGGACTACGTGAACGTGATCGTCGCCGACAAGCAGCAGCATTTGGTTTACCTGGACATGGAAGCGGCGATTGTCCACTGCACGAAAGGAATCGGTATTTGGGATTGGGCGAGCACCGATTCGGGCAACGAACCGGATGCGGTGCTGGCCTGCGCGGGAGACGTGCTCACGCAGGAAGCGTTAGCCGCCGCGGCCATGCTCCGCGAGCACATACCCGATCTAAAGGTGCGCTTCGTCAACGTGGTGGACTTATATCGCCTTCAGCCGGATACCGAACATCCGCATGGGTTGTCGGATCGCGACTTCGATTCCCTTTTCACGAAGGACAAGCCGGTGATTTTCAATTTCCACGGCTACCCGTGGCT
>DASUJR010000271.1:0-8797 GCA_036279175.1 Candidatus Acidiferrales bacterium | reverse complement strand
CGACGGTATGCCGATCGAGCAGACGTATCAGGTGGCCGCGAACAGCCGCACACCGTATGATCTCTGCGGCGGTTTGCAGGACAACAGCGCTTGGTGCGGCCCGTCGAATGATCTGGGCGGCCGCGGAGTTCCGGGAAGCGCGTGGTACACCGTCACCGGGGGCGACGGCGAATATTCCGTTCCTGCCCCAAGCGATCCGAACATTGTGTATAGCGATTCGCAAGATGGCTCAATCTCGCGCCTGGACTTGAAGACGCACGTCAGTGCGTCTATTCGGCCATCGATTCCCGCAGTGGAGGACACGAAGACGTCCGACCTGAAGTATCGCTACAACTGGACTACGCCTATCGCGGTCTCGCGTACCAACGCAAACGAGGTGTACCTGGGCTCGAACGTCCTCTTCAAGTCCACTGACGGCGGGAAGAACTGGACGCCGATCAGCCCCGACCTTACGCACAACGACAAGAGCAAGCAGGAAATCCCCGGCGGCCCTGTATCGCACGATATCAGCGGAGCCGAAACCTACGACACGATTCTGTCCATTACGCTCGCCCCGACTGACGCGAATGTGATTTGGGTCGGCACGGACGACGGCTTGGTTCAAGTGACGCGTGATGGCGGGAAGACCTGGAAGAATGTCACGCCGCAAGGCGCTCCCGAATGGGCCCGTGTGTATCAAGTTGGTGTCTCGCCATTCAACGCCGGAACCGCGTACGTTTCATTCGATGGTCGCATGATCGACGACCAGCACGCCTACGTCTATCGCACGAGCGATTACGGAGCGAACTGGCAGAAGATCTCGAATGGCCTGCCGGATGACGCAGCAGTGAATGTCGTTCGCGAGGATCCAAACCAGAAGGGCTTCCTCGTGGCCGGAACAGACACCAGCCTCTATTATTCGGCTGACAACGGCGACAACTGGAAGAAGTTCACGAATCTTCCGACCGTGCCGGTGTGGGACGTGAAGTTCGTTAAGAAGAACCACGATCTGCTGCTGGCAACGCACGGCCGCGGCTTCTTCATTCTGGACGATATCCGTCCGCTCGAAGAGCTGACGTCCGAAGCGGAAAATAGCGATTTCCATCTCTTCGCGCCGTCGGAAGGAATCATGTTCCATCACTGGCAGAGCGACGAGGGGCAGCAGTCAGGTTTCTCCGCACCGAACGCACCGGAAGGCGTGATCATCGATTACTCCTTGAAATCGGAACTCAAGCCTTCGCCCGCGGAGAAGCGAAATCATCAGAGCCCCGTAAAGATCGTGATTACGGACGCGAATGGAAATCCGGTCACGACCGAATACGGACCATCGAAAGCGGGCCTCAATCGTTTCGTTTGGAACATGCGCTACGAGGGAACGACGCCGCTCGCCTCTGTACACATGCCCGAAAATGAATTCTTCAATCCCAATCGCGGCCCCGCCGTTGTACCGGGTACGTATAAGATCTCGGTAACGGTGAACGGGCAAACGCAGACGCAAACCGCAACCGTAGCTCAGGATCCCGTGATGCATGTCGACACTGCCGTCTTCCGGGCGCAAACAGAAACCGAACTTCACGCGCGGAACGAAACGAGTGCGATGAATGAAATGCTGAACCGCATCGACGAGATAAAAAAGGAACTGGGCACCTTTGCCGCGACCATCCAGAGCAGCAAAGATGATGAGCTGAAGTCGAAGTACGAGCCCATCATCAGCAGCGGCCGCGACCTCTCGAAGAAGCTGGATGCCGTACGGGATGTGTTCATCGATCCCAGCCTTCAGCCGAACGCCCCGGAAGACAGCATCCGCAGTCTAACGCGGCTTCAGGGGAAAATCTCGCGAATGGGATTCCGCGGCGGAAACTATGGCGAAATGCCGAATCCGCGTGACATCTCTTATGCGAATGGCTTGTACGGCCAACTCGGCGAACAACTCAGCAAGTTCAACGACCTGCTGAAGACGGACGTGGCGCAGTACAACAAGGCCGCCGAAAAGGCGGGCGCTCCGGGCGTCTTTGCCGGACCGCCAATCGAAGTAAAGGGCGCCACAAAAGGCATGTAAGCAAAACCTCAGCGCGGCGCGCATTCGCAATTCTCGTTGAGTCTCGAGAAGCGAATGCGCGCCGTCGCATTCCGACGTTGGGTTCATGAGTTCCTCGTCGAGCAACCACTACAAAATTGCGCTAATTCCGGGCGACGGCATTGGAAGGGAAGTCGTCCCCGAAGGCATACGCGCCCTGGAAGCCGCCGGGCGGCGCTTTGGATTCTGTTTCGCCTGGACGAAGTTCGACTGGAGCTGTGAAACCTATCTCTCGACGGGACGCATGATGCCCGCCGACGGTCTCGACCAACTCCGCGCGTTCGACGGCATTTTCCTCGGCGCTGTTGGCCATCCACGCGTGCCCGATCATGTCTCGCTGTGGGGACTGCTGATTCCGATTCGCCGCGCGTTCAATCAATACGTCAACTTGCGTCCCGTTCGCATGCTGGCGGGAATCGATCCGGCTCTAAAAGGCTATCCGCCGGGACAAATCGATCTTTGTATCGTGCGCGAAAACACGGAAGGCGAATACTCGGAAATGGGCGGACGCATTTTCGGCCGCACGGAAGAAGAACTTGCAATCCAGCAAACGATTTTCACGAAACGCGGCTGCGATCGCGTGATGCGTTACGCGTTCGAGCTGGCGCGCACCCGCCGCAAGCACGTCACGTCCGCCACGAAATCAAACGGTATCATTCACACCATGCCGTTCTGGGACGAGCGCTTCGCTGCCATCCGCAAAGACTATCCCGACGTTCACGCGGACCAATTCCACATCGACATTCTGTCGGCTCATTTCGTCCGGCGCCCGGATTCGTTCGATGTGGTTGTCGCTTCGAATCTATTCGGCGACATTCTTTCCGATTTGGGACCAGCCGTCGTCGGCTCCATTGGCATCGCGCCTTCGGCGAATCTGAACCCCGAACGCAAATTTCCTTCGATGTTCGAGCCGGTCCATGGATCGGCGCCCGATATTGCAGGGAAGGGCATAGCGAATCCCATTGCGCAGATTTGGTCGGGCGCGATGATGCTCCGTCATTTGGGCGAAACGAATGCGGCGGACGCGGTGGAGCGTGCGATCGAAGGCGTTCTTGCGAACGGCGGGCCGCGCACACCTGATATTGCCGGGAATGCTTCGACAATCGAGGTAGGCCAAGCGATCGCCGCTTCCATCAGCGGCTGAATCGCAAATCATGAGGAAGAGCTGGGCCGTCCCGATGATGACTGGGGCGTTGCAGCGGCCATCTTCAGGAGGCCCGGCCCCTCACACCACGTTCGACGCACGGGCTGCTCGATCGTTAGCAGCGCGGATTAAGGTTGCGACAACCGTTACTGCATCAGAGCGCAGCAATTCTATATTTCGGCGATTCGCGGCCTTTGTAGCTTACCTATATTGTTTGTGATCCGCCGTTTTCGCCATGCCGGGCGCTTCCTGATTCCTCAGGACATTGCGCGGCCCACCATTGCGGTTGGCGCGCTCTCGTCGCGCAATCTCTTCCCGTATCTTCGGCAAAGCGGCCTTCGTCGCCGCGAATCCCGCCGCAACCAGCTCCGGCGTCCTGACAAACTCGTCCCACAAAATGTCGTGCACGTCGGGCTCGATCAAAACGTCTGTTGCATCGCGCCACGGCTGGCGCGCGGTCGTTTGCAAAATCGAAAACGAGCGGCTGATCACTTCAATCGTGTTCCTGGGGCGCGTGTGCAGCAGGCCGGGTTCGAGATTCACTGAAATCACAACTTGCGCTCCCATGCTCCGCGCGCATAGGGCTGGCACTTGCTCGGTCAGGAATCCGTCGACCACCACCCGATCGTCAATAGCAAGGGGGAGGAAAAGTCCCGGATACGCGCACGAAGCCCGCAGCGCCGGTCCGATCTCGCCCGTTGTGAAATACGCCGATTGTCCAGTCAGCAAGTCCGTTGCGACAATTCCCAGCGGAAGCTTCATGTCCTCGAAGCGGTGGAGAACCGTGAATTTCCGCAGGAAGTCCTCCAGCCGTTCGTTCGACGCCATCCCCATCCGCGAAATCGTCCACCGCCCGAAATCACTGAATCGGGTCGCCGATCCTTGCCGCTCCATTTCTTCGGTGGTACTGCCGCTGGCGTAGGCTGCCGCGATCAGTGCGCCAACGCTCGTTCCCGCAATGACATCGACCGGAATGCCATACTCATGCAGCGCGCGCAAAACGCCAACATGCGCGATTCCCCGTGCGAACCCTCCGCCAAGCGCGACCCCTACGCGCGGGCGGTGGTTTTCCTCGCCCGCGTATGCGAACGAACGCAGGCCCTTCACAGCCTGGCCAAGCCACTTTAAGACGAGGCCCAATTCACGCCCCCCGGAACGATCCTATCTCCACTTTAGCGCAGTTCCGCCGCTGGCGCGTTTCCGATTGACCCGGTAGCCGTGATTCTGTAACGATAACCTGCGTTCCCGCCCCGGCGACGAACGAATCCTTGCCGCAAGCTGCGGCGCCTTCTGCCGCGGCAAGACACTCTCACCAAGGGAATTTTCTCTGTATGAAGCGTCGGCTCGAAAAAGTCGCCGTTCTGGGAGCGGGTACCATGGGCGCCCGCATCGCCGCTCATTTGGCCAACGCCGGTTTCCCGTGCTACTTGCTCGATATCGTCCCGCGGGAATTGACGCCGGAAGAAACGCGTAAGGGGCTCGCCGTCGACAATCCTGCCGTGCGCAACCGCATTGTCCTTTCCGGCTTGGAAGCCGCCAGGAAGTCGCGGCCTGCCGCTTTCTTCACGCCCGAAAACGCGCGTCTTATTACGGCGGGAAATCTCGAGGACAATCTCGCCTGGTGCGGCGAAGCTGATTGGATCATCGAGGCTGTCGCTGAAAACCTCGAAATCAAGCGCCGGCTCTTCGAGCGGATCGAGACTGTGCGCAAGCCAGGCGCCATCGTCACTACGAATACGTCGGGTCTGCCGATTCGATTGATCGCCGAAGGCCGTTCGTCCGATTTTCAGGAGCACTGGGCGGGCACGCACTTCTTCAATCCTCCACGTTACATGAAGCTGGTCGAGCTGATCGCCGGCCCGACAACGCGTCCCGAAGTGATGGAAGCGCTCAGCGAATTTTGCGACCTTCGCCTGGGAAAAGGCGTGGTCGTAGCAAAGGACACGCCCAATTTTATTGCCAATCGCATCGGCACATTTTCCATGCTCAACGTGCTGCGGCAAATGCAGGCTCTCGGTCTGACCATCGAGGAAGTCGACGCCTGCACCGGTCCCGCGATCGGGCAGCCGAAATCCGCGACATTTCGTACCGCCGACATCGTGGGACTCGACGTTCTCGTCCACGTCGTGCGGAATATTTATGAAAATATTCCAGACGACGAGTCGCGCGAGATGTATCGCGTCCCTCCGCTTGTCGAAGAAATGATGAAGCGCGGCTTGCTGGGCGAAAAAACGGGCGCCGGATTCTATAAGCGCTTAAAGAAGGGCGGTGAATCGGAAATTCTCACTCTCGATTGGCACACCATGGAATACCGCCCGCGCCAGAAAGCGAAGTTCGGTTCGATCGAAGCTGGCAAAGCAATCGACGACACGCGCCAGCGCCTTCGCATGTTCGTCGCGTCGGCGCTCGAAGGCAAAGCCGGCGACAAAGCGAACCAGTTGCTCTGGTCTACTCTCAGCCAGACGTGCCTCTATGCCGCTCGCCGTTTGCCGGAAATCGCTCACTCGATTGTCGACATCGATCGCGCGATGCGCTGGGGCTTTGCCTGGGAGCTCGGTCCGTTCAAAGTGTGGGATGCGATTGGAGTCGAGCGCATGGCGAAGGCGCTGGAACGCGAAGGCAATTCTGTTCCAGCGGTCGTCGAGAAGGTCCTCGCCTCGCCAAAAAAGTGTTTCTACGCCACAGAAAAAGGGCGCACAAGCTACTTCGATCTCGCGTCCGCCTCGCCGGAACAGCTCGAAGAACCCGCCGGCATGATCGTGCTGAAGTCGCTGAAAGACCGCACGGGCGTCGTGCAGGAAAATTCCGGTGCCAGCCTGATCGATTTGGGCGATGGCGTCCTGTGCTGCGAATTTCACTCAAAGATGAACGCGATCGGCGCGGACATCGTGACCATGATTCAAGCGGGTGTGAATCGGCTCAGATCGGAATTCGATGCCATGGTGATCGCCAATCAAGCGCTAAATTTTTCCGTCGGCGCGAACCTGATGTTGCTTCTCATTTCCGCTCAGGAAGGCGAATGGGACGACATTCATCTCGCCGTGCGTCAATTTCAGCGCTGCAACATGGCTATCAAGTACGCGCCCGGTCCGGTTGTTGTCGCGCCGCAAGGTATGGCCCTCGGAGGCGGATGCGAGATCTCGCTGCATGGCGCCCGCATCCACGCCGCCGCCGAGGCGTACATCGGATTGGTAGAAGCGGGCGTCGGATTGATTCCAGGCGGAGGCGGCACGAAGGAAATGCTCATCCGGGCGAACGAGCACGCCGCGGGCGATGAGGAACTCGACCTGTTCCACACACTGAAGCCCATATTCGAGACGATCGCGATGGCGAAAGTCTCCACCAGCGGCGAGGAAGCGCGTTCGCTCGGGTTTCTGCGCCGCGCGGATTCGATCTCGATGAATCGCGATAGACAGGTTGCCGACGCGAAGGAAACCGCGCTCGCCATGGTTCGAGCCGGATACCATCCGCCGGCGCCGCCGGAGATCCGCGTCTTGGGCGAAGAGTTTCTGGCCGCTGCGAAGCTCGCCATCCACATGATGGTTCGCGGCGAATATGCGTCCGAGCACGACGCCGTTGTCGCGCGCAAGCTCGCGTACATTCTCGCGGGCGGCAATGTAACCGCGCCCCAAACTGTATCCGAACAGTATTTGCTGGATCTCGAGCGAGAGGCCTTCGTCAGCTTATGCGGTGAACGCAAAACCATGGAGCGCATCGCACACACGTTGAAAATGGGGAAGCCCCTCCGAAACTAAGCTCGATGCTGCGAACGATGGCTGGAGTCGTAACGCCCGGTTTCGACGTGAGCTTCGGCGCGGCTCGCTGCCACCCGGTACTTTGTCGGTTTCGCTCTACCGTGGCCCGTCCTGACAGGACGTGAGGACGCGCTGAGGGCAACTTTTCGGGCTGCGCAGGGTTCTTACATTGTGGACCCATTCTTGATGAAATTAGGCTGATCAGGTGGTTGGGACTCGGGGTTGTGTGTAGGTAGTGACCGGAACTTTTTTGCCGGAAGTCAGGAACTAATAGAGGTTGCCTGTGTGCGCGATGAACTGTGTTGTGCACCGGCGATCTATTGTGACCTTTGGAGACCATGATGATGCGTCGTTATAGATGTTCGTTACCGTTCGCCATTTTTGCTTCCGTCCTGATTCTGACTGCCAGCGCCGTCGGCAGGCTTGCTGCGCAGACAGCTCCATCGCGCGCCACGCGAAACACGATGGTGCCGGCGTACGACATGTCTAAGGAAGTGAAGGTTCAGGGCGTGATCGAGAAAATCAACGGCTTCGGGAGCAGCGGGCCGATCGGCACGCACATTCTGATCCATACGGCGTCAGGAGTAGTCGACGCGCACCTCGGCTTCGGATCGGCAGCCAGCTCGAAGAACCTCGGCATTTCCGTCGGGCAAAACGTCACCGTGGTCGGCATGATGGAAACCATAGGCGATAGCAGCGTTCTGATGGCACGCATCCTGACTACCCCCAGCCGCGTGATCGTGCTGCGCAACGAGCACGGCATCCCGGTGCGTGGTACTACACACCGCAACGTGCAGCCGGGCACCTGGTACAGCGCAAATCTTGGCAACTCGGAGTCAGCCGCAAACTCCACCGCCGAAGTTCACCAGGAAGTCCAGCACGAAGTTCAGCACGGAGGTCTCTGAGAATGCCGCCGATAACCCGGCCCGTGTTGGATCGGCCCATTCGCCGTCTTCGAAAGTCTGCGGTGTTCGTCGCCTTTTGCGCTGCAGGACTTATCTGGATCACAGGCTGTGGAAGCAGCAGTAGTTCATCGGGCGGTTCGGGTGGGACGCCGACGCCCAGTTCCAATGGATTGACGATCTATCCTGCGACCGCAAGCGTGCCTACCGGCGGACAGGTCGATTTTACCGGCTACGTTCCAAGCCAGCCCAGCTCGACGGTCACTTGGGCGGTCAGCGGCTCTTCTTCCGGATCAATCACCTCGAGCGGCGTCTATACGGCACCCACCTCCGTACCAAGTCCTGCACAGGTTTCCGTGACCGCCACTTCGGGCGGCTTTACGGCTACGGCTGTAGTCACGGTTACTTCGCCCCAGGGCGTCGCTGTCAGTCCCGCTGCGGCCTCTATTCCTGCCGGCTCTCAAACCACATTTACCGCCACCGTGAACGGCGCCGCAGCGACTGGAGTCACCTGGGAAGTGAATGGGACGGCTGGCGGTGACAGCGTCCACGGAACTATCGACGCCAATGGCAACTATACAGCCCCGCAATCGCCTCCGCCGGGCGGTTCAACGGTAATCTCAGCCGTTGTCGGAAGCACTTCGGGCAATGCTACAGCAACGATCATGTTTTCGAACGCGACCCTCAATGGCAACTACGCGTTTTCTTACGCTGGCGACGATAGCTCCGGATTCCTGGGCATCATCGGCGAATTTGTTGCCGACGGCGCCGCGGGAACCGTCACCGGCACGGAAGACTTTGTCGATGGACAGGGCGCGACTGTCGGTCAATCTGTCAGCGGCACCTATTCGATCGGTCCTGACGGCCGCGGAACAGTGGACCTCACCAGCAGCACCGGAGAGGTCTGGCAAATCGCGATCGCCTCGAATGCGCACGCGCT
>DASUJR010000270.1:0-3625 GCA_036279175.1 Candidatus Acidiferrales bacterium | reverse complement strand
ACACGTCGCGACCGCAGCCGCACTTCCCAGCAAAATATGACCCAACGTGCCCATCGGCAGAACCCCTCATCGGCAGCGTGACATGAGGCAGAACAATCCGCCCGCAAGCAAGACACCTCGCGCGCATGCCGGTTCACAAGCCCGCGAATGGAATAAAAGGTCAGCCGCGCACGTATTTTCGTTCGCCGGTTTCCGGCTGCAGCCACACCGTGACAGGCTCGCCAGTTTCGTCGTCGATGAAGCGCTCGGGCGTTTTTGTCCAGCCGGGGCCTGGCGCGGCCGTTTCCAGCGGTTTATACCGGAAGCGTTCATAGACGATCGACAGCACGATCGCCGCGCCCCAGAACACGAATACGAATCCGGGCGGCACATGCGCGAACAGGGCGGCAAGCCCGCAGGCCAGCGCCACCGCGGCGGCCAGCAGCACCCATTTACGCAGCATTGTCCGGCTCCAGAATGACCGCCGTGCCATAAGCTACGATCTCGCTCATGTACTGGCCGATCTCGGAGGAATCGAAACGCATCATCACGACCGCATTGGCGCCCATCAGGTTCGCATTCTTGACCAGGCGATCCACGGCCTGCCGCCGCGTTTCCTCCAGCAGCTGGGTGTATTCGTGAATCTCGCCGCCCGCGATGCTCCTGAGCCCTGCGAGAATGTTGCCGCCCAGCCCGCGCGAACGCACCACCACGCCGAACGCCTGTCCCAGCGTCTCGCGCACCCGTTGCCCCGCCACCCGTTCCGTTGTCGCTACCAGCATCCTTGCCGCTCCTGAACCGCCGGCGGACTATGCCCCCAAAACACCGCCCTGCGCGAGCCGTGCCATTTGCGGGGGATGGCCCAGATCGGTTTCAGGCGCGGCCGCCGCCGAGCTGGCTGGTTGGGGCGGCAGCGATGGCGGGCGATCCCAGGACCAGCGATCCAAACTATAATCGACAGGGCGCGCCCGGCTCTCCCCCTTGCAACCGAGCCAGGCCGCTTCTTCGGTGCGGACGGTTTCGATCAGGTCGATTCGCGCTTTGAGATCGTCCTCGCGGCAGACGTAGAACCATTTGACCCCCAGCCCGCAAACACGGAAGTCGCGCCCGTTCGTAGACGGGCGAAAATCGGCGACGGCGCCGCAGCTGAAGGTGAGCGCAATCTCCCGCTGCCGCTCCAGTCCGGGATCCAGCATGATTGCGACTGTCCTCTCCTCCTCGCTGCGCAACGGAACGGCAATCCGCTGCCGCTCGGACATGCGGATGACGCCGACGGCTTCGCGTCCCTGAACGCCTCTCAGGCCGACATAGACACAAAGTTTTGCAGCGCCCGAATCGGCGACCGTGAACGCAAGCGTTGCCGGCCCGCCTCCCCGAATCCAGCAGCCCCAGGGCTCCGGCCACCACCAGCCGGCGCCGTTGCGGAAAATCTCGCCGCGGCGCGCATATTCTCCCCGTGCGCCCTGCACTTCACCGGCGAGGCTGTAGAACAGGCCCGTTTCGATCGGGACGGGGTAAATGCTGTCGCCCGACCTTCCGTTTTGCGGGCGCACGGTGCGCTGTTCGCTCCAGCACCGCAGCTGCTTGACGATCTGCGCGCCGATGTCCCGCCAGGTGCGCGGACGAAACTCGGCCCTGATCTTACGCTCGCGGCGGAGCCGGGTAGCGGAATCGAAAACCATCCGCTCGACTGCTTCCAGGAAGCCACTTTCCGAATTCACATCGAAATATTCCGCGAAGGCCCCGCCGGCTTCCGTCAGCGAGGCGACCCGGGAGACGACGGGCACCTTTCGAAAGCAAAGCGACTCGGTGACAGGTAATCCCCAGCCCTCGTAGAGACTCGGATAGAGCGTGCAGATGCAGCCCTTGTAGAGCTCGCCCAAGACAAGATCGGAAACCTTCGAAAGAATCGCGACATGGCGCACAAGTTCGCCGTTTGCAGCCAAACATGCATGGGCTGCGCCGTTCAGCCAGCCGCGCTGGCCGACACAAACGAGCTTCGGACATTTCTCCGCCCCATGACGCCGCAAAAGTTCGAGCCACGCGTTGAAGACCAGCACATGGTTTTTGCGGGGTTCGATGGTGGAGACGAAGAGCACGAAGCGCCCATGCTCGAGCCCCAGGTCCTGGAGCGCGGTCCTTACACTTGGCGGAACCGCGCCTTTTCGCGAGGCCGTCAGGGATTTCCAACGCAGGACGCTGAATACAGAACTTGCACCCTTGTCCCAGGGCTGTTGTCCACCCACGGTCGGAGCGGTGCGAAAATCCGCATCGAGCGTAACCACCGCCGCCTCGCACGCAACACCGGCGCGACGGGCAGCCTTTTGCAGATCGGCCAGCGTGTTTTGCGAGTTCACCAGGAAGAAGTCGGCATGGGCAAAAACGCTTTCGATCCATTCCTCGAAATTGTTGCGAAGCTCGGCGACGCAAAGGTCCGGCATCGCCAGGGGAATCAGGTCGTGGATAAACGGCACGTACAGAATGTTGAACTTGGCTTTGGCGGAGCGAACGCCGAGGAAATAATTTTGCAACCACCACGAACTGCCGAGATTGAGCAAGACCGCGCCCAAGGAGAATTTGAACGGCGCGCGGTTCGCAATCGCCGCTTCCAGCGTTTCAGCAACCGCGCGCCAGGCGCTGTCGGCGGAATCCCGGATGCTCAGCCGCGACAGCGCGGCGAACAGGTCGCGAGGAATTTCGATCCAATAGTTCGCTTCTTTTGTGAAGCACGCGATCGAAAATTCGAAACTCGCGTCCCGGATTGCGTATTCCACCACCTCGATCTGCACGCGCTGAATGCCCGTCGGCAATCGCGCGCTGCGAAAATAATTGATGACGTCAGTGAGATCGAACACGACATGGAATGGACGAGCCGGCGCAGCCCCGTTAGCCGAAGAAAATCCGTTTAGACGCGCACCGTTGGTGGAGTCCGTGCGAATTCGATGCCCCCAGATTCGCTCTCAACTCACGCTCCGGACGATCTCAACCCCCGGTCGGTGCCGGCACTCTAGCCTGCAAAACCCTCGTTTTCCAGCCTTCATGGGACAGCCGCGCCGGGTTCCGGCCGTTTGGCGGTGGAGCGCCTGCTTTATTTGCCGGTGGCCTATCGGTGCGGTCGGCGGACAGCTTTGCGAAATGTGGAAGGATAGACCTACACAAAGTCCAGGCAGTCTGGCAGACTGTTGCGGACTTGCATGGGGGGTGGAGGGTGAGTGCGGCGGCCGAAGCTGATCGAACTTCGTCATCCTCACCGGCCCAGCCGCCGCTCTACTGCGAGTGGCTTTGGCACACCGTCACCGTGCTCTGCGATGGCACGGTCACCTGCGGGCTCGACGATCCGTTCAAGCTGCGCAACCACGGGAGCCTCAAAACGAAGTCGTTGCGCGAAATTTTCGCCAGCGATCCGATCGCCAAACGGCGCGAGCAGCTGCTCTCGGGCAAAAAATGTTTCAAATGCACCATGCACACCGGCGCGGACGGGCATGACCTGACGCCGAGCGGGCCGTATCCGAGACGTCTGGTGCTTGAATCGACAATCAAGTGCAACATCCGCTGCACCAACGAAACCTGCAACATCGCCAACGACGCGGCATTTCATTTGCGCCGCGAGGATTTCATGCAGTGGCCGCTCTACTGCAAGCTGATC
>DASUJR010000269.1:0-33060 GCA_036279175.1 Candidatus Acidiferrales bacterium | reverse complement strand
GGACGCGCTGATCGACCGCCTATCCGGCATTCGCGACTTGCGCGTCATTTCGCGCACTTCCGTCATGCAATTCAAGAATCCGCAGATTTCCGTGCCGGAAATTGCGAAGGAGCTGCGCGTCGATGCGATTGTGGAAGGCTCAGTAACACGAGAGGGCAATCGAGTCCGCGTAACGGCGCAGCTGATTCGCGCTTCGACGGACGCGCATTTCTGGTCGCAAACGTACGACCGAGAGCTGCGCGACGTCTTCAGCCTGCAAAGCGATCTGGCGCAATCCATTGCCGAGAAGGTCCAAGCGACCCTCACAGGGGCGGAGCATGAAAGGCTCGCGGCGGAGCGATCGGTTGCGCCCGAAGTGTATGAGAATTACTCGAAGGGACAGTTTGAGCTGAACAACAGCCACAATAAAACGGATATCGGCGATAGCGTTGCGTACTTTCAGGCCGCAATATCGCACGATGCGACGTTTGCGCCGGCTTACCTAGGTCTGGCGGACGCCTACGGCAATCTGGGCACGGTGTTCATCGGAGGCGTTGCGGAACAGACGCGCCCGAAAGTGATTCAGGCGGCGCAGAAGGCGCTTGAGCTTGATCCGAATTTGGCCCAAGCGCATGCGCTGCTGGGGAAAATGCTTCAGCAGGAATGGCACTGGGTGGATGCAGAAGCCGAATACCGGCGCGCTCTTGAACTCGATCCAAACAATGCCGCCGCGCATGAAGCACTGGCTATCTGGATGGCGTGCCACGGGCGCGCGGACGAGGCGATCGCAGAGGCCGAAGCGGGCCGCGAAGTCGATCCGCTTGCCGTTTCGTTCGAAGACTTCGGTTGGACCTTGTTCGTGACTCGGCATTACGACGAAGCGGAGCGTGAGTTGCGCGCGGCGCTGTTGGAACGGCCGGATGATTTCGGGACTTTGATGGATCTTGGATTCGTGTTGATCGCCGATAATCATGCCGAGCAGGCAATCCCCGTACTGGAAAAGGCTGCGGCTCTCTCTCATCGCAGCCCAGGCGCTCTGGGAATTCTCACCAGGGCCTATGCCCATGCCGGACGGCGCGCCGATGCGCTGCGCCTGATTGCGGAACTAAACTCGCGAGTCAGGAAGGGGTACGTTCCGGCCGGCGCCATGGTGAACGCGTATTTGGGCGTCGGCGACAACGAAAAAGCGTTCACATGGCTCGAGAAAGCCTATCAGGAACAATCGAACATGCTGCAGTTCCTGAAAGTGCATCCTTACTTCGATCCGATCCGCAGCGATCCTCGCTTCGCCGGCTTGCTCCACCGAGTCGGTCTTGGCTAGCGACTTTTCCAGTACGGCAGAGTCGGCCAATCTGCAGCTACAGAAGCAAAGCTCTTCTTTCCGATTGCGGCCAGTGAAAATCGCGGCCCTATGCTAGAGTCCACCTTTATGGATTCCTCTGCGGTATCGACAGAACACCTGACGCGCACGTTTGGGAAGCTCGTCGCGGTGCAGGACGTGAACTTGCGCGTGGCGCCGGGCCAATTCTTCGGGTTCCTGGGCCCCAATGGTGCCGGCAAGTCGACCACCATCAAGATGTTGACGGGCCTGCTGGCGCCCACCACGGGACGCATCGAAATTCTCGGCCTCGATCTGACGGCAAATCCCGTGGACGTGAAACGCCAGATCGGCGTGGTTCCTGAAGGCATGGCTCTTTTCGGACGGCTAACCGGCGCCGAATATCTGAATTTTGTAGGCCGCATGTACGGCCTGGACCGCGAGACGGCCGCAAAGCGAACGGCGGAGCTGCTGGATTTCATGCAGCTTTCCGGGCAGCCGAAGAGTCTGGTGACGGACTACTCGCACGGCATGCAGAAGAAGCTGGCGCTGGCGGCCGCCGTGATTCACGGCCCGAAGATTCTGTTTCTGGATGAGCCGTTCGAAGGCGTCGATGCGATCGCGTCCGGCACGTTGAAAGCGATGCTGCAGCGCATGATCTCGCACGGCGCGACAATCTTCCTAACCTCGCACGTTCTGGAAATCGTCGAGCGGCTTTGCAGCCACGTGGCCATCATTCATCAGGGGCGGCTCGTCGCCCAGGGCTCGCTCGAAGACCTTCGCGCCGGGGTGGAGGCGCAAGCCCCGGAACCCTCTGCTCCGGGAGAGCCGGCCGTCGCGCCGGCACGCAATGGCGAAAAACTGACGCTCGAGGAACTTTTCTTGCGCATCGTCGGTGGAACGCGGCTGGCCGACCAGGAACTCTCGTGGCTGGGATGACCGACGAACATTCAAACGAGGCGCCTGCCCTCGCGTCCGCCCAATTCGCTGCGATTGCCCGCGTGCGGTGGCAAATATTCATCAACTCGCTGCGCAGCATCCGCGGCCGGATGGAAGCGGTCTCGCGCGGGCTCGTCGGGCTGTGGTTCGGTGTGGGCGGACTTGGGGGCGGGGCCGCGCTCGGCTTCGCCGCGGCGTTTTTCATCGGTCACGGCCACGTCGAGTGGCTAGCGTTTCTGCTGTGGCCCATCTTTCTCTTCTGGCAACTGTTTCCAATCATCGCCACTGCATTGACGGAAACGTTCGACTCCTCGAACCTTCTGCGGTTTCCGCTGAGTTACCGGTCGTTCTTCATCGTGCGGCTCGTCTACGGTTCGCTTGACCCCGCCACGGCCATGGGCAGCCTGTGGCTGCTGGGACTTTTTGTCGGGATTACGGTGGCTAAACCATTGCTGTTCCTCGCCACCGCGGCGGTTCTCGTCCTTTTCGGCGCAATGAACCTTCTGCTCGCGCGCACGATTTTCGCCTGGCTCGAACGCTGGCTGGCGCAACGCCGCACGCGCGAAATCATGGGCCTGATCTTTTTCCTGATCATCGTTGGCGTACAGTTCATTGGCCCAATAACCGCCCGTTTCGAGCATCATTCGCACGCCCAGGCGGCGCAATATGGCGAAGCGTTGCTTCCCGTCGAGCGCGTTCTTCCGCCGGGCCTGGCGGCGGCTTCGATCGCGCAATTCTCGCGCGGCAATTTCACGTATGGGCTCGCGCCTTTGCTGCTGCTTGGAGTTTATGCTGTGTCTTTTTTCTGGCTTTTCCACGTCCGCGTCCTGGCGCAGTTTCGCGGCGAGAACCTGGGCGAATCCGCCGCAGCAAAGCCAGCCTCGCGCGCCCGAAAACTTCCCGTGCGGGCGGGCTGGGAGATTCCATTCGTCTCAGGACCCACCGCTGCGATCTTCCAGAAAGAGCTGACGTATCTCACTCGCAGCGGACCCATGCTGTTTACGCTGTTGATGCCGATCGTCATTCTGTTGATCTTCCGGGTGACACCCGGAAAGAATGGCGTCAATACTTTCATGAACGTGGCGCCCAACTTCGCGTTCCCCGTGGGGGCGGCTTACGCGTTGTTGATGCTGACGAACCTGATCTACAACAACTTTGGCGCCGATGCGAGCGGCGTCCAATTCTGGTTCGTTTCGCCGGCGCGCCTTCGCGAAGTGGTTCGCGCCAAAAACCTGGTCCACATGACCATCCTGGCCGCCGAAATGGTTCTCGTCTGGATCGCGGTCGACCTGATGTTCCGGACGCCCTCGTTGCTTTATACGATTGCCACGATTGCCGCCGTTTTGTTCGCCGCTCCGATCAATTTCGCCATCGGCAACCTTCTCTCGATCTATTCACCGAAGAAGATCGATTTCGGGACGTTCGGACGGCAGCGCGCGGCCAGCGCAACTGCGTTTAGCGCGTTGCTGGTCCAGGCGGGCATCTTCGGCATCGTCGCGCTGGCGTTCGTCGTCGGAGTTCATCTACATAACCTGTGGATCACAACAGGGGTGCTGCTGGTCCTGGCAGTGTTTGCGTTCGTTGGTTACGCCGCTGTCCTGCGTCACATCGACACTCTCGCGCTCACTCGCCGCGAATCGCTCATCTTCGAGCTATCCAAGGCCTGAGGCAGTGAAAAGCGACGTGAGAAGGGGCAGCGAATCGCTCGTTTGAGTCCTCTTTGGCGTCCAAGACCTGTACTCCTTTTGTACGATTGCGCAAAAGCGAGCTTTACAGCGCCCCGGGCCCATGCTAGTTTGTTTTCCCGTACCGCCGATCCGTCAGCGCCAGGCGGCAGGGCCATTGAGACAATATAGGATTGTCACAGCGCTCGAAGCGCGACCCCGCCACGGTTTTTGTCTCGCGAGAATAGCAAGCATCCTTTTCCCCGAACGAGGCTACAACGCCTTCCCAAAGCGCGTTGGCGCAGCAATTTACGCGTGCCAAACTAAAGATGCGAGGATCTGGTGCTCAAACTTCGTAAAGTGGAGTTGCTCGGCTTCAAGTCATTCTGCGAGAAGACGACGATCACGTTCAGCGGCAACGGGATTACGTGCATCGTCGGTCCCAATGGATGCGGGAAGTCGAATGTCGTTGATGCGATTTCGTGGGTGCTGGGCGAGCAGAGTCACAAGATGCTCCGCGCCGAGCGGATGTCCGACTGCATTTTCAACGGCACGGCCAAGCGGCCGCCGCTAGGGCTCGCTGAGGTCACGCTGACGCTGATCGATGCCGAACTCGCCGAAGCCGCGGCGAAGGTGCTCGAAGGCCCGCAGCCGGTCGCCAGTCCCGAGCAGGAAGCATCCGCCGAAGGCGCCAGCAATGATTTCGCGGGCGAAAGTGCCGAAACTGGCGTTGCCGAAAGTGACGGAGCGCCTGCCGAAGCAACCGCAGAGCCCGCGTCCGAAACTTTCGTCGCTGATTTTCCCGGCAGGCGCAAACAAGGCAAGAAGCGGGCCGAGAAACCCGCAATCCATCTGAAGCCCGGCGAAGTTGTCGTCGCCCGCCGCCTGTATCGCTCCGGCCAGAGCGAGTACCTGATCAATGGCCGAGTCGCTCGGCTGCGCGACGTTCAGGAAATTTTCATGGGCGTGGGCCTTGGTCCGGACAGCTACGCCATCATCGAGCAGGGCCGCATCGGGCTGATCCTGAATTCGCGTCCGATGGATCGCCGGGCGATTATCGAAGAGGCTGCCGGCATCACGATGTATAAGACGAAACGGCGCCTGGCCGAAGCGAAGCTCGAAGCCTCAAAAATCAATCTTTCCCGCGTGAACGATATCTTCGTGGAAGTGGAAAAGCAGCTCGGGTCGCTGAAGCGGCAGGCATCGAAGGCGCGGCGCTATGCTGAAATTCGCGAGCAGATGCGCGGGCTGCTGAAATCGATCCTGGCCAGCCGCGCGGAACACCTGGATATCGACGCCGCACGCCTGGAAAATCTGCTGCACGAAATGGAGCAGGCGGAGGAACGTGAATCGCGCTCGGTGCACGAAATGGAAAGCGAGCAGGAGCGGCTTACGGGCCGCGTTTATCAGCTCGATTCCGAGCTGCGGCAAACGCACAGCTTGCTGGGCCAGACCGCGCTCGACCTGGACCGCGCGGAAAACCGAATCACTTTCAACCGCGAGCAGGCCGCGCAATTCGATTCGAGCGCCACACGGCTCTCGTTTGAAATCGAGCAGACCCAGCAGCAGGCGACGCAGCTTGCATCGCGCTTCAGCGCGCAGACGGAGATTCTGACCACGCTTCGCACGCAGGTATCGAACCTTGAATCCGCCGTGCGCGATGCGGTGCAGAACGCGGCCTCAGCGAATTCCGAGCAGTCGCAGCTCGAGCAGCGAATTGCCGAACTGCGCCAACTCGCCGGCCGCTTGGCTGAAGAATCGGCCCGCGAGGAAGCTGAAGCACAGCAGGCGGATGAGGTCGCCGCCGGTCACACCGCTTCCGAACAGCAGCGCGCCGCGGCCATGGCTTCCGTCGAAGGAAACGTAGCGGCGTTGTCGCAGCACGTCGATTCGGCTGACGTTGCTTTTCGAGCGGCTGAGGCGCACTCGCAGCAATCGGAGGAAAGTGTTTCGCAGGCGCAGGCACGCCTCGTCGAGCTTCGCCGCGGCTTTCAGCAGAGCTCGCAGCAACTGGAAGCGACGCGCCAACTGCTTTCCGCTGAGCGCGCGCGTTACAGCTCGATCGAAAAGATCCTGTGCGAACGCGCGTATACGGCGGACGCCGTTCAAAAGCTTTTTAACGCGAACAGCCAGTCCGGATCGGGCGGTTTCCGCGCCGTTGGACTGCTGGCCGACTACGCCGAGGTTCAGGAAGAATACGAAGCGGCAGTCGAGCAATTCCTGCGCGACGAACTGGAATACGTTGTCGTCGAATCTTTCGACCACGCGCGCGCCGGAGTCGGCCTGCTGCGTGACGAAATGGGCGGCCGCGCGACGTTCTTCGTCGACTCGCTGAATAAACTGAATCTGGAGATTCCGCAGGATGGAAACGATCCGCTGCCCGCGGGCGTTCTCGCGCGTCTCGACCGGCTGATCGAGTTTCGCGATCCGCTGGGCCCGGCGGCGAAGCTGTTCCTGCCAAAATTGCACGCCGCTTATCTGGTCGAAAACGGGTCGGTGGCGGAGCAGGCATCGCGTGAAAATCCGCACACGTATTACCTGACGCCCGATGGCACCTGCTATCACGGCCGCATGGTAAGCGGCGGACGGCGCAGTGAAGCAGGCCCGCTGGTCCTGAAGCGAGAGCTGCGCCAGCACGAAGCCGAAAGCGCGCGGCTGGAGCGTGGAGTAGAGGAACAGCAATCGGAACTCGCGCGACTGGAAGCGGCAATCGCCGAAGCCGAAGAAAATCTCACCACCGCCACGGCGCAACGGCTCGAAGCCGGAAAAGCGCTGGTTGCGGCCACGCACCAGCTGGAACAGGCGCGCATCGAGTTCGGCCGCGTTTCGTCTGCCCTTGCCGCCGAACGGGACGAAATCGCGAAAATCCACGCAGCCGCGGAAGCGGCTCGCGAACGCGCCGAACAAGCTCGCAAGGATCATCAGCAGGCGCTCGAATCGCGGGCCGCCGCTGAAACACAGGCGAATGAAGCCGCCGCCAAATTGACCAGTTTGCGCGACGGGCTGCAGGCCATGCAGGAACGCATCGCGTCCGGCCGCGAAGAGCTTGCCACGATTTCCGAACGCCTCACCAGCGCCGAGGCGGACGAGCAGCGGCTGCGATCGGAAATCGCGCAGGCGAACGAGCGCGCCGAGTCGCTGAATCAGCAACGCCTGGCCCTGGAAACGCAAAAAGCGGAGATGGAAGCCTCGTGCGAACAGCTCGCGCAACAAGTGGAATCGCTGCGCGCCGAAAAAGCCCGGCTCGACGAGCGCAAGACCGCGCTCGAAGCCGAATGGGAAACCGCACGAACGCGATCGGGCCAGCTCGAAGAATTCTTGCGCGGCAAGCGCCAGTCGCTCGAGGAAATTCGGGCGGAGCGCAGCCAGCGCCAGATCGAAAAGGCGCGCAACGACGCCGATCGCGACTATCTGCGACAGACGTGCGTTGCGGAATTGAACGCGCAGCCGGAAGAGCTGATGGCCCAGGCGCCGCAACTTCTGGTTGGCGAAGAACTGGTGGCCGCCGAAACGAATTACAACGAAATGAAGGCGCGCGTGGAAGCCATGGGGCCCGTCAACATGATGGCCTTCGAGGAATACCAGGAATGCGAGCAGCGTGAAGCGTTCCTGCGCCGCGAACGCGACGACCTGGTTCAGTCGATCCAAAACACGCAGCTCACGATCAACGAGCTCGATCAGGTGTCGCGGCAGAAATTCGAGGAAGCGTTCACCGCGATCAACTCGTACTTCGCCGTCGCGTTCCAGTCGCTATTCGGCGGCGGCCACGGCGAGATGCGGCTGACCGAGGCGGACAGTTCCGGCGAGTCCGGAATCGACATCGCCGCGCAGCCCCCGGGCAAACGCCTGCAAAACATCCTGCTGCTTTCCGGCGGGGAGAAGGCCCTGACTGCGCTGGGGTTGCTGATCGCGGTGTTCAAATATCAGCCGAGCCCATTCTGCATTCTTGACGAAGTCGATGCCCCGCTCGATGAGGCAAACGTCGGCCGCTTCAACAAAATGCTGGAAGAAATGGGCGGCCAGACGCAATTCATCGTGGTTACGCACAACCGCCGCACGATGGAGATGGGTTCGGTGCTGTACGGCGTAACGATGCAAGAGCCGGGCGTCTCGAAGCTCGTCTCCGTCAAGTGGGAAGAGGCCGCCGCAGCCGCACAGCAGAAAACGGCCAGCGCCGCCTGATTCGCGACTGTTCGATGAGGCCGGGCGTCTCGCCGCGTTCCAGCCATCTCGCTAGAAAACGTGCACGTCCGTCAGTTCGCCCATGCGCGGGCCGCGCCGCAGAATTTCGTAGTACAAGAATTCCACGGCGATGCCGGTCTTCCCTTCGACCTTATTGCGGTCCGTGCGTACCACGCGCCCGTGGCACACCCAGTCCCGCTCGGGAGCTTCAGCAACTTCCTTCGGCATCTTCAAGAAAACCTCGACGCGCTCGCCGACGAGGAACGGAAAATCGGTGGAAAAGTAGACTCCCCGCGACGACACATTGGAGCACGTGACGGTCGCCGTGGTGGGCGAAGTCGCGTCCTCGACGCGAATTCTCAGGGGAATCGGAAGCTCGAAGCGCCTCGATTGACGTCCGGTGTTCATACCCCTCCTCCTAATGCCCGAAGGAAGGGTTACTGGGAATGCCAGTAGTCGGGTTTCACGCTTATAGCACGGCCTGCGATTGGCAAGCTAGTGACGGCAGCGAAACTGTCTCCGCCACGTGCTCAAAAAATCATGCACCGAAATGGAACACCACACGCTGGACGTTTGATGCCGACAGATAAACCGATTTTCGACGTGCCCCGCTACTTCAAATTTTCCTGATACCAGGCGAGAATCCGGTTCAGGACGTCGAGATTGTGCTTTTCCTCGCGCGGCCCGTGCGGCTCGCGCGGATACTCGACGAACTCCGCTTTCACTCCGTAGTGCTTCAATCCGCGATACAGCTCCTGGCTCTGGCCGATCGGGTCCGTCGTGTCCGCCTGGCCCTGCAAGATCAGCGTGGGCGTCTTCGCCTTGCTCATGTACATGAACGGCGAATGGTTCAGGAAGCCTTCGGGCTTCTCGTAGGGCCAGCCCCAGAACCAATGGTCGTAACCCGGCCCGCGTTCCGTTCCGAATTCACTTACGAGATCGGCCATGCCCGCTCCCGAAACGGCCGCCTTGAAGCGCGTGGTTTGCGTGATGGCCCATTCGGACATGTAGCCGCCATATGACCAGCCGCCGATGCCGAGGCGATCTGGATCGGCAACGCCGCGAGCGACCAGCGCATCCACACCCGCCATTACATCCTTGAAATCGGCGCCGCCCCAATCCGCGCGGTTCATCTCGACGAATTTTTCGCCGTAGCCTGTTGAGCCGCGAATGTTCGGATAGAAAATTGCGTAGCCCTTCGCGACAAGAAGCTGCCCCCACGTCTGCACCGCATCCGACCAGCGTCCCGTAGGCCCTCCATGCACCAAAGTGATCAGCGCCAGCTTCGAATGGCCGTCGTAATTCGTGGGCAGTAACAACGCGCCTTCAATCTGCAGGCCGTCGAAGCTCTTGTAATGAAAGAATTCGGGCTTCACCAGCGCGATCGCATCCCAATCCTTATTGAGATTCGAGACCTGGACCGGCTGCGCACCGGCATCGGCGAGCCAGATTTCCTCGGGCTGCGTTGCCGTTCCGCCGGCGAACGCGTAAACGGAATCGTCCTTTGGCGAAAAAGCGAAAGCGCCCGGATTCACGGGAGTCGCAGAAAGATTTTCCGCTTTGCCGTCGGGCATCACTCGATCCAGCTTCGATCGGAAGCCATCTTCGGTTCCGGCGACGATCGTTCCATCCGGCCGCCAGACGTATCCGCCGACGGCGCGATCGATGCTCGAAGCAGTCAGATTCCTGGGCGTGCCGCCATCGACCGGGAGAATGTACAAATCGTGCGGCTCCGGCCCGTCGACGCGGCAGCCGATGAAGGAAATCCATTTGCCGTCCTTCGAAACTTTCAGTTCTCCGAACGGCCCGCGCGGAGCGAATAGCTCCGTCATTTTGCCGTCTGCCGCGGAAATGGCGTAAATCTTGTTCACGTCCAAATCCGACTCGGGGTGGTCGGTCGCGGAGACGATCATCCGATCGCCGGAAGGAACCCACGCGAGCTCGTTCACCTGCCAGGGCGCCGCAACGATCTGGCGCGCCTTCTGCGAATCGACATCCAGGAGCCACAATCCCGCCGGTTTGTCGTCCTTATCGACGACGTAGGCGTCGTCCTTGTTCTGCTCCTTCTTTTCTTCTTCGGCGGTTTTCGGCAGCGGCGCGATAAAGGCAATCTGTTTGCCGTCGGGCGACCAGGCGAACGATTGGACGCTGCGCTTCCCTTCCGTGACGGCGTGCCCTTCGCCGCCATCCATCGACATCAAGTAGATCTGCGTATCCGTGCCGCGATTCGAGAGAAACGCAAGCGTTTTCCCGTCGGGCGACCATCGCGGCGAAAATTCGGACTTGTCGGAATAGGTGAGCTGCCGCACTTTGTGCGTCGCTACGTCAAGCATCCAGATATGCCGCTTGCGGCCGGTGCCCTTGATTGGTCCGGTCACGACGAACGCAACGCGAGTCCCGTCAGGCGAAAATTGCAGGTCGGATTCGGACTGGAGCGTGATTGCCATTTCGGGCGTGAGCGCTTTTTTGGCCGCTTGATTCTGCTCCTGCGTGGCGCCCGCTGGTTGCGAACTGCTCGATCGTGTGGCTCGAGCGGGCGGAATTGCCGCGCTCGTCCCGACGATCAATGAGGCTGCAGCGATCGCCCAAATTGCCGCCCGGCTCCAGAGCCATCCTTCTCTGACCATGATCCGCAGTCCTCCCTTAGAGTGCGTCGCGCGCAGCCCTTGAAGTGCGCCGTGGCGCATGTGCTTTGAAGTGCGCGCCAACTCTACCGGGCCACGCGTTTTGCGTCAATGAAAGCGAGACGGGAACGATTGGATGCCGAGGTCCCACATCATCGCCCATGATCCGAATGCTCGTTCGGCTTTGCGCAGCGCGACGCTTCCCGTAAACTGGCTTCCTCATGGCCGAAGTCTTTCACCGCACATTCTTCATCGCCGGTCCAGCTGGACGGATCGAAGCGATGCTTTGGACCGCTCGCAATCCGAACCCAGCGCTCGTCGCGGTGGTTTGCCACCCGCATCCGCTGTTTGGCGGAACGATGCACAACAAGGTGGTCTATCAGGCGGCGAAGGCGTTGCACCAGAGCGGCGTGCCCGTCCTGCGGTTCAACTTCCGAGGCGCGGGCCTTAGCGAAGGCGAACACGACAAAGGAGGCGGCGAACAACACGACGTGCGCGCGGCAGTCAATTACCTGGCCGACGAGTTTCCCGGTAAGCCGATTCTCCTCGGCGGATTCAGTTTCGGCGCTTGGGTTGGATTACGCGTCGGCTGCGACGATTCGCGCGTTGTGAAACTGATCGGCCTCGGCATCCCTGTGGACAATTCCGATTTGAATTACCTGCGCGAATGCAGAAAGCCAAAGTTGATCGTTCAAGGCGGAGACGACCAGTATGGCTCACGAGAGAACGTCGAAGCGCTGTTCGCGGAAATGCCCGAACCGAAGCGCCTCGTCGTTGTTGACGGCGCGGATCATTTCTTCGCCGAGAAGCTGGACCAAGTGGGACGCGCAATCACTTCGTGGCTGGCAGACCAATCCTTGAAAGCGCATCCATAAAAGACGCAGAGCGTCGGTTTGACACGATTTCGGTGGCAGAATAGTATCGAAGTTTTCCGGTTCGCGCGTGATCGGCCGTAACTCCATGAAGAACATAGGGATCGCCTATTTCGACTGCTTCTCCGGCATCAGCGGCGACATGGTGCTGGGCGCTCTGGTGGACGCCGGCGCGAGCTTGTCCGCAATCGAGTGCGAGCTCCGCAAACTGAATCTTCCGGGCTGGTCGATCAGCGCGGAGAAGGTCCACCGCGGGGCCATCGCTGCGACGCAGGTAAAAGTTCATCTGAGTGAAGATCTGGCGCCCGAGCATGGCGGCAGCGAACATCGTCATAGCGACGATGATAAAAACGAAAAAAGCCAGCGAGACGCCCTTCGCGTCGGCTCAGGACAAGCCGCCGTCACAACAACGGCGCACGAGCACGGAACGCACTCGCACGAACACCACGCGCATCATCACCATCATCGCGGGCTCACCGAAATCGTGCAGATGATTGACGCGGCGAAGCTCTCAGCTCGCGCGAGTGACCGCGCGAAGAGAATTTTTCGGCGCCTTGGCGAAGCGGAAGCCAAGGTGCATGGCGTCGACATCGAAAAAATTCATTTCCACGAAGTGGGCGCGGTCGATTCGATTATCGATATCCTGGGCGCGGCGATCGGCTTCGATCTGCTCGGCATCAGCGAGTTCGCGTGCTCGGCGATGGACGTTGGCGGAGGCCAGGTCAATACGGAACACGGGATTCTGCCTGTGCCTGCGCCGGCAACGGTGGAATTGCTGCTTGGAGTTCCGACGCATTCGAGCGGCATCAAACGCGAATTGGTTACGCCGACCGGCGCGGCCATTGCGACGACGCTGGCGAGCGAATTCGGCGTGATGCCGGCGATGCGGTTACGCGCGGTCGGCTACGGCGCAGGCAGCGCCGATCTTGCCGAAAAGTCCAACGTGCTGCGACTTCTGGTGGGCGAGCGCATCGAAACCGAAGCCGGCAAATGGGACGCGCCGGTCACCGTAATCGAAACGAACGTGGACGACATGAGCCCCCAGATTTACGGATATTTCGCGGAGAAAGCGCTTGCGGCAGGCGCGCTGGACGTTTTCTCCACTCCGGCGCATATGAAGAAGAATCGTCCTGGGCTGCTGGTGACAATCCTGAGCGAGCAGGAGAATGTTTCTGCCCTGATCGACCTGGTCTTTCGCGAAACGACGACGATCGGCGTGCGAACGTACGACGTGCGGCGCAAAACACTCGACCGCGAACTGGTTCCGGTCGAGACGCGGTTCGGCACGGTGCGAATGAAAGTCTCGCGCATGAACGGATCCCTCCTGACCGCGACACCCGAATTCGACGACTGCCAGGTGATTGCCGCCGAACAAAGCGTGCCGCTGAAGGAAGTGATCGCCGCCGCATCATTCGAATTTCAGAAGCAGCGGCAAGGTAAGTGATTGGCCACAGAGGCACAGAGAGCACCGAGAAGTCATTTCTAAATCTTCCCGTTCTCTGTGTGCTCTGAGCCTTTGTGGCTAACAGTTCTTAGAAATCTCGAGCTAAATGGATAAGCCGACCAAATACTATCTGACGACGCCGATCTACTACGCGAATTCGCGACCGCACGTTGGCTCTGCTTACACGACGATCGTCTGTGACGTGATCGCGCGCTACAAGCGCATGTGCGGCTACGACGTGGCGTATACCACGGGCACCGACGAGCACGGCGTGAATATCGAGCGCGCCGCCGAGAAGGCCGGCATTACGCCGCAGGAACTCGTCGACCGCAACCAGAAGATTTTCATCGAGCTGTGGAAGCTGCTCGGCATCCAGTACACGGATTTCGTTCGCACCACTTCGGTCGAACATGCGCGCGCGGTGCAGACGCTGGTTCGCCGCACGCTGCGCCGCTCGCCGCACGCGATTTACAAAGCGAAATACGAAGGCCGCTACTGCATCTACGACAATTTGTATGTGAGCGACACGGCCGAGCCGGCCGATTGCCCGATCTGCGGGCGTCCCGCGGAACTGATTTCCGAGCAAAATTATTTCTTCCGGCTTTCGGCGTTTCAGAAGCCGTTGCTCGATCTTTATGCGAGCAATCCGCAATTCGTCCAGCCGGATTTCCGCATGAACGAAGTGCGCAGCTTCGTCGAAGCCGGGCTGAAAGATGTTTCGATCAGCCGCAAGTCGATCAAATGGGGTATTCCGTGGCCCGACGATCCCGAGCACGTTTTCTATGTGTGGTACGACGCGCTCACCAGCTACATGACCGCGATCGGCTACGGCCAGGGACCCGATGGCGACGCGAATCCGAAATTCCAGAAATTCTGGCCTGCAGAAGTCCACATGATCGGCAAGGAAATCATCCGCTTCCACGCGGTTTACTGGCCCGCGTTCCTGATGGCCGCCGAACTGCCTTTGCCGAAGCAGATTTTCGCGCACGGGTGGCTGCTCTTCGAGCAGGAGAAGATGAGCAAGTCGAAAGGGAACGTCGCGTACCCCGAGCCCATCGTGAACGGCTTCAATCAGATCGCGGCAGCGAACGTGGGCAACGACGCGCTCCGTTATTACCTGCTCCGCGAAACTGTGTTCGGCCAGGACGGCAATTTCTCGCGCGACGCAATGATCACGCGCTATAACGCGGACCTCGCGAATGGCCTGGGCAATCTTGCCAGCCGAACTGTCTCGATGATCGATCGCTATTTTGGCGGCCAGATTCCGCCTGCGACAGAGAGCGCGGAATTTTCGGCGCAGGTAGCCGGCGCGATTGGTAACGCCAGAATCAAGCTCGATAATTTCGACTTCAGCGGCGCTACAGAGGAAATCTGGAACCTGATTTCGCGCGTCGACAAATTCATTTCGGACGCTAAGCCGTGGGAATTGGGCGGCCACGACTCGAAAAAGGAGCAGCTTGGCCGGATTTTGTACGATGCGGCAGAAACGACGCGCATCATCACGGTGCTCGCACATGCCGTAATTCCCGAAGCGACGCAGAAAATCTGGGCGCAGCTTGGCCAGCCAGGGAAACTCTCCGATGTACGCATCGATCAGATCGAATGGGGCGGGCTAAAACCTGGAACAAAGATTGGCAAGCCGGAAGCCGTGTTTCCGCGCGTGGACAAGAAAGAACTGTCGGAAAGGATCGCAACGATGGAAGAGGAAATACGAAATCCCGGTGCAACGAAGCCCGCTTCGGTGCCCGCGGGAACAGGAAGCGGCGCCGTCACGGGAGCTACGCCTGACGCAGGTGTGGCGAAAATCACGATTGAGGATTTTGCCAAGGTCGAGCTGCGCGTCGGCGTGATCAAGTCCGCCGAGCGCATCCAGGGCGCGGACAAACTGCTGAAGATTCTCGTCGATCTGGGCGACGAAGTACGCCAGGTGCTCGCGGGCATTGCGATGTCGTACGCGCCGGAGGATTTGCCGGGGCGCAAAGTCGTCGTTGTGGCGAACCTCGCGCCGCGCAAAATGCGCGGCCTCGAATCGAACGGCATGCTGCTCGCCGCGTCCGCTGGTCCCGACGGCAAGCCCGTCCTCTGTACTTTCGCCGAGGACATCGCGCCCGGCTCAAAGGTGAAGTGACGCGATCACGGTCATGCCGCCGATTCCTGAATCCGCGGTCGACACATATGCGCTCTCGGCGCGCTACTACGATGCCGCCTATGCCGCCGCTAACCTTGTAGATGCGTCGTTTTATATCGAGCTGGCGCAAGAGATCGGCGGACCAGTTCTCGAAATAGGTTGCGGAACGGGCCGCGTCCTGCTGCCGATTGCGCGCGCGGGCATCGAGATTCACGGCCTCGACCAGTCGCCCGCGATGCTGGACGTTCTGAACCAGAAGCTTGCGAGCGAGCCCGAAGAAATTCGTCGGCGCGTCACGCTTCACTCCGGCGACGTGCGCACCGCGCGCCTCAACAAACAATTTCCGCTGGTGATCATTCCCTTCCGTCCGCTGCAACATATGCACACCGTCGAGGACCAGATCGCGGCCCTGCGCACGGCGAGGTCTCATTTGAACGATCGAGGGCGGTTCGTGTTCGACGTCTTTTACCCGCGTTTCGACGCGCCCCGTTCGGCCATCGGCGAAGAACGTCTGGAAATGGAGTGGCCTGTCGACGGAAAGCCGGGAACGGTCATTCGCCGCTTTTACCGGAATGAATCGATCGACAAAACCCACCAGAACTTCCGCGGAACATTTATCTATCGCACGTTCGAAGGTGACCGCCTGATTCGTGAAGAAACGGCGCCGCTGCACATGACGTGGTACACGTATCCCCAGCTTCGCGCATTGTTCCTGCTGGCCGATCTGGAGGTGGTGGAAGAATACGGGTCGTTTGCGAAGACGCCGCTGGATAATACGGCGACGGAAATGATTTTCGTGCTTGGAAAAAAGAATAGCTGACGGATAAGGACGAGAAAGCAGGGATCGTCTCTTACGCGGAGACGCACGGAACGTGAGGAAACCGTCCCTCGCCAGTTCGCCGAACGCAGATCGAAGCGCTGCAGGAGGCTGCAAAAACAAAAGCAGTTCCTAATCTGGAAAGCTTAGGCCCAAGATCGTCGCTTAACTGAACACCATAACCATGGAAATCATCGACTCACACGCGCACCTGGAGTTTCCGCAATTCGATGAGGACCGCGCGGAAATGCTCGAGCGCGCTCGCACCGCGGGCATCACGACGCTGCTCGCGATCGGCAGTGGCACCGGCCCTCACCGTCTGAATGCGGCGATTCCCTTTGCCGAAGAGCACGATTGGATTTACGCGACGGTCGGCATCCATCCGCACGAAGCGAAAGACGCGACCGAGGAACATTTTGCGCGCCTCGACGAGCTCGCAAAACATCCGAAAGTGATCGGCTGGGGCGAAATGGGCCTCGATTATCACTACGACCATTCTCCGCGCGACGTGCAGCAGCAGGTTTTTCGGCGCCAGCTCGGGCAGGCGCGCGCGGCCAAGCTTCCGATCATCATCCACTGCCGCGACGCGTGGCCGGATTGCCTTGAGATGATGGAGCGGGACTGGCGCTCGACCGGCCTGGGCGGAATCTTTCATTGCTTCACCGGAACGCTCGAAGAAGCGCGCCGCGGCCTCGACATGGGCTTCATGATTTCTTTCGCCGGCAACGTCACGTATCCCAAAATGCAGCATTTGCGCGACGTCGCGCGCGAACTTCCGCTCGACCGCATCCTCACAGAAACGGATTCGCCGTTCCTCCCACCGCAAGGACGCCGCGGAAAACGCAACGAACCGGCCAATGTTGTCGAGGTAGCGGAAGCGCTTGCTACTGTGAGAGACTTGAGCCGCGACGAGACAGCGGCGATTACGGCGCGGAATTTTCGCCGTTTTTTCAGGCTGGACGCGCGGGATAGCTCTCCGAGCCGGGGCTGACCCAAGAAAAACGCAGAGCCGCAAGCTTCAGGAGCGGGCGTACAAGACGTCACGCCGGATCACTCTGTAAAGGACCGAATGGCATTCGCAGTTCAGATCGCCAAGGGAATTTTCGACCTCGTGCGCGAGGACCTCGCGCTGGTGGAGGGTGAAATCGCCGCGCAAAGCGGTGTCGCCATCGAGCCCGTGGCGGAAATTTCGAATTATCTGCTCGAAGGCGGCGGCAAGCGCCTGCGTCCCGCGCTGCTTCTGCTGTCGTCAGGCGCAGCAGGATATCGCGGCGAAAGCGCGATCCGGCTGGGCGCCGTTGTAGAACTGATCCACAGCGCGACGCTGGTTCACGACGACGTGATCGACGGGGCGCACACGCGGCGCGGGCGTCCAAGCACGAATGCGCGCTGGGGCAATCACATGAGCGTCCTGGCCGGCGACTGGCTCTACATGCAGTCGTTCGAGATGGCGCTGCGCGAACGCAATTTCACCATCCTCGACATTCTGATCGACCTGACGCAAAACATGGTCGAGGGCGAACTGCTCCAACTCGCGCGGCTTGGCCAGATCGATTTGACCGAAGCGGAAGCGATGGATTTGTCGTACAGGAAAACCGCGTGTCTGTTCAGCGGCTGCGCGCGCCTGGGCGCTGTGCTGGGACGCCAGCCGAAAGAAATCGAAGAGGCCATGGCCGACTATGGTCGCAACGCGGGGCTCGCGTTCCAGCTCGTTGACGATCTGCTCGATTTCACCGCCTCGCACGAACAGCTCGGAAAACCGGTGTTGAGCGATTTGAAGGAAGGCAAAGTCACGCTGCCGCTGATTTTCGCCCTCGAAAACGACGGAGCCGGAGCAAAGGGCTGGCTGGCCCAGAACGGCCGGCAGCTCGTCGCCACCGTTCTCGAAGAACGAGGTTTTCGCACCGTCCGCCCGGAAGACATCGCCGCTCTGGTTCGCACGACGGGCGCGCTCGATCGCGCCGCTGAATTGGCACGCGATTACGCCGAACGCGCAAAAGCCTCGCTCGAAGGCTTGCCCGACACGGAATACCGCCGCGCTTTGCTCGCCGTCCCCGACTTCATCCTCGAACGCCAGAACTGATTCGTCAGTAATCCAGATCGCGTCAGTTCATCGACAAAGAAGACACTGCTTTTATTTTGCGGCCTCCGCTGGCGCTGCGATTAAGGTTGTGCGAACTGGCTATCTATGGTTTCCATGCTAGTCGCGCCCCAAAACGCAAACCCAGACCATAGACAGCCCAATCAGGTGCCCGAAGTACGACGCTCGTTTGCGGCGGGTGCGTCCGCGTGCTGTTCGGCGGCCACGGCTTTCGTCGCTTCGGCGATCAGGTCGGCAGGCTTCCAGTCGGTTCCGTGATACCACGCGACGACTTTACCCTCCGGCGAAATCAGCGTGGTGCTGAGCGAATGGACGATCTGGCCGTTCGTGTCGCTCAGGTACAGTCCGAAGAAATGCGCGACATCCGGCAGTTCCTTCTTGGGCACTGAGGCGAAATCCCAATCACCGAATGGCCGCTTCGTTCCGGTTACACCGTCGAACGATGCAGCATACGCGCGCAGCACGGCCGGCGTGTCGTGCTCCGGATCGAAGCTCAGGCTCAGCAGACGTAGCTTCGACGCAAGATCGGGCTGCTTGTTGATGGCCGCGTAGATCTCCGCAAAATCGTGCGAAACAAGCGGGCAATAGTTCGCGAACGGGCAGCGCGTATAAACAAAAGTGACGTACAGAAAATGGCCGCGAAACGAACTGAGGCGCACCCGGCGTCCGTTCTGATCCATCGCCGCGAAATCGGGCACCGTCTCTCCCGGTTTTGGCATGTGGAACTCAGAGGCGGAAGGCGGCGGAGGCGCTAACCCGGATTTTTTCACGATCACGATGTTTTCCAGATGCGGCACTTCGCCGGTGAGAATCAGATCCGCCGTGATTTCGTCGCCGATGGCCAGCTTCGCGAGCGTCTTCGCGTCGGGAATCGGGTAAGGCATCGTCATCGCGTCCATGTAGCCGGGTATGGGATCGGCCGCAATGTCGGCAAAGCCCTGATCCGTATTCACGGCGACGACTTTACCGCGCAGTTGATACCGCTGGACCGCTTTCGCCGGTTTCGACGCGCATCCGGCGAAGAGCAAAACGACGCCGGCCGCGAAGATCGACAGCAATAACCACTTCGGAGAATGCGCTTCAAACCGTTTTGGACCGTTCGACATAAATCCCTCGCAATCTAGTAGTGAAAATTATAACGAAGCTGCACGTAAATTTGCCGCGGGTAGTTCCAATGGAAGCCGCCGAACGTCAAGCTGTTGTCCAATTCGACGCGGCGATTCGCCACGTTCAGAGCGTTCAGCGAGGCGGCAAAACTTTCATTGAAAGTTTTGCCGAGTGACAGATCGAACGTCGTGTGGCCCGGCAGGTAGTCGCCCGGATACGGCTGTCCCGGATAGCCATTCGCAAAGCCGGAGCCGTAGTAGACGTTCGTCGAGGCGTAGCTCTTCCACGGCAACGTCACTTCACCGCCCACGTTCAGAGTATTGCGCTGGTCGTGATCGAGTGGCGCCAACCCCGGGAAAACCGTGAAATCCGTTAGCCCGCCGGTAATCGTGCCGCTGCCCTCGGCGATTTGGTTCGAGTAAGCGAGGTGGACGGTCCCCACGCGAGCGATTCTCGGCGAGCGCAACGTCACTTCCCAGCCGCGAATCAACGCGCGCGAAATCGTCACCGGAAAGAAGATGCTCGAAGCGCCGATGTTGTTGTGATCGAGGAAATTTCTGACGTTCGTCTGAAAGTTGTCCGCGTCGAGCGCCCAGCCGTGAACGGGAATATCCACGCCGAACTGATGCTCCTCATCGTACTCCCCGTGTAGCGGAGCAAAACCAAGTCCCTGCCCTCGGGCGAAATCAATCAGAGCGGGACCCGACACCGTTTCGAGCGGCGGCTCCTGATAGTAGTGGCCGTAGAACGCGCGGAACGTCCAGCGCACGCGCGGCACCGTGAACGTGGCCCCAAATCGCGGGCTGATTGCCGTTTCGGTGAATCCGCCCGGATAGTTCGCGGACAAACGAGTAGGCCTGATCCCCGCGGAGAGCGTCACGGACTGAATCGGCTGAAATTTGTCGTCGATAAAAAAAGTCTCGAGATCGGCCGTCGGGCCCTCGATGTCCCGGATCGACGGATTGCCGCTGCCGTCGTTGAAAATCGCGCCGAAGGTCTGACGATCGCGTTCGTAGAAGCTGAGAAAGCCCGCCTGCACGTAATTCCGCGCGAAATTGGCTTGCACCGTTGCTTGCGCTCCGGCGTAAGTCGAGCCGCGATTTTCGGTGGTTGCCACCGGAGTATCGGTCGAAAGGCCACCGTAATCGGCGCTATTGTAGTGATAAAACGGAGAGACAGTCGTCATCAGCTGCGAATTGAACGTGTGCACCCACGTCGCGATCAATCCGGCATCGCCTTCGCTCTGATGATCGCGCAGTCCGATGCTGGGCCACTGCGGGCTGAATCCATTCGCGGGAATCGATCCGTTCTCGATGTCGTTCGGATTCGGATCGTAGGGAATCTGGAAATAATCGCGTCGCAGAGAAGTGACGACGCGCAACTGATCCGAAGCGTCCGCGTTGAACAGCAATGAAGCGAAGCCGCCGAATCCGTTCGAGGAATCGTGCACGGCGTCAGGAACCGGCGGCTCGAGGCCAAGATCCGTGCGGTTGCCGTTCAAGCTGCCGTAATAGGCAAACCGGTCCGTGTGACTCCCGAAGCTGAGATGCGCATCTCCTTGCCCGAAATTTCCGCCGGTTACCGTAAGCTGGGCCTGATCGTTCATGCCAAAACCGTTGCGCGGAACCACGTTGAACGCGCCATACGTGCGATCGCCGTACTCTGCGCCGTAGCTTCCGCGATTCACCTCGAGATAGTCGATGTCCTGCGGATCGAACTGCGGCCCCACATTCACCGCAATCGCCGTGTTGATCATCGGCACGCCGTCGAGCAGCCATGTGGTTTGATGGCCGCCGCGAATGTGCAGCATGTCGTGCGTAATGTACGCGCCGGGAACGTAATCCGTGATCATCGCCAGGCTGTTGGTCAGGTCCGCCCCGGGTGTTCGGGCGATTTCCTGGCGGCTGACGAGCGTTGTCGGAGTGGGCGAATCGGTCGGTTGCTCTTCCGCTGTCCCCGACACGGTGACGCTCGCCTTCGTTCCCGCAACGTTCAGCGGAAAATGCAGGATCGGTGCGCTTCCAGCCTCCACGATTACGCTCTGCGTCGCGGTCTCAAAGCCCGGGCAAACGACCGTGACGGTATATTGTCCGATCGGCACGGCGTTGATCAGGAACTCGCCGCTTGGCCCCGTTACCTCACTCTTTGTCCATGAAGATGCCGCAGCCGTCAGCGTCACCGTGGCGCCGGAAACCGGCCGGTGCTGCGGATCGTGCACGATGCCGCGCACTTCGCCGAAAACCGTCGCGCGAACAAGCGTAGCTCCAAGAAGCACGAAGACAGCCAGCAGAACGAACTTTCGCAACGGCACGAACGCCTCCTCCACTGTTCGAGCGCAGCGGGACAAAACGGACCCGCGGCGGCTTAAGCAAAACTGGGAGTCATCTTCCGGAAGCTAGCCGCCATCGGCGATGCGACTCGCGGACGATTGCTGTCGCATCGCCTGCGCCTTTCGGCACAGCGACCGCGAACAGCCGGTCGGAACGACTCAGCACATTGGTTTGAAAAGGACTTTACCCGCGAGGAGGTTCGAACACTTCGCGTGAGAAACCAAAGATCGAGTGCTGCGAGAGTTGCTGATTTGCCG
The DNA here is from genome assembly GCA_036279175.1 of Candidatus Acidiferrales bacterium. Classification (GTDB taxonomy): domain Bacteria; phylum Acidobacteriota; class Terriglobia; order Acidiferrales; family UBA7541; genus Palsa-295. Next base: position 11,298 of record DASUJR010000269.1, on the reverse strand, counting down.
CGAGAGAAACCGAAGGCGGCGCCAAAACGGCCAACGGCAACATCAACGCCGGCGGAATGGGAGCCAGCACAAATTCGAGGGCTGTGCGCGACATCATCCCGCAATCACACACATGATCCACTCCCTGCCGCTGGCAGTAATTCTTTCCCTGTGCCCGATTGCTTGCCGAATCTGCACGCTGCCGCATGCAGCATGCGAGAGTGCACGTACACCCATCCATTTGGCTTGCCTGCACCAGCGGAACCAGAGGAAGTGCGGCGAGCGCCAGCAGGACCAGGATGGCTTGAGCGCGGCGCATCGATTCGACACCTCAGACTAACACACGCCGCGTAGTCGCGAACATTTCGATTCGTCATTCATCGAGTCGCATTGGCGGCAGCGCGCTCAAAAATATCCAGCATTTGCTGGTCCGACGGCGGGTGCAGCACGTTGTTCGCCGCGAATTCCGCCGCCCCGGGATAGCTCGTGGCTCGAATCCGTTCGGCAGCTCGATCCAGATCGTACGCAGTTCGCCGAAGCTGTACATCCTGTCCGAGCAACAGCCAGTACGCTCCCGGCTCACCAAACGGCATTCCAACGCTGCCCGCGTTCACCACGCGCGTTGAGCCAACCATGCGATCGAATTGCATGTGCGTGTGCCCGCAGACCACCAGGCGCGCGGCCGTGTCGCCGAAAAGGGGAGCAAGCTGCTCTTCAGGAGTGATCCGCGTGAAGATTTCGTTCTCGTCGCGCGGCGTTGCGTGGCAGAAAAGAACTTCGCCGATGCCGGCCGCGTCGACAGAAGCAGTCTTCGGCCAGCCGGACATCATCCGTCGATGCTCGCGAGAAAGCTGCTGCGCATTCCAATGGATGATCGGACGATATGGCTCCGGCACTTGCGCCGGTTCTTTCCCAGCCATCGCTTCGAGCACGGCCACTTCGCCATTCCCCAAAATGAACTGCGCTCGAATTTCCAAAGCTGCTAACAATTCGACGGTTTCGCGCGGCATCGGGCCCGGCAGAACATCGCCGCCTACGATCACTTGATCGACTTGCAAGTCGCGGATTTCTGCGAGGACCGCTTCCAAAGCGGGAAGATTTCCGTGAATGTCGTAGAGCGCTGCAAGGCGCATAAACGCTCCTGCGCCGTCCTCAACCTAAAGGCGCGGGGCCGCTGAAAGCCATGGACGCGACCGCCTGTTTTCCCTCTACTCCATAGATCGCAATCCCGCTCATCAATTTTGGATAGAAGTCCGTCGATTTCTGCGGCAGCACTTCCCCGCTCATCGCGATTTGCATCATCTGATCGATATTCACCGGATTCAGAATGCACGCGAGCTGCGCCTCTCCCTTATCAACCGCTGCGACCGCCGCATCCATTTCGCGTTCGTAACTGATGTTCGCTTCGGCGGCAACCGCTTCGGGCGTGATCCCCAATCCCTTTTCCAGCACCAGCCGATGAAGCAGCACTACGTCCAGCTTGCGCTGGGCTTCCGATACGTCCGGAAGCAGGTTGTCCAGATCCGCATCGCGCTTCAGCAGGAACAGATAGAAAGCGCCGCTGCCTGGATAAATCCCGATCGCGGGACGCGACTGCCCGCGGTCTTCCAGGTCTTTGCGAAATTGCGACAGACTCTCGGCGCGCTCCTCGTCATTTGAAAACGGATACGAGTACCAGTCGAAGAGGGGCGCCACTGCTTTGCGAAACTGCTCGAAATTGAAATCCGCCAGATTGCGAACCACGCGATGCGTGGGGAGAATGGTCAGCCCCTTCGAGTTCGCGTTGATAAACGTCATCATGGCGAATTCGTAGGGAGCTGCTGGGTCCGGCGCAGACGCCTTCTGCCTGGATTCATTCCGGTAATTCAGCGCGGTTTCGTAGCGATGGTGCCCATCCGCGATCACCAGCTTCTGGTTCGCCATGTGCTGCTGCACGTGCGCGATGAAGTCGCGATCGAACACCGGCCACAGCCGGTGCGTTACCGAATATTCATCAATCATCTCAACGGGCGTGTTCGCGCGCGCCATCCGATCCAGCAGCGTCTCGACTCGCTTCGACTGATCCTCGTACAGCATGAATAGCTGACCCGTCTGCGCCCTCATGTGACGAAGCAGTTCCAGCCGGTCCGTCTTCGGCGCGGAAAGCGTCCGCTCGTGCCTGAAAACGATCTTGTTTTCGTAATCTTCCAGCCGCCCCAGCGCGATAAAACCGGTCCGTGTCCGCCGCGTGTTCGTCCCGGGAACCAGATATTCCTGCGAATAGATGTAGATGCCGGGAGCCGCGTCCTGAACGAGGATGCGCTCCGCGATCCACTCCTCCACCTTCGCCGCCGCGCGCGTATACACGTTATTTTCGGAGCCGTCGCCCGGAAGCGTTCGGCCCTTCTCAATCTGGATCAGGCTGTAAGGACTCGTGGCGTAATACCGCTCCTGCATCGCCGGAGTGATCTTGTCGTACGGCTGCGTCAGCACATCTTTCAGAGCAACTCGTTCTGTGTTGTATCGGAATGCCTGGAAAGGTTGGATTTCAGCCATGTCAGCCCGCTCGCGAAGTATTATAAATTTTGCACCAGCGAAACAAATTAGTTTAACAGGATTCTTGCTGTTGATTCGCAAGTAGACGGACCGGTTGAATGCGGACAACAAGCGCGGGAGATGGGCAGGAGTTCGCCCAGCTGTAGGGTATGATTCAGCCGATCACCGTGCCACCAGCGGCAAGTCAAACCGTCAACAAGTTCAAAACTGTGATTTTGGCGGCGGCCGTGTCTGAGGGATTGATTGTGGTTCTTTCTTCGGTCCGGCACACCGCAGGTTTTGGTTTCAGGCAAGCGTTTGAAACTGCCTTTTGTGCTTTCCCTTTGGGAGCGATAGGGGCGAGCGTTTACATTTGGCTGGCAGATAAATGGTCAATTCTCGGGCGGGTAACCCGCACAAATCTGACCGCGACTCTGAAGGCCCTCTTAATCGTTACTCCGACAGCCATGGTTCTCAGTCTTGTTGGCATCGAGCTACGCCCACTGCACGATGCGCAAGTGTGGATATTTGTAGAGATTCTCGTCTGCTGCATAATTTCAGATGCCGTTTACGCCGGTGCCTTAAGCGGCGAATGAGTCATAGATAACGTAGAGAGCGGGAACTGGCTTCCATTCGTGTTGCCTTGCAAGTCGGACGTACAGCGGGACGACGCGATGGATCATGCGATCGCTGTTTTCCGCTCAGACCAAATTTTCAGGTAACTCGAACTATTCAGGACTTCGCCAGAAGCCCAGCTTCCGACACTGTCAAAGACGGGCTATTTGCACCATGCGTCAATCTTCTGTTGGATTCTCGCAAGTTGAGGCCGAAGGTCATCAGCTAGTTGGGGTGGATAACGGCGAACTTTACCGCTAGGACTGACTGTAGTCCCTTGAAAAAGGACGATTGCAGTCTGCCCGAAATGCACCGCCTTTTCGTAATCGGGGCAGCCCTCATCCGTGTAATCTCCGGCCTTGTTGAAGCCGTCCATAACTTGCTCCAGAACAAATGGCTCGTTCAGGGCTAAGCCAGCGGCCTTATCGAAGTAGATAACCGCCTGCTGCGCCCAACGTTGCCGATTCGCCCATTCTTTTTTTCCGCGCTTCAAATACACCCAGCCTACTTGGCAATCGATATCTGCCTCGGGAAGCCGATCATGATTTTTCGTAATGACTCGAATAGCCTCATCGTAGTGTCCCTCCCGTTCCAGTTTGTCCTCGGGAGGAGGAGGCGCATTCCTCGTTCCCGCATCCTCAACCTTGCCCTCGACAGCCCAGCCTGTCCGGTATGAACCAAGGGCTACGAGCACAACCGTAACGACCCACAACAAGACCCAGGCAAATCTAGCTTTCAACAAGTGCCGCATGTTGCTCCACAGAGACTGACGGTTACCGCCCGATGTCACGCTTACCGCTACATCGCGTCTTGATCTTACCCTGCAACTTGTCCAGCAGTTTTCCAACGTCATCCCGCAAGGGCTTCGTCGGCGTCTTGTCATCTCCAATGTAGATGGCATCGCTCTTCAGGCCATCCATAGCTTGTTGCGCGTACTGGATCGCCGTTGTGTAATACTCGCAGGGTTCGCCGGAGACGTCGCCGATGTGATCGAGGCCGGATGCTGCACCCATCAGAATTATCGGCTCATTGCCGCTCGCCGTTACGCTCTTTGCCTCATAGAACGCCGCCCGCTGCGCCCATCTCTCGCGCTTTGACGGGTCTTTAGCCGCCCGGACGGCATAAATGGTGGCTACCTCCTGGTATTTGAAGGGGGCCTCTTTTTCGTCGCTGATTGAATCGAGGATTGTTTTGGCAGCTTCGTCATAGCGCCCCTTCCTTAGGAGCACAAGTTCAGGCGGTTCTTTCCCTTTTATCATGTTGAGCATTGGGGGATTTTCCAGACGATTTTCCCAGCCATACGCAAAACCGCAAACACCGGCCAAAACAAGGGAAGCGATCCAGAGAATCCGTAAACCTCGTCCAAAGGGCAAGGGACCTCCGCGATCCAGGGTGAGGACTGAGTCGCGACTTCATTCTAGTCGTAAGAGGACATCGGCGATCCGGGAACATTGAAACGTGTTATTCAGATAGTTATTACGATAATTGGATTAGCAAACACCGGTGATACGGTGCCTTCCCGATCGCGACTTTACGACAGCAATTCAGAACGGAAAGCGTACAGACAGGATGGCGTTGTGATTCGACGTGCTGAAATGAGTGGCGGCAATTTGAAACCCAGCGCCGAACGTTAATCCGGCTCTGTGCCAAAGCTTAAATTTCCCCAGCACGAGGCCGGGCGTGAGGAACAGCTGCGCCTTTCCGTCGTTTCTTCCCTTTTGAAAACGGGAGTAGTTGACTTCGATTTCAGGCCAGAACTTGCGCAGAACTCGATACTGAAACGCGTCGTTCCAGGAATACGTCCTGCCGATCGCGTTCGTATTTCCGGCCGGAAGCGAGACACCGAAAGTCCCCTGCATGTCGAAATTCCCAAAACCCTTGCCGTACGCGACGGTCGGTGTGAAAACCGGCTTCGACACGCCATTGGCGAACTGTCCGGTGGGAGCGCTGACGCCCAGGAACGCGGTAAGTATGTAGTTCCCGCCCGCTTCATTCGAAGCGGCCAGACGATACTTCACGAGCGCCTGAAAATCTCCAAATCCGTCCCGCACGCCCAACTGGTTATGAACGATGTACGCCGGAATGTTGAGAATGATTTCGACGTTCTTCTGTGGAATGAACTCCAAACCCTTCACGCCGCCATAGTTCTCCGTCATCGTTCCGTCCGATTTTGGGAGCCACTGGATGTCAAACCGCAATTCCTGTTCCAGCCGCGGCGTCACGGTCGCGATCGGCGTAATCCAGTGCGGCTGGCGGGCCTGGGTTGCGGAAACCATGTCAAACCAACCGTGCAGAAATTCAGTGGTCGCGCCCGAGGGATCGGCGGAAGAAACCGCGAGCCTCTGGGCGCGTGCGACGTTCGCTGCACAAATCATGAGGAGAATGGGGACAAGTACTCGCACACCGATCCGCAAGAATCGCTCCGCCGACGGCTGAACGCATTGTACTATTTTATACGAATAGATGCGTTATCTAAATACGCTTAACTGCGCATCTAACCGACACAACAGCGTGCCGATATTTGCGCAGATAATGGCGAGCGGCACGTCCGCGAACGAAGATGCTGGCAACTTACAAGCGAAGGATCATAACTTCGGTGGATTTGATGAGCGCGGCGACGGACTGTCCCTTCTCCAGCCGCATCTCGCGGGCTGCATCGGCGGTGATAATGGAAGTGATATGCTGGCCGCCGATCGACAGTCGAACCTGCGCCATCAGGCCGTCGATCTTCACGTCGAGCACGCGGCCAACGAGCTGGTTGCGCCCGCTAACACGGCGAAATCCCGCGCGGCGTTCGACCGGCTCTCTCCCTTCCGACGCGCGGTACAGGAACTTGTCGATTTGGTTTTGCGGTATGCGATGATGCCCGCCGGCAGTCTGGATGGTTCGAATCTTCCGCTTGTAGATCCACTGCTTGAGAGTGGGGTAGCTGATCCCCAGAATTTGCGCGGCCTCGCGCGGAGTGAACAGTTGTTCTGAACTAGCCATAATCTTCCACTTCAGCCTGAAGCACCGGGAATTTGCAGATCCTCGTCGCGCGCCAGCATGTGATCAAACGAATGGTGTGTCAAGCGGCGCGGCGCAGCGTAGTTTGATGACAAAGGGTGCTAGTTGGACGCCGGTTGCCGTGCTCGGGCTCACCTGCCCGTTAGACTGACTCTGCGCGAATGCGAAGCGCACTGTTTGGTTCTCCACGATGGAGACGATCGAAATCGACTAGCCGGGACCCGCCAGCCTCATGGCACCAGCAGTCTGGAACCTTGTTGACTTCCCCGCGTACACCTTCTGTAATAAAACGTATCGACACGCATGCAACTTCCGGAACTTCTTTGACTTCGACACCTGCGCAAGCGCGAAACGTGCAGGCGGGCGCGTCGAAGCGCCACGCGTTTCTGGTCGCGTCCGGCATTTTCCTGAGCCGCATCGCCGGATTGATCCGCGAGCGCGTCTTCGCCCACTATTTCGGCAGTTCCGACGCGGCCGACGCGTTCAAGGCGGCATTCCGCATCCCCAATTTCCTGCAAACGATGTTCGGCGAGGGTGTTCTCTCCGCCTCGTTTATTCCTGTCTATGCCGGCCTGCTGGCGCAGGGTGATGAAGAAGAAGCCACACGCACCGCCGGCGCGATCGCGGGCCTGCTGGGGCTCACCACGTCGGTGATCGTCGGAATCGGCGTGCTGGTGACGCCTTATCTGATCGACGCCATCGCACCTGGATTTCACGGCGCCAAACGCCAGCTGACCATTCAGATGGTGCAGATTCTTTTTCCTGGCGCGGGCCTGCTCGTCTTTTCCGCGTGGTGTCTCGGCATTCTCAACAGCCACAAGAAATTTTTCCTTTCCTACACCGCGCCTGTGCTTTGGAACGCCGCCATGATCGGCACCATGATCGGCTGGGGCGGACGCTATCGCGAATATCCCCTCGCGATCCTCCTCGCGTGGGGCTCCGTCGCCGGCAGCGGCTTGCAAGTCGCCATCCAGTTGCCGACCGTGCTGAAGCTTCTGCACCGCTTGCGCGTCACGCTGAACTATCAAACCGCTCACGTAAAGGAAGTCGTGCGCAATTTCGTGCCGGTGTTTGTCGGACGCGGCGTCGTACAGATCAGCGCCTACGTCGACGCGCTGCTGGCCAGCTTGCTTCCCACGGGGGCCGTCGCCGGCCTCGCCTACGCGCAGATTCTCTACATGCTGCCCGTCAGCCTCTTCGGCATGTCGGTGTCCGCTGCGGAGCTGCCGCACATGTCGGGCGCGGTGGGCACGGACGATGAAGTTGCGCCGGTGCTGCGCGCGCGGCTCAACTCAGGCCTGCGGCAAATTGCGTTCTTCGTCGTGCCGTCCATCACCGGGTTTCTAATCCTCGGCGACGTCATCGTCGGCGCAATCTACCGCACGGGCAAGTTTGGGCAATCGGACGTAATTTACGTGTGGGGAATTTTGGCGGGCGCGACTGTGGGTCTGCTGGCATCAACTCTCGGACGCCTGTATTCGTCAACCTACTACGCGCTGCGCGACACGCGCACTCCGCTTCGCTACGCCATCGTTCGCGTGATTCTCACCAGCGGCCTCGGCTATTTCTGCGCTATTCCGCTGCCGCCGATGCTCGGCATCGAGCCGCGCTGGGGCGTTGCGGGGCTGACGATTTCGGCAGGCGTGGCTTCGTGGTTCGAATTCACGCTGCTGCGCCGCACGCTGAATCGCAGGATTGGAAAAACGGGCTTGCCTGCTCCCTACATCACGAAAGTCTGGATCGCCGCGCTCGGCGCCGCCGGAGCAGCATGGCTCATCCATCATTCGTTCCGGCACCATTCGCCGGTCCTTGCCGCGGTCGTTGTGCTCGCGCCGTTCGGTGTTTTCTATTTCGCCGCCACGCTTGCCCTGGGTCTTCCGGAGATTCGCACGATGTTCCAGCGCTTCCTGAATGCCGCCAACCGCTCGCGCTAGCACCCGCAGCAAACGCTGATCGGCGCGGCCGGCCCCGTCGGCCACGTAAGTCACGCGCCCCGGATCGGCGTGTCCTGAGGAGCCGCACGCAAGTACTGCGCCGGCCACGGGACCCGGTGGCCCAGTTCGCGTGCCGCGTAAAACGGCCAGTACGGATGCCGCAGGAATTCGCGCGCCATGAGCACCAAGTCGGCATCGCCATGTGAAATGATTTGATCGGCCATTCCCGGCTCGCTGATCACGCCCACGGCGCCCGTCATGATCCCCGCGCCGCGTTTAATATCCGACGCGAACGGCACTTGATATCCGGGCCGCTGCGGCGCGTATCCTCCAGGAACCAGTCCGCCCGACGAGCAATCGATGACGTCGATTTCGAGCCGTTTCAGTTGCCGCGCCAGCTCGATCGATTGTTCGACGTCCCACCCGTTGTCGACGTAATCGCTCGCCGAAATTCGAACGAATATCGGATTGCCCTCCGGCCACACGCGCCGCACCGCGATCGCGATCTCGCGAAGCAGGCGCGCGCGATTGTCCAGCGTTCCGCCGTAATGATCCGTGCGCTGATTCGAGATCGGTGAAAGAAATTCATGGATCAAATAACCGTGCGCGGCGTGAATCTCAAGCACCTGAAACCCTGCTCTCTGTGCGCGGCACGCAGCGTCGGCGAACGCCTGAACGATCGCCGGAATTTCGCTCGCATCGATCGCGCGCGGCGTTGCGTGTTTTTCATCGAACGCAATTGCGCTCGGCGCAATCGGCATCCACCCTCCCTTCGACGTCGGGATCGTTCCCACCCCGTCCCACGGCCGCGGCGTGCTGGCTTTGCGCCCGGCGTGCGCGAGTTGGATTCCGGCAAGCGCACCCTGCTCGCAAATAAAACGCGTGATCCGCGACAGAAACTCGACATGTTCATCTTTCCAGATTCCCAGATCGTACGGGCTGATTCGCCCTTCTGCGGTCACCGCAGCGGCTTCCGTAAACACCAGTGCCGCGCCGCCCACCGCCCGCGAGCCAAGATGAACGAAATGCCAGTCGTTCGCGAACCCGTCCTTGCTCGAATACTGGCACATGGGAGAAACAACGATGCGATTGCGAAGCGTCACCTGCCGAATCGGAAGCTGATCGAAGAGCATGAGAGAACCGCCTCCTGGCGGTAGAACTTGTGCAAACGGCTGGGACGCGCGGTTTAGGCGCCGCGCCGTCGAGCGTGCTCCGCTCGCAGTGCGACGGGTTCGACGAGCCGAAGAATGTGGTCCCCGGTTTCAGGATCAAGACGATAGATCAGAACGGCGTCGGCGGCCTGTTCATCTGCCGCCAGTTCCAGTTCCGGATTATCAACGACAACGTCTCCCGTATTCTTGATGCGCAAGATAGTGCCCACCTGCAGGGCGATCTTCATTTCGTTTGCGCGCCGCGGTTCCGCGCTCATACAGCCTCCTTGTCCTGACGCTCCACACGCAATCGCCGAGCGGCCGATTGCCTGCGTCGAACTTCCATCCCTATTAATGTGATGAGAGTAGCGCCGGAAAAGTGGCGAAACCTAAGCGCCGGCGCGCTTGCTCCGAGGCTTCGGTTCGCGCCCTTCCGTCCATGCGGGCGCGTCGCTCGCGGGAAAAGATTCACGCGATGCTTCGTCTACGATGTCGAGTTTGTCGCGCTGTTCGGATTGTTCAACAGCTTCCTCGTCGGAAACGCGTTTGTCTTTCGTCCGCCCGGGTCCTGTTTGTCCCTTCCCCTGCGGCTTTTTCTTTTTGCGCTCCACTGAACTCTCCACGCTAAAGAGACGTCAATATTGTATTAGCACCGGCGAGACGCCTGCGCAAGAAGCCGGTATCGGTAGGCCGCAAAATGCCCAAACCTTAATCCGGCTGTACAGGATTGCAGCCGGCAAATTTGAACTTCGCACGGTACTCGCACGCGCCGAAGTCGAGAATCTCCTGTTCCCCCGCTTCAGCGTTCATACCGGCGGCACCGGTGGTTGCTTCACCCAGTGTCACTGGAGCAGAATCTTTGCGCACCGGCGTCAACGGTTCGCAACCACACCATGGCCAAGTGCAATATCACAGAGAATAGTGAACACCCTCGCCGGCGCGGCTGGGTCAGCCCGGTTCCGTACGGTCTGCACGAGCAGCATCCGAACGCCTACAAAGATATTCTCTCCACCATCTGGGAGAACCGCGACAACCTCGCCTACGCCTGGCGGATCCTGAACGATGGCTGCTGCGACGGCTGCTCCCTGGGCACCACGGGGATGCGCGATTGGACGATGCAAGGCGTCCATCTGTGCGCCGTCCGCCTGAAGCTGCTGCGCCTCAATACCATGCCCGCAATGGACGCGCGCCTTCTTGAAAATGTGGCGCAACTCCGCGGCCTCTCTTCGCGCAAGCTCCTCAAACTCGGCCGCCTTCCCTCCCCGATGCTCCGCCGGCGCGGTGAACGCGGCTTTCGACGAATTTCGTGGGACGAAGCAATTGCCATTGCCGCCGAAGAATTGAAAGCCACCGATCCTCGACGCCTCGCCTGGTACATCACTTCGCGCGGCCTCACCAACGAATCGTATTACGCGCACCAGAAAGTGGCGCGCTTCTTCGGCACAAATCACGTTGACACCAGCGCCCGGATCTGCCACGCGCCCAGCACATCGGCACTGAACGCTACGGTCGGCTGCGCCGCCACCACCTGCTCCTATTCCGACTGGATCGGAACCGATCTGCTGATTCTCGTAGGCTCGAACATCGCCAACAATCAACCTGTCTCGATGAAGTATCTCTATTACGCGAAGCAAAAAGGCACCAAGGTTTTCGTCGTCAATCCGTACCTCGAACCGGGCCTCGACCGCTACTGGGTTCCCTCCGTTGCCCGCAGCGCGATGTTTGGCACGCGCGTCGCGGACGATTTCTTTCCCATTCTGATCGGCGGCGACATTCCATTTTTCTACGGCGTGCTCAAACACCTGATCGAAAACGGCTGGGTCGACCGCTCCTTCGTCGCAGCGCGTACGACGGGTTGGGACCTGCTTGAGGCGAAGGTGCGCTCCCTTCCGTGGGACGTCCTCGAGCGCGGCTCCGGCTTGCGCACCACCGACATGTTTCGCTTTGCGGAAGCGTTTGGCAAAGCTCGATCCGCGATCGTGGTCTGGAGCATGGGAATCACGCAGCATCGGCACGGCAGCGACAACGTGCGCGCCATCGTCAATCTGCAACTCGCGCGCGGAAATGTTGGCCGCGAGAAGACCGGCCTGATGCCGATT
>DASUJR010000268.1:0-49129 GCA_036279175.1 Candidatus Acidiferrales bacterium | reverse complement strand
ACTGCGATGCGTGGGGAATTCGCCGAATCGTTTGCGGCACGCGCTTATGTGGACACTGGTCCGATTGTCGAACGCGCCGCGGCGAAATACGCGGGGCTCGGATGGCTGGCGAAAAACACCTGCCTGATCAACCAGCAGCTTGGATCCTGGCTGTTCCTCGGCGTAATTGTAACGACACTAGAGTTGGCTGCCAGTGTGGCCGCGGACAACCTGCATCCTCCCGATCTCTGCGGCACCTGTACGGCATGCTTGGACGCGTGCCCGACGCATGCATTTCCGGCTCCATACGTGCTCGATGCACGAAGGTGCATCTCATATTTGACCATCGAGCTGCGCGGCGCCATTCCGATGGACCTGCGTGAAGGAATTGGCGAAGCGGTGTTTGGCTGTGATATTTGCCAGGATGTATGCCCGTGGAATCGCAAAGCATCGATTACGACCGCGACGGAGTTTGCGCCGCGTACCTGTGAAACAGGGTCAGATTCACGGTTGGAATGTCCAAATTCGGATTCCGTCAGCGAGTGTCTTTGCTGTGAGCCCGTGGAACAAAAAGAGTCCAGGGAGCACAATAACCTTAATGACCATTCGAAACGCTCGCTCCTTGCCCCAGCGTTGGAGTGGATCGCAGGCTTATCTCGGGAGGAATTCAGCGCGGCTTTTCGACGCAGCGCGGTGAAAAGAGCGAAATGGCGCGGCCTCGTGCGGAACACTTGCGTCGCGCTCGGCAATGCACGGTTGCCGCATGAATCGAGCGCCCGGTCGCGCATCGCCTCTGTTCTTGAATCGCTGGCGCAATCGGGCGACGATCTGATCGCCGAGCACGCACGGTGGGCTCTGGAACGGTTCGAAAGCCGGAATCAGAAACTGGCAAGAACAGAAGGCAGGAAAATGGGACCCGGGAGGAATTGAACGATTACGCCTGCGCTGTAGCTGGCTTTCTATTTTCACTTCCCTTGCAAAAGAAGAGGAGCAGCATGCAAATCTTTCACGATCCCGTCACGGTCAACCTGCTGCAGCCACACTTCAGTTTTCCCCAAGGTCCGATCGCAAATGAAGAGATTGGCTTGCGCTGGATTCATTTCATTTCGGGAATCATTTGGATCGGCCTGCTCTACTTCTTCAATCTCGTCGGGTTCCCGACAATGAAACAGCTTGACGCTTCGGTCCGCGGCAAGGTGTTCCCGGTGATGATGACGCGAGCGATGTGGTGGTTTCGCTGGTCGGCGTTCGTGGCTGTGCTGGTGGGAATGCGCTACTTCTACATCCTGCTGAGGGCGAGTGCTCAGAATGCCGGCAATCCTTCGCTCGCGGCGAGATCGTTCTTATGGTGGCTGGTCGTTTGGCTGGTCGCGTACGCGCTTATCTATCCGTTACAACTGCCGGGCAAAGCTGTGATGGGAAATATTTGGTTTCGCGGGGCGGCGATAGCAATCGTGGTGATTGCGGCCTCGTGGATGATTCTCGAAATCAATTCGAACCCGGGAGCGTCGAGCGCCGATTTAGCGATCAGCATAGGAGGAGGTCTCGGGCTCTTAATGTTGTTGAATACTTGGGGCGTGGTGTGGCGCGTTCAAAAGCGGCTGATCGAATGGACGCGCGCTGCCGTCGAACAGGGCAAGCCGATCCCGGCGGAAGCCGACCGCATGGCGAAGTGGTCGCTTTTCGCATCACGCGTCGGATTCTGGCTCTCGTTCCCAATGCTCTTTTTCATGGCGGCCGCGGAGCACTACCCTTTCCTCAGCAGCCTGCCGAAGTAGTGCTGGGGGAAAACGAATACCGAGACCGCGTCTAATCAGATAAAAGGATTGATTGGCGCCGATGCGAATCGATGTCGCGGCGCTGACTGGGCAGACTTTCGAGACAGCATTCAATCTTGCCGAATTGCGCTAGGGCGAATACCTATCGCTTCGCCGCTGGGCCCGAAATACGCGGCTAAGATCGCCAGCGGAGGATCACAGTTCCCGACATCGGGTGCTGTAATGGAGCGCCCGTTCGTTGCGATTCGAAACAGGCAGTTTTCAAGTCGAAGTACCAGCGCGCCTGGCGGTCCGCATCATCCACCAGCATCATTCGATCTCCATAACGCAGTCCGAGCGACTGCTTTTTGATCACTTCGGTGTCTTGGCGGATGAATCGCGGTCCCAAAACGTGAATGATGAACGACACAATCGGAAACCAGGGCAAAATATTCCACGCGGCGACGAAGTCGAGCCTGCAAAGGTCGCGGCGCACCGGTGTAACGGTCGTGCGGCTCGAAAGCCAGTAGCGGCCGGCGCGAATCTGTTCCAGTCGTTGGTTAGGTAGGACGAAATCAATCGTCGTGGTTGCGGGTTCGCCAGTCGCGAATTTCAGGATCTTGTACGGGGCGCTGTTAGATGAAGGCGCGTGTGGACTCATCCGGAATCCGTTGGGGATCGGTTCGAACTGCTTCGACTTTTCGCGAATGCTGCGCCGCGTGCGCCACCACCATGCCTGGTGCACGAAGGGTCCGTGCGCCGGGTCCATTAGGCCGATAATTCCGTGGTCTACCGAGCAGGGGAGATCGGCGTAAAGGTGCGCAATTTTGTAGCTCTTGCTGAAAGTGGGCAACTCGGGAACCGAAGGCAGGGCGACAGGTTCGCTGGGGGCGGGTTTTGTCAGTCCTTGCGGGTTCGACATGAATGCCCAGATATATCCATCGCGCTCTGAGCACGGGAAACTACCCGTGTAGATTCGTTCGCACTTCAGCTTTGAGTCGGCCGTAAGCGAGGGAATGTGGCGGCACTGTCCCGTGTGCGCGTCAAATTGCCAGCCATGGTAAGCGCATTCGACGTTCATGCCGTCGAATTGGCCGAAGGAGAGCGGAAATGCGCGGTGCGGACAGACATCACGCAACGCAAATGGCTTTCCTGCCGCGTCTCGCCCGAGAACGAGCGGAACTTCGAGCAGCATGGCACGAACGAGTTTCCCGCGCCGCACGGCGCCGCTGCGTGCTGCCGGATACCAGAATCCCCAGAGAAAATCGGCGCTGGATTTCGCGCTTGTCGTAGGCCCGTCAGTCATAGTGCGGGGTCATCGTATTACAGCCCGACTAGCACAGCAAATCTCCGCGGAATTGGGTGATGCTCTAAATGTGTGTTGCTGATGGTGGGACGCGAATGAGTTTGCCGTGGCCGACAGAATCAGCAACACGGAATTAGAGCACTACCCGGAATTGAGCTGAACAATCGAGAAGCCCGATCAGCCAGGATTGGCAAATTTACGGATACAATAGCGCTGCTCTTTTTGTTCGCTGAAACGCCGGTCATAAACGGCTTTCGCCCGGCTTATTCTCTAGGAATCCAAAGTGGTGACGATTGCGGCAATTCGAGATGCGGTTGGACGGATCGGAAATTCAATCCGCATTTCGCCTTTCCTTCGTTCAGAGGCCTTTTCAAAGGCAACGCGACGTGACGTTTCTCTAAAATTCGAAACCCGCCAAGCGACCGGTTCATTCAAGGAACGCGGCGCACTCAATAAAATTCTCTTGCTAACGCCTGAAGAGTGCCGGCGCGGCGTAATCGCCGCTTCGGCGGGAAACCATGCGCAGGCTGTGGCTTATCATGCAGCCAAACACGGAATCAAAGCGCAAATTTGCATGCCCTTGACGACTCCGCTGGTGAAAGTTTCGGCGACGCGCGGATATGGCGCGGAAGTGATTCTGTCAGGCGCGAACTACGATGAGGCCTGCGAGGAAGCCATTCGTCGCTGCAATTCCGAACAGCTTACGTTCATTCACCCATTTGATGACGAAACTGTGATCGCCGGTCAGGGCACGCTTGGCATCGAAATGATCGAGCAACTCGGCGATCCCAGTGCCGTCGTGATTCCCATTGGCGGTGGCGGCCTGATCGCAGGCGTAGCGTGCGCCGTGAAGGAAATGAACTCACGCGTGCGCGTCATCGGCGTGCAAACATCGCGGCTGCCATCGATGAAAGTGGCCGTCGAACAGCACGCAGCTGTCACCTTGGCGCCTAATAAGACGATCGCGGACGGAATTGCAGTTCGCACGGCCGGAACAAAAACTTTGCCGCTAATCGAAAAATATGTGGACGAAATCGTGACCGTCGGCGAGGAAGAGATCGCCAATGCAATCCTCCAGCTTCTCGAAAAAGAGAAAACGCTGGCTGAAGGTGCGGGGGCAGTGGCGCTGGCCGCCGTACTGAATGAAAAATTCAAGAGCCGTGAAAACGAACGGCTCGGCGTGCTTGTCAGCGGAGGTAACATCGATGTGTCGCTGCTTTCGCGAATCATCGAGCGCGGGCTTGTGAAAGACGGACGTCTGGTGCGCATCCGCATCCACCTGCCGGATCATCCGGGCGCCCTCCAACGGCTTTCGACTGTAATTGCTACGCAGAAAGCGAATATTGTGGAGACCTCGTTCAGCCGGGCGCACTACGGAGTCGTCCTGGGCGACACGGCGATCGATATCACGATGGAAACGCGAGGACCCGAACACGTCGAAGATCTGAAGACCGCGCTTCAATCCAACGGTTACGAGCTCGAACAAGTGCAGTGAACTCTGCGATATGAAGCGCAGCCGCGAGCACCCTGATAGTTCACGAACGGCGAACTACTATCGCCTCTTCCGATGGGATGGGCTGCCCGAACCGCCCGATGTCCGAGAGTTGCCGGATTTTTTTGCCTTGCTCTTTCGGCTTTGAGTGCGCTTCTTGCCTGTTGTTTCGAGCGGCTCTTCGGTGCCCAGGTCGGAGCCGGCGGCACCACGCAGCGCTTCATCTTCCGAGACACCATAAAGGTGAGTCTCGACGTCCCGGTCGCTTACATTGATTGGCGTCCCCGACATGTGGCGGGCGGTCTCTTCAAACTTTCGGTTGGCTTTGTCGAAACGGCTGGAATATGTGGCGCGATGACGGCGTGGCATTGAAGTTCCCTCTCTGTTCAGCGCTTACCTTATTTCACTAAAATAAACGTCTTAAATTCCTCGTGTGAAGGACTCGCCGAAACCGAACGGTTTACTCTCCGGCGATTCCCTTATAACTGGCGTACCTGCGCTCGATTGTGGCGAAGGATCGAAGATGCGCTTTGTGCCATGAGTTTCAGGTCAAGACGCAGGGAAGCGCGGTCGATGTATTCGAGATTGAGTAAAAGCCTCTCCGGCAGAACCTCGCGACGGTAAAACTCGTCTCCGCCCACTGCGCGCGTTGGCACGAGTACCTGATGACGGGGGCGTACAGACGCCATATCCGCCATTCCCGGACGCACAGTTAAAACCCGGAGCTGCTGACGGGTGTACATGGCCACGTACGACGGAATTTCGGGCCGGGGCCCGACAATACTCATATCGCCGCGGAGCACGTTCCACAGTTGCGGCATCTGGTCTAGATTCAGCTTACGCAGGATCTGCCCCAGCCACGTCACCTGTTCGTTATCATCTATCGTTAGAGCCCAACCATCCCGTTCGGTGTCGAGGGCGGTCGTGCGAAATTCAAGAATCTGAAAAATGCCAGCATCGCGGCCGACACGGTTCTCTCGATGCAGTATTTGCCCTCCCGAAGTGATCCTCACTAGCAGTGCGATCAGCAAGAACAATGGCGAGAGCAGAAGCAATCCGACGCCGGCCATCAACAGGTCGAGCGCGCGTTTCCCAAAACGGCAATAAAGTGTGCGGTTTCCTTGTGGAAGAAGCGGCTCACGTGCGCTTATGTTCCGCGGCGGAGCTTCAGTCTCGAATGTGCTGTGAGAAACCGACACCAATTCCCCCGATGTTTAGGCGATCTTACCAAGCCTCAACAGCCGTATCGATACCGAGCGGACTGCGTGGTTGTCAGCAGTAGGAGGGGCTCAAGAACATGACGAACGAACCCGGTTTCGATACCAGCACAAGAGCCCTCGTCTAGAATCTGCGCGAGCGGGAGATGCAGCCATACGGGCGTTCTGGTATTTTCGTCAAAGCGTTAGAAGAGTCGAGCACAGACAGAGCCTTAGTCCGAACTTGTCGTTCAACGAGCCCAGTGGCCGTTCAACCGGATTACTGGCACGGCTAACGAGGCGTGGCGAAGAACAGTTTCTGCGCGCATATCAGAAGATATGCGACGCTGCAGGTCCCTCTAGAAACTGCGCCTAAGATCGGCTTTCTAATCCGCAGCGGCGATCTGGGTGCTGAGTTCAGCCTCACGCCGCAGGCGGGCTTCGAATTCAGCCAGCTGCGCTTCGACGTCCTGCTCGGCCTTTCGACGCTTCATGACTTGCTCGCGATACCGGCGCAAGAAATAGTCGATCGTCTCGACACGAATGCGGATGGAACCGGTGGGCTTGTTCTCGTCAAGGTCCTTAAAACAAAAATAGGGCGTGCCGGACCGCTCGATGATTCCTTCGATCACGCCATAGATCGGCGCATCGTGCCCACACTTGAAGCTCGACATTTCGAGCGCCACAAGATTCGGATGGCGCGCCGTGAACTTGGCAGCCCAGATTTTGTGGTTTGTGCTCGCCGAATAGGAATTCTTCCAGACGTCCGAAATATCCAGCGGATGACTTATCGCGCCCGCGCGCACCTCGTCTCCAAACAGGCGCTCGAGAATGTCTTCGTCGAGCGGCAGCGTGCTCTGAGAAAAGATTGGATAGCCCAGCTTTTGGAACTCGTCGAGGATTTCATGGTTCAGCCCTGGATCGTGATGGTACGGGCGGGCGAGCATCACGATGCCGATGCGGTCTTCGCGTTCAAGTTGCTCGAGCACCTGCCGCGCGCGCTTGCGAATTCCGCTCTCATAGTCTTGAAGAGCGACGTAGCCCGCCGCAATTGCGCGGTCGTTTTCCTCGAGCGACAGCCCCAGCAGAGACTTAAATGCCTCGAACATCTGGAACGCGAACAGTTTCTTGTCCATGAAATTCAGAATGGGATCGACGTACTTGATGTTCGCGTCTTTGAAGACGTCATTTTCCTTGGTGAACGCTGCTTTCGCGGTATTCGGCGTCGCCGTTACGGTCGGGCACGCATTCGATCCCGTTAATTTCACCAGCGGCGACTGCAGCACGTCGTACATGGGGAAGAAGATCGCGTCGAGCGGCTTCTTGCGGTGCTTTATCTGGACAAGGTTGTACACGTGTGAGATGCCGATCTTCGCCGGGAAGCATGGATCGATCGAACCGCGGTTCGCCCCTGCCCGGTACAGCTCTGGTGACGTATAATCGGAATAAACTATATTCTCGGGCTGCAACCCCAGGCTCTCGAAATATGCGTTGAACAACGGCGCGTAAACATACGCATTCAGCACTCGTGGGATGCCGATGCGCAGTTGCGGACGCGCTTGCATGGCTTCGACTCGTTCCTTTGCGGCCTTCGTCCATGCTCGCGAGGGAATCGGGTCTGCGACGGACTTCGCGTTCGCTGGACGGAAGATTTCGTGGGCGGCGATGTCGACAAGATTGGGATGTCTTTCCTTGAGCTGATCGAGTCCCGCCTTGATCTCCTTCATATCGTTAACGTCTTCGACAGAGCCCTTTTCGCAAGTCGAGATGATCAAACGTCGTTCATCCGCCGCGAGTGGCACCTTGCTCGCGGACTTCTTTGCCGCAGCAGGAGCCGGCGCGCCGCTCTTCTTCGACGGCGTAACTGGAAGCGGGAGCAGCGCATTCAGGCTTACATCCACGCGCGTATCGGGAGCGTGAATGTGATCGTGCCCGCGCGTCTCGCCGATTTCGTGGATGTGCGCGTGCGCGCCGTTGTCCAGCTTGATATCGATGAACGTGCGCAGACAGTTGTTCTTGCAAAAATGGCAGCGTGTATCTTCGTTGCGCGTCTGCCGATATTCGATTTTTCGCACCGCGTCGAGTCCGATGAACGGAGTGCGCGCGCCGTTGCGCCAGAGGCGCAAAGCCTCCTGACCCGCTCCGATCGCCCCAGATTCACCGCAATGCTCGTGAACAATGATTTCGGGTTGCTTGCCGGCCGCACGGAAGCTATTGCGAATGAAATCGACTTCCGCCTTCACGACCGCGAGATTGTTCTGCGTTCCGCCCTGCAGAACAAATCGCGAGCCGAGCGCCGCCAGATTCGGGATGCTCGCGACATACAAAAACACATTTTTGGGCAAAACCGCTGCCAGACCCGCCAGGATTTCTTCCGCGCGCCAGCCCTGCCGTTGGAAGTTCACAATGTCAGACTGCATGAACACCGCGCAGCCGTATCCAAAAATCGGCATCGCATTTGCGGAAAACGCGAGATCGGCATACTCATCGACTTTGATTCCGAATCCCTCTGCTGTCGATTGCAGGAAGTAGCCGTTTCCGGCCGAGCATTGCGTGTTGAGCTTAAAATCCTTCACGCGGCCGTCTTTCAGAACGATCAGCTTGATGTCCTGCCCGCCAACATCCACTATGACGTGCGGATCATCGTAGAACTTCAGCGCCGATTCGGTGTGTGCGACCGTCTCGACCAAGGCTACATCGGCTTTCAGAACGTCCTTCAGAATGTCCTTCGCGTAACCGGTTGTCCCAACGCCAAGAACTTCGAGTTTCCCGCCCTGACTCTCCACCTGTGCGCGCAAGCTCTCGAACATGTCGATCGTGTCCTGGATCGGGTTGCCGTTCGAGAGTTGGTAGGCCTTACACAGGATGTCGCCCTCTTCGTTCAGCAAGGCAGCCTTTGTTGAAGTCGAACCACCGTCGATGCCGATAAATCCACCAACGGTCTGACCCTTCCGAAATTCGGCGGGAACGAATTTCTTGCGCCGGTACACCTCGCGAAATTCTTCGAGCTCGTCCTTCGCTTTGACCAAGCCGGAACCGCCTGACTTGGCCTTTTCTTCCTGCCGGCCGACTTCAATGTAGTGGAGTAGCCTATCGTATCCATCATAGGATCCGACCGAGTCGTCCTCGCTCTTGCCGAACTCAATAGCGCCGAGCGCCGCAAAATATTGTGCGTTCTGCGGCACCTTGATCAGTTCCTCTGGTTTTGAGCCAGCCGGAACTTCGACTTTGCGCTCCTCCCACATTTTGGGGATGTTCGCCTGCCACGCTTCTCGCATTCCGCGAACGAACGTGTTTGGCCCGCCAAGCAGAAGCACGTGCGGGCGCAACGTGTGACCGCGCGTTAACACGCTCAGGTTTTGAAGGACGATCGCGTCGAACAATGAGGCCATCAACTGGTCCGGAGGCGTTCCGACCTTCTGCAAGCTGTTGATGTCCGTCTCGGCGAACACACCGCACTTACCTGCAACCTTGTGCAGCTTGACACCGTGATAGCCTTGATTGCACAACTCGGCCGCAGGAATCTTTAGCTTCGCATTGATTTTGTCGATTACCGCGCCTGTGCCCCCGGCGCACTTATCATTCATCGAAGGGATCTTCTTCTTACGTCCGCTGTCTTGATCATCCTTGAAGACGATGATTTTGGCGTCTTGCCCTCCAAGTTCGATCACCGAATACACTTCGGGATGGAGCTTCTCCACTGCTAGCGCCACGGCCGTAACTTCCTGAACGAACTTGGCGCCGATCAAATCGGCCAACACGCCCGCGCCGGACCCGGTCATGAACATACGCGTGTTACTCGCGTTTACGCTGGTCTCTTGTTCGATCCGACGCAGAAATTCAAGCGTTTTTTCCGGCTGCTTCGTCTCATGGCGCTGATAGTCCTGCCACAGAATTTCGTCAGTCGCCGCATCGATAACGAGCGCCTTCACGGTCGTCGAACCGACATCGAGTCCTACCATGTATTTCGTCTCGCGATCATGCCCTTGGATCATGTGACATCCCCCGATGGAATCTACTCCTGCAGAATTAGGGTTCGGTTTTGTCGGCTTCGGCAAAACAGCGGAATTTGGAAGTCGCATGGCGATCCGGCCTGCTGTGACCTCCGCCTATGCGGCGTCGGGAACAACGGTCCCATGCGATCGCAAGCGGCGCCAAACGCGTGTGTCGCGATCGATGCGATTGCTGACGTGCAAAACGAACTGCGCGGCAGTCCCGGCAACTCCTTCGCGATGCGGCACCTTATAGAATGGCCGCCTCAGCTCCGGATGTTCCGCGATGTACTCGCGGATTTGTTCGAGGCTTTTGCCGGTGGATTTCAGAACTGTTTCGAATTCGGCTTTGGCTTTCACCTTGGCCTCGCCCAGAGCCATCTGGACGCGGCTATGTGCATTCACTTCGCCTTCACCGGAAGTCTCGATGGGCAAGAAGATCATGTCCTTGAACTTGTTGATCACCGCTGATTGCACTCCGTCCGATTGGGACGACGGCATGCAGCCAAACGGTTTGAGTGCGAGCACCATGTGGCACAGCTTGTGGACGGTGTAGTAGACGTTCTTGCCCACCTCGAGGTGCCCTTCGCCGCCGCGCGCGAACTGGTTGTAGAAAGGATGCGCGAGCGCCGCAAGCTCCGGTTGAGACACCAGGTGATGAGTGATCCCGCCGAGGTTCTTTATGGCGCGGTGATAGAAGAAGTACCACATCTTCTCGCCTACGCCGATCATCATCAGTTTCTTCCGCAGCGCCCAGCGATTTGCGACCTGCTGCTTGAATTCCCACCACGCCGGATCGCGATAAGGTCGCGTGGCAGGCCACTTTGCGCGCACATGAGCCTTGGCCTGATACATCAGGTAAGCGACCCAGGTCGCGATCGGCTCCACCATCACCTGCGCGCCTTCCCGCTCGAGGAATTCGAACATGTGAAAGTTCCCGTCGCCTTCGGTCGTCTGCGCCCAGAACTCGCCCGTGATCTTCACGACCGGCTTCACCTTGGTGCGATCGACTTCTATAGAATTAAAGGCATCCCGTGCCGATGCGAGCGCATTCAAGTAATCTTTGCCCCACATGTTTTCGTGCCACTTACCGAACACGTTGAAGGTGTTACGCAGCACTTTGTTCGATTTGAATTTCGGCTTCGCCCATTCCGGCGCGCGCTCTTCGATTTCGAACGAATCCCGGTTTTTCAGATCATCGCAGAGATGGTCCACCGTCTCGCGAAACACTTTGTTCGTTTCGCCTTTGTTCAATTCGAATGGCCGAATCTGGTAGACCAGGTCGTTGATCACGTCTCCCATCAGCAACGCATTGAGCATCCCGAATCCGAAATCGACTGTGAATTTCAGTCCGGGCTCGCCGGACGCAGCCTTTATTCCGTCGCTGTCCTTGAACAACAGGACGCGGAAACCATCGAATCCGGCGTTTTTCAACGCGAAGCGATATTCCGCCTCGTACATGCCGAAGCGACAGGGACCGCATGAACCCGCAGTGAAAAAGACATAGTTGTCCAGGATCTGCTGGCGCGGGATACCTTCTCGCTCCAAGTGCTGCAGGTACTGCACCAGATTGCCCACCGTGAAGTACGTGGGGTTGCATTGCCCGTTATTTCCGTACTCCTTGCCGATCTGAAACGCGGGCACGTCCGGCACCGGCAGCTTTTCACACTTGTAGCCGCAGCCCTGGAACACGGCGCGAATCAGGTCCTCGTGCTTCCAGGTGAAGCCGCCGAAGAGGATGGTCACTCGGCTGCGCTCTTCAGCTGTGAAAGGCCGCTCGACCGGCTTGTGGAAGTGCTCAGGGCTGTCGAGGCCTGCAATGTTGCGGAGCCGCATTCTTTCGGCTGCGAGCCGCCGCTGAATTTCCGCATCATCCTTGATCTGAACCAGTCTCGTGCTCGCCATTGATCCTCCTCGGAAATGCATCAGGCGCCGGTCTCGATCCCGGCCTGAAAGGCTATTAAGTTGTGGGCTGAACGTGTAAATCCAACTTGCGTGGCGTGTGTCTATATTGAAGGAACGTGTGGACTGTTTGCTAAGAACGTTTAGGGACTAAGCGAAACTGCCGGCGACGCCCTGGAATCCGCGCTTCGCTCGTTGCATCACCCATCGGTCCACTCGGGAATCGTTGTAGCAAAACCCGAGGTTGTGGTTCAGAGTCGAGAAGCACTGGGTCTGGCAGGTCTTCTTCATTTCATCCAACTGGCGAACTTAGGGTCTTTGATGTTACCCCAATCCTGCGTC
Source organism: Candidatus Acidiferrales bacterium (assembly GCA_036279175.1). Classification (GTDB taxonomy): domain Bacteria; phylum Acidobacteriota; class Terriglobia; order Acidiferrales; family UBA7541; genus Palsa-295. The sequence goes on along the minus strand of DASUJR010000268.1, from coordinate 37,163 downwards.
GCCGAGTACATCGGAAAACGCGGTGCAAGCGAGCCATCAGAAGGGATAGTAATCGAATTCTGGCCCCTGCAATTCCAAGGTTCAACTTTCCTCGCAAGAAGTCCGTCATATCGTTCAGACGCTTGACCGAGTTGACCATCTTGAATTCCTGCTGGTTCTTCTCGATGACCCGATCCGGTCGCGATTCCGTTGTCGTGCGCGATTTTCGTGAGTTGCTGCAAGTCGTCCAAGTTCGTCAAAAAAAGTCTTCGGTCCGCTCCCCGCTGAGCGGGAAGCGAATGCGCCTTTCGCGCGCTGCTCGTAAGCAGTTCGTGCAGTTGAACGTCGATCCGGAATGTGTGGGCGGACTGGGCGCCAAGCTGTGGTTGCAGATCCGACATAAGCGCTTCCTTCGGCATACGAAAAAGTACTGCTCTCGACGTGATTTCGACGCACCAACTTTGTGAGCGACGATCCTAGAATTGCAAAGTCAGTAAAAATCGGACCATACAGTCTCCCTTGTATTCTGGATGATGATCTTAGCCGAACTACATCTGACCCAAAGGACCCGCTCACTCCATTCTCTCCTCTCCAAAAAGGAGCACGTTTTCCTTTGGGCAGGAGTATCATTGCTGCAGATTCACGGACCACGGAGGTACCCCATGGCCGAGCGGAGCTTTTCCCCTGTATCTTTTTTTCATCCACAAACGTTCTTTTTCTCAGTATTCCGGGGTATCGCCCTTTTGGCCTGCGTTGCTTGTGCTGCTCCGCTGATGGCTGCGCTGCCGGCACGCACCGACACTCCCACAGCACCTACGCTCAGCTATGCGCGAATCGTCCGGCTGAGCTATGTCGAGGGCGACGTTCAGATCGTTCGCACCGACAAGTCGAACAAATGGGAACCGGCAGTGATGAATATGCCCGTCGAGCAGGGCTTTGCAATCGGCACGAACATTGGCCGCGCGGAAGTCGAGTTTGAAAACGGCAGCATGCTGTGGCTGGCACCCGATTCGGTAGTGCAGTTCACAGAACTCGCTCTATCCAGCGGTGGACGGATCACGCGCGTAACGCTCTCGGAAGGTATGGCCACTTTCGACGCGAGCTTGTCGTCCGGCGAAACATTCGAAGTCTCGACGCGTAATTTCAGCGTGACACCTTCGAAAAATGCTGAATTTAAGATCGGCGTTCGCGGCAAGGACGCCGCCGTCAGTGTAATGAACGGCAAAGTTCTGGTCGGCGATCGTGGCTCGACGCAGGACGTTGCCAAGGGCGCGATGTTCGTCGATGAGATGGCCAAAACGCCGAAGACAACGATGGCTCACAGCCTTAAACCGGATCAGTGGGACCGCTGGGTGAGCAATCGTTTGACTGCCGAAAGACATGGTTCGACCGAAGCGATGGTCGATGCGAACGCGCCATTTACGTATGGAATGTCCGATCTGGCTACCTACGGTTCCTGGAACTATTTCCCCGGATTCGGCTATGGGTGGCAGCCATGGGGCATGACGGCAGGTTGGGCGCCCTTTACGGCCGGCAACTGGATGTACTACCCCACGTTCGGCTGGACGTGGATAAGCGCTGAACCTTGGGGTTGGGTGCCTTACCACTTTGGTGGCTGGCAATACTCGTCTTCTTACGGCTGGATGTGGTTTCCGAACAACTATGGCACTTGGACGGCCGCGCCGGTCCAGTGGTTCGGCGTTGGCAAGCACGTCGCATGGGCACCCCGCGGCATACATGCTCCACATCCCGGTACTATTGCATCGCCCGTCGTTGTAGGCACGAGTAAGCTCGGCCACGAAGGGCGGGTCAAAGTATTCAGCGCCAGCGAAGTGTCTGCAAGAATGCAAAAGCTGAACATTCACGCTATAAATTTCGAGCCCGCTGAAAACGGAAAGGCGATGCCGATGAATGCGGTGCGACCGCATATCACGCCGGTGATCGTGCCCACGTCTGCGAGTTTGCAGGCGCTTCGCGCGCATCTAGCCGCCAAAGCCAGCACAAGAATCAATATCAATGGCTTGCATCCGGCCGTTACTTCGCGCACGCAGATTCACAGCATTCCCGAACGTGCGTTTGCGCCCGTAAACGCCGGGATGGCCGCTCCTCGGATGCCTGGCCGGCCGCCCATGCACGCCGCATTTGGGCCGCCGAACATGACGGGTTATTCCGGTGCCCGCTCGCCGATGATGCCAGGTCCGCCGGTCACCTCGCCGTCAATGCCGCGCGGCACTTCGCCTTCAATGCCGATGGGCACAGCGCGACCGGCCACTAGCCCGAGCGCGAACGCCCCGGGGAGACCGCGCTGATTCCCCGGTATTCGTTTTCCACATCACATAACAACTCCGGTCTTGCCGCAGTGCAATGCGATCTCCCGTCTGGGCGGATGCTCGAAATTGCAAGGTATAGATACCGTTAGCTGGATGAAGCAGGTAGCGCGCCGGGCCTCCGCAGCCGGCCGCGTGATCGGCTTCGTGCCCACGATGGGCGCCCTGCATGAAGGACATTTCTCGCTCGTTCGCGAGGCCAAGCGCGAGTGCTCGCCTGTTGTCGTTTCCATTTTCGTGAATCCTACCCAGTTTGGGCCTTCGGAAGATTTCACGAAATATCCAAGGCAGATGGAACGCGACCGCGCAGCCCTCGCGAAATTGAGCGTGGATTATCTGTTTGCGCCATTGGTCGAGGAAATCTATCCGAAGGGATTTCAAACGTCAGTTATCGTCGACGCATTGGGCGACCGCGTCGAAGGTCGCGCCCGTCCAGGACATTTTCCAGGCGTCGCCACTGTCGTCTTGAAGCTGTTCGAAATTGTGCGCCCCAATGTCGCGTTCTTCGGCCGGAAAGACGCACAGCAGGCCCGAATCATCCGTCAGATGGCGCGTGACCTGGACCTCGACGTTTCCATTCATACTTGTCCTATCGTGCGCGAGCCGAACGGCCTGGCTATTTCCTCGCGTAATGCCTACCTAAGTCCTCAGGAACGAAAAGCCGCGACGGTTCTCTACCACTCTCTCGAAGCAGCCCGGCAGGCCGTGGTTCAGGGTGAGCGCGACGCTGCGCAGCTTCTGAGAACCGTACACGGGGCTTTCAGGATCGAACCCGGGGTGAGGCTCGATTACGCCGAAGTTGTGGACGCTGATACGTTCGAGCCCGTCGTCCACCTGCGAGGGAATTGCTACGTCCTGCTGGCCGCGTTTGTCGGCACCACCCGCCTGATCGACAACGCTTTCGTGGAGCAGGACGGCGACCTCTTTCGCGTCACGATTTGAATTCCTGCCAACATTGACATCTCGCGGAGCGAAGTCTATCGTCGCGCAACGCATTCCTCAGGAGGACGCATGGCGGCGGGAAGAAGGGCCTTGGCTTCGGGAGTCGTCTTTTTCATTGGATTGATTGAAATCGCGACCATGGCCCGCCGGCCCGAGTTTCAGATGTATCGTGCTGTGGACATTACACAGCTCCTTGCGTCCGGCATGTGCTTTGGTGCGGGACTAGTTCTGCTGTGTTTGGCCTTCGCAGAGAACATTCCTAGCACCCCCCGGCGAGAGACCGTTGCATACTCGTCGCCTGGGAAAGCGATTTGGGAATCATAGGTGCAGCGCAGATTCGCCGCGATCCATATGGGCTACCGTCGACGGCCAACGGAACGTCCAAACGGCGCAAGGAGCCCTTGACTAGATGGCATAGCCGTAGGCGGCTTTCGAGGGGCAATTGGACCGTGCGATGTTCGGTGGCGTGATCCTCCAGGCAGAATCCGGGAGGCAAATACCCGCGTAAGGTTCTTGTCGTCCCCTGCTTCGCTTTAGGATAGACTCTCGCACTGAAATTTCCCCGAGCCGATCAGCGTAACTGTCAGTGGCTCCAGGCATGATTTGTCCTGGAAGGAGGATCAAACATGGCTAGCCCAACGATGCCCGCCCCCGCGCAGCCGGCTCCGGCCCCGGTAAGTTCATTCGGCAGGCTGTTTGGCGTCTTCTTTGAACCCAAGACCACATTCGAATCCATCGTGCAGCGTCCCACATGGGTTCTGCCCATGCTTTCGGTGATCCTTATTTCGGTTGCGATCGTCTTTCTGATCGGTTCGCGCGTGGGCTGGAGGCAAGTCATCGACCGCCAGATCGCGAGCAGCCCGAAGGCGCAGCAACGAATGGAGCAGGTACCGGCGGAGAAGAGAGAGGGGCTCCTGGAGAAGCAAGCGAAGTTGGCTTCCACCATCGGATACGTGGGTGTGGTGGTAGGAACGGCTATTGCGGAACTGATCGTCGCCGCGTTATTGCTGGTTGCGTTCAACGTTATTTCAGGATCGAAGACTCGGTTTTCAGTGTCGCTTGGGATTGTGGCGCACTCGTGGATGCCGTACGTCATCACCGGGCTGCTGGGGGTGCTCATCTTGTTTATAAAGGACCCGACTACGATCGACACGCAAAACCTTGTCGCATCCAACCCAGGCGCGCTGCTTGCGGACGGGTCGGCGAAATGGCTCGTCTCCCTGCTGACTTCGCTCGATCTATTCACGTTCTGGGTGCTGATTCTACAAGCGATCGGCTTCCGCGCTACGAATCCGAAAAAGGTTTCCTTCGCGCAGGCACTCGGCATCATTGTGGTGCTCTGGCTATTTTTCGTGTTTGTGAAGGTAGGATTTGCCGCGGCCTTCGCCTGATAGAACCGGGCGGATGGCATTTCGCTTCGAGGTTCTGGCTACCGATCCTACTGGCGCTCGACTCGGTCGCCTGACAACACCCCACGGAACAATCGACACGCCGGCATTCATGCCGGTGGGTACAGCTGCGACCGTCAAAGCGCAAACGCAGCAGGACCTGGAAGCGCTTGGCGCGCAAATCGTTCTTGCCAACACGTATCACCTTTACCTTCGACCGGGCCACGAACTGATTCGCCAGATGGGTGGGCTGCATGGGTTCATGTCGTGGCCGCATCCGATCCTGACCGATTCCGGGGGCTACCAGGTTTTCAGCCTCAGCGACCTTCGCAAGATTTCCGACGAAGGTGTCACCTTCCGCTCGCATATTGACGGCTCCGAACATTTTCTTTCGCCCGAAAAGGCAATGGAAATCGAAATCGCGCTTGGAGCCGACATCATGATGGTGCTCGACGAGTGCATCGAGGCTCCAGCTGAAGAATCGCGCGCCCGCGCAGCCGCGGCGCGAACGCTCGATTGGGCCCGGCGCTCTCGGGACTATTTCGCTGCCCATGGCGACCGCGAGCGCCAAATGCTGTTCGCAATCGTCCAGGGCGGAACGTACCCGCAGTTGCGCGAGGAAAATGCCGATGCGCTCGTCGCGCTGAATTTTCCGGGCTACGCGATAGGCGGGCTGGCGGTCGGCGAATCGCATGAGCTGACGTGCGAGATGACGGCCGCGGCCACAGCAAGGCTCCCAGCCGATAAGCCCAGGTATCTAATGGGCGTGGGCAGGCCCGAGCAGATTCCGGACTATGTGGGACTTGGCGTCGACACTATGGATTGCGTACTGCCAACGCGCGGCGCACGCCACGGATGCTTATTCACCTCACAAGGGCAATTGCTGATCCGCAATTCGAGCTTCGCAAGAGACCAGCGGCCGGTGGATGAAACATGCGGATGCGCCGTATGCAAGCGATATTCGCGCGCGTATCTGCGGCATCTTTACGCTTCAGGCGAGCCACTCGCTGCAATCCTGAACACCCACCACAACTTGTACTTTTACCTTGACACTATGCGCAAAATCCGCGAGGCTATCGGGTTTGGAAGGCTCGAAAGATTCCGCTCTGACCTTCGCGCACGACTCGCCAGGCAAATCTGAGCAGGGCCTGCTGGCCGGCTGGCAGGCTTGAACGTGTTAAGAAGCGGGGCTGCATCTTTGGAAGTGCTCTCCACACCTGTTTGAGCGCGCTTGATCGCGGACTTGCAGGGGCGTCCGAAGCGTATTTCCGCGCGAGCGGAAAGCATGACCAGGCGCTATTCCCGGAACGGGTAAGGTGAAATGTTTATTCCTTTGGCTTCCTTAATTTCGGCGCGTGCCGCCTTCTTCGTGCAAGCTGCTGCGCAGCCGAGTTCAATCGGCCTGTTTCTCCCTCTCATCCTCATCATGGTAATCTTTTACTTCCTGATGATCCTGCCCGCGCAGCGCCGCCAGAAGAAGACGGCGCAGATGCTCAAGAGCCTGAAAACCGGAGACAAGGTAATCACGAATGGCGGCATTTTCGGCACGGTTGTGGGTTTGGAAGATGAAGCCGTGATGCTGCGCATCGCCGAACAGGTGAAAGTCAAGGTTTCGCGGAGCGCGGTAGCCGGGCTGCAAGCGGAAACGGCGCAGCAGAAAGAGAGTACCAAGACCGCATGAGTTCACAGCTGCGATGGAAATTCGTTTTTATCTTCATCGTTATACTGGTCTGTCTGTTTGGCTTGATCGGATTTCCGAGCTCTTGGGGCCAGATCGGCCAGAACTTTAAGGATCGGATTCAACTCGGCTTGGATCTGAGAGGCGGCAGCCATTTGGTGCTGCAGGTTGAGGTTCCGCAAGCCATTCGCCAGCGCTCGTACGAAGCAATCGACGAACTGAAGAAGCAGCTTCGCACAAAAGGCGTCAATTTCGGCGACGTGCAGAGTATCAGCGCGACCCAAATACTCGTTAAGAACCTCGATCTCGCGGGCTCCGGCACTTTTCGCGACATAGTCACCACACAATTCCAAGATTGGGGCATTGCGCCGGCCGCCGGACAGCCGAACAGTTATCTGCTGACGATGAAGCCGTCTGCCGTGTCAGACATACAACAAAACACGCTGAATCAGGCGCGCGAAACGATCACGCGCCGCATCAACGCCCTTGGCTTGACCGAGCCAAATGTCGCTTTCACCGGCCGCGGCGACAACGAAATTCTCGTCGAGCTCCCCGGCGAAGGCGATCCGACCCGCGCCAAGGAAGTGATTCAGGCTGGCGGACAACTCGCCTTGCAGAAGGTCCTGGACGATCAGACGTATCCGTCCGAAGCGGCAGCGCTTTCCGCCCACGGAGGCGTTCTGCCGCCGGACGCCGAGATTGTTGCGGGGTCGGCCTCAAATACCCCAGGTCAGGGGCAATCCGAAGGCTACTACATTTTGGATAGAGTTCCGGTTGTCACCGGTACCGATCTCCGAAGCGCCGATGTGTCCCCCAGCACGAAATCCCCTGGTCAGTACCAGGTAAATTTCACGCTCTCGACCGTCGCGGCTTCGCGGTTTGGTCCCTTCACTGCGGAGAACATCGGGCATCGCATGGCTATTGTGCTCGATAACAAGGTTTACGAAGCTCCGGTGATCGACGGCCGCATCGATGACACGGGCGAGATTGAGGGCAGTTTTACGCAACAAAGTGCGCAAGATCTGGCGCTCGTACTCCGTTCCGGAGCCCTTCCCGCACCCATCAAATATCTGGAAGAACAGACGATCGGCCCGTCCTTGGGCCTGGAGTCGATTCATGAAGGAGTGCGCGCTTCCATCGGCAGCGTATTGGCCGTCATGATCTTCCTCGTGATCTACTATCGGCTGGCCGGTGTCAATGCAGTTGTGGCCCTTTTTCTCAACCTGTTTATCTTGCTTGCGTTCATGGCGTATTCCGGAGCCGTCTTGACCTTGCCCGGAATCGCCGGTGTCGTCTTGACCATAGGTATGGGTGTCGACTCGAACGTCCTGGTGTTCGAGCGTATCCGAGAGGAATTACGCGCGGGTAAAGCGCCGGCTTCGGCGGTTGACATCGGTTTCGATCGCGCATTCCTGACGATCATCGACACCCACATCACGACCCTCGTTTCGGCGGCTTTCCTTTTCCTTTTTGGGACGGGTCCCGTCCGAGGGTTCGCGGTCACCTTGATTATCGGTTTGCTGGCGAACCTGTTCACGTCGATCTACGTGTCGCGCGCGATTTTTGACCTCCACCTGGCACACATGCCGCGCCAGGCCGAGTTGAGTATTTAACGGACCGTCGCCCTTTCTCGAACGATCCGCAGGCGCCGCTTGGGACCCTGCTTCGTCGGGAACAAATCCGGGGAAGCGGTGTCAAATAAGAACGGATAGGAGTCTATGGAATTTTTCCACAGCGTGAATATCGATTGGATGGGGAAGGCGAAATATTTTGTCACGCTCTCCCTCATTCTCCTCGCGGTCGGCTGGATCTCCGTGTGGAAACAGGGGTTGCGCTACGGCATCGACTTCCGTGGCGGCACGCTCGTGAATGTGCGATTCGCCTCCAATGCTCCTGTCGACCAACTGCGTAAGGGACTTACTGCGGCAGGCCTTCCGGCGTCTACCTTCACCATCACTTCTATCAATGATTTCGCCGACCCAAACTCGAAAAACGACGTCGAGATCAGCATTGAAAAGAGTCGCACGGACGAAGGCGAGGATGTACAGCGTCAGATGGTTCTCGCCGCCCTACAAAAGATGTATGGCGTTCCGGCGGGCAAAATCGACTTCAACTCCGTTACCTCGTCCGACTTGGCAACTTACCTGACTACCAAAGATCCGCTGAATCTTGGCCCTGCGTCCGCTGATCGCTATAAACAATTGGCCGGTCAGCTTGTGGCTGCGCGAGCCCAGCGTGGGATCATTACGAATTTCGATCAGCTGAACGCCGTCGCCGGTGTCACTCCTGCTGTCATTAACTCGCTGAAGAGCGGCTTTGTTCTTGGAGCGTTTGCCATACGTAGCGCGACTAGTGTGGGACCCAAAGTCGGCGCCCAGCTGCGACACCAGGCGTTCTGGGCCACCATATACGCGCTCGGCGGCATGCTGATTTATGTGGCGATCCGCTTCTCGGGCAGCGAGCTGTTCCTGCGCGGCACCCGCGGAATCGGCTTTGGTGCGTTCCTTCGTCGCTGGATCGACACGATTATTTTCGGGGCCGCTGCCGTAATCGCGTGCTTCCACGATGTGCTCATCACGTTGGGCTTTTTCTCCCTGGTGCATTACGAGATCTCTTTGACGGTTATTGCCGCCCTGCTAACGCTCGTCGGTTATTCGATGAACGACACGATCGTGATTTTCGACCGTGTGCGCGAGAACCTGCGGCTGATGCGGCGAGAGCCATTCCCCGAAATCGTCAATAAGTCGATCAATCAAACCCTGTCGCGAACCATCTTAACCAGCGGGCTGACGCTACTTACCGTGCTGGTACTCTATCTCACCGGTGGCGAGTCTCTTCGTGCGTTCTCTTTTGCCATGGTGGTGGGAGTTGTGGTAGGAACGTACTCCAGTTTTGGCATTGCGGCACCTTTGGTTGTTGTCTGGAACAAATATCAGGCTAGCAAAGCGGCTCCCGTTCGCGCCGGGTCCTCGGGCGAGAAGCGTGCAGTTGCCGCCGCAAGGAGGTAACGGATGTTTGACGACCTTGTAGTCTCTGGCGCGCAGGCGAAGCATACACACAAAAGATGGACGGTCGTTCTATCGGCGATCATCCAGGTGGCGGTCATAGTAGTGTTCATTTTGATCCCGCTACTCGTCACTCAGGCGCTTCCGAAGGAAGCGGTCGCGGCGTGGATTACGGCGCCTGCTCCTCCTCCTCCCCCGCCACCGCCACCCCCGAAGGTGCAAGTGATTCACCAGCAGGCTCCCCCGCTTATTCAACAAGGCAAGCTGACGGCGCCTACTGTAATTCCCAAAAAAGTGAACATCATCAAAGAAGAGGCGCCGCCACCGGACGTCACCAGTGGTATGACGGGCGGCGTTGCGGGCGGTATTGGCGGTGGCTCCATGGGCGGCGTTCTGGGAGGGATTATCGGCAGTACGGGCGGCGGTCCGCCACCGCCACCTAAACCGACTCCGGAGCGAATCCGAGTCGGCGGCAATGTGCAGCAAGCGAACCTGATTCATGAGGTTCAGCCGGTCTATCCTGAAATCGCGAAGACAGCTCACATTCAGGGCACCGTTCTTCTTCACGCGATTATCGCGAAAGACGGCACGATTAAGCAGTTGCAGTATATTTCGGGGCCGCCGCTACTGATGAGGAACGCTATGAGCGCGGTTCAGCAATGGCGGTATCGTCCGACGTTGCTGAACGGCGAGCCGGTGGAAGTTGAGACGACGATTTCCGTCGTCTTCACATTGGGCGGATAAAAGCAGGGGGCGGTCCGGCCTGCTACGCGGGCCGGGCCAGTTTTGCTGGGCACGGCAGAAATCTCGCTGCCGAAATCATTCGGTCTAAGGAATGGAGGAGGAACAAACTCAATGTTTGCGACTTTAATGTGGGCTGGAGTTCTGGCGCTGCAGCAGCAGAACGCCGAAGTTGGTTGGGACGTGGTTTCCATGTGGCACAACATGGACGTTCCAGCGAAAGTTGTCGTCATCATTTTGTTCATTATGTCAGCGTGGTCGGTTGGCATCATGATCGACCGTGCGCTGATGTACAGCGCGGCGCGTAAGCAATCTCGCGTTTTCGTTCAGCAGGTCGCGGGAGCGCTGAAGGACAACAAACTGGATGAAGCAATTTCGATCGCCGAGCGCAACAAGAAGAGCCACATCGCCAAGGTCGTTGCCACAGGCCTTTCGGAGTTTCAGGCGGCTTCGGCGCAAGTCGGCGACGAAGAAGTCATCGAAGCGGCAAAGCGCGGTCTGGAGCGCTCGGTTGCCATCGTTCACGCAGAGATGAAGCGCGGGCTCTCCGGACTCGCCACCATCGGATCGACAGCGCCCTTCGTGGGACTGTTCGGCACCGTGATGGGAATTATCGGCGCGTTCAAGGGCATTTCGGCGCAGAAACAGACCGGCCTTTCGGCCGTCGCGGGCGGCATCGCAGAAGCTCTCGTGACGACCGCCCTTGGCTTGCTCGTCGCGGTGCCAGCTGTGTGGACGTTCAACTATTTCACGAATCGAGTGGAAGCCTTCGACGTTGAGATGGACAACTCTTCGATGGAGTTGATCAATTACTTCATCACTCGTCGAAGCGGAAAGAAGTAACTCATGGCGTACAAACCCAAAGCACCGCCGGTGATGTCGGCCCCGAACGTTATTCCGATGGCTGACATCATGTTGGTGCTGCTGATCATTTTCATGGTCATTACGCCGCTGTTGTCGAAGGGCGTGTCCGTGGACATGGTACACGTTCCGAACCCGGAGGACATGCCCAACGCCGATAAGGATGACGCCATTATCGTGGCTGTCACACGCGACGGCAGCATTTACCTTGGCAACAACAAAGTCGGCATGGATGAACTGCAGGATAAGGTGAGAGACCAAGTGTCCAGTCGGCTGGATAAGACCGTTTTCGTTCGCTCGGATGCGCGGGCGAAATTCGGTCAGGTGAAGTCCGCAGTTGATGAAATCCGTTCGGCTGGCGTGGACAATATCGGTCTATTGACGCAGCGCGTAGTGAGAGAGGCTCCGCCACCGCCACCAGGGTCCGAGGGTGGATAGTGAATCGAGCGCGCCAGAGGACAGGTGACGGTACCCGAGCGGAACCTGTCCAGACCGGCTTCGCTCGATTGTTTCCTCGGACGGCGTGAGGGCTTGGCCTGTTTCTGTTTCCGTAGGATTTTAGGGAACGAAAAGGAGTTTCGCGATGGGAATGGCAGTTGGTGGAAATAAAGGAGTAATGGCCGATCCGAACATCGTGCCGCTGATCGACGTTTTGCTGGTGCTCATCATCATTTTCATGGTGATCACGCCGACGATCTCGCAGGGACTGGACACAATCGTTCCGCAGCCGCCGCCGCCGAATCAAAAGGAAAATCAGCAACTTCTGAACAAGACGATTGTAGTAGTCGTTGGCGCGAATGGCGACGTGATGATCAACCAGGACAAGAGTTCGTGGGATCAGCTCGGTACAACCCTCAGTAAGATCTTCGCGCAGCGCGCCGAAAAAGTAGCTTTCGTGAAGGGTGACGACGCCACGGAATTCTCCGACGTTGCCAGAGCGATCTCGATCATGAAAGCCTCTGGGATCGACCATGTGGGCTTGATTACGAACAAGATCGAAGCGGGCCAGTAGTCGCTCGCGGCGCGCGGTTGGTCTGCCATTTTCGCTGGCGTGCCGGTTTGAGATGCGGGGTTGCCGGTTGGCAATAATCGAACAAGGGAGTGCTGCATGCAGCGCAATCTGAAGAACCGATTGTTCATTGTAGCTGTTGCCTCGGCGGTGTTGGCATCAGCAGGATGCAACAAGCTTAAAGCGCGTGACAAGCTCAACAAGGGCGTACAGGCCTACAAGGCCGCACAATTCGATGTGGCCGTTGAGGACTTTAAGGAGGCCAAAGCGCTGGACCCGAAGCTGATGAACGCGCGGCTGTTTCTCGCCACGGCTTACGCGACCCAGTACATTCCGGGCGCGCCATCACAAGACAACATGAAAATGGCGAACCAGGCAATCGCGGAATTCAAAGATGTTTTGAACGTCGATCCTAACAATTTATCCGCGCTCGACGGCATCGGTTCGCTCCTGTGGGGCATGGGCTCGAATCCCTATAGCGAGCAGACTCTGGAAGAGGCCAAGCAGTACCATATGAAACACATCGCCATCGACCCTCGCGATCCAGCTTCGTATTACTGGATTGCAGTCATCGATTGGGCGATCGCCTACCATGGCGATGCAGAGCTTCGTCTCGACTACAATAAGAACGCGCGCAAGCCTCTGAAGGAGACAGATCCGCTGCCGGAGAAGGTATCGCAGCAGTTCGCCCAGAAATACGGTCCCCTGGTCGACGAGGGGATTCAGTACGCGAAGGATGCCATGGCCCGCAAGCCTGAGTACGATGATGCGATGGCGTACCTGAACTTGCTCTATCGCAGCAAGGCAGACATGGAGACGTCGGCTGATGCCCGTGACGCAGACTTGAAGATGGCGGACGACTTGGTCCACAAAGTTCAGATCATCAAGCAGCAGCGCATGGCAAATCCTCACGCCAATCCCACGTCATAGTCTCCAGTTTACGAGGGCTCGTCACAGGACGGGCCCTCCGCTGCACCTCCAACCGATACCCCAGTTGCACTTACCGGAAACAAAGTCAGCCCTGGGCTGCCAGCCTCCGTTTACCGGGCGGCAGCTTCCGTTTGTACGGTGCGATCCTGATATGGGTGCTTCTGCTGGCGGGCCATCAGATCGCAACATGGTGCCTCTCGGGATCAGCTCCCCGGCTGCTGTCCGTGTGGGACAGGCGTTAGGTCGGCGCGATTCGCACGGCGCCAGTCGCGCGGGTTGGGACGTTCGTGGATTCTGGACGGGTTTGTGCATTGCGCTCATCCCAATCGGCAGCACGTTGCTCTATGCTTGGCGGCGCAAAGAGCGGGGGTTTGCTGAATTGATTGAGTACCTTTCGATGTCCGGAGGTTCTCAAGTGGAGATTTTCAAGGTGGGATTGTGACCGACGCCTTCATGTCTCGCGCCATCGAACTCTCGATTGAGAATGTGCGACTGGGGCAGGGTGGCCCTTTCGGTGCTGTAATCGTTAAAGAAGGCGCGATCGTGGCCGAAGGCGTGAATCGCGTGACCGAGAGCAACGATCCGACGGCGCATGCGGAGATGGTCGGCATTCGCGCCGCTTGCCGCAAACTGGCTACGTTCGAGCTGCGGGATTGCGAGATTTATGTCAGTTGTGAACCGTGCCCCATGTGTCTAGGAGCTATCTACTGGGCAAGGATCGAACGCATCTATTTTGCCGCACTGACATCCGACGCGTCGGATGCGGGATTCGACGACTCGCTGATTTACCGCGAATTGGCTCTGCCGTATGGTGAGCGCAAAATTCCGATGACTCCTGTAATGCGCAAGCATGCGCTCGAAGCTTTTCACCTTTGGAAGGAAAAACCGGATAAGATTGCCTACTAGTGTGATCGGCGCCTCCCCGTAAGCTTCAGACTCGGGGTCCCCGTCGGGCGTCGAAGAAGCTGAATCTGCCGGTTGCCGAAGCTTTGGCAGCTGCGTTAGGGTAACCCCCTTGGGAAACGGTCGGACATCCGGGAAAATCCTGATCGTCGACGACGAATCGAGCTCGCGCGCGGCGCTCGAAGCGCTGCTACGTCGTGAAGGCTTTGAGGTTTACGACGTGCCGGATGGGTCATCTGCACTCTCAGCTTGCGCCACCATCCATCCCGACTTGATCCTCCTTGATGTGCTCATGCCTGGAATGGACGGTTTCGAAGTCTGCAAGCGCATCAAAGCGCGTCCCGAAACGCGGTTGACTCCAGTCGTGCTTATTACCGGCCTTTCCGAAACCGAAGACCGCATAAAGGGAATCAACGCAGGCGCCGACGACTTTCTGAGCAAGCCCATCGACTTGAACGAACTGCTGGCGCGAACTCGCTCGCTCATCAAGCTCAAGCAATACACCGATGAGCTGGAACACGCCGAAGCAGTGCTGTTCAGCCTAGCCCTGAGCATCGAAGCCCGCGATCCATACACGCGAGGTCATTGCGAGCGATTGGCCGAAATGTCAGCGCATTTAGGCGAGAGGCTGCAACTTGCCGATGAGCACGTTACAGCCCTGCGTCGCGCCGGCGTGGTGCACGACGTTGGAAAAGTAGTTGTGCCTGACGCGATTCTACTCAAGCCCGCGCGCCTTTCCGGGGATGAGATGGATATCGTGAAGAAACACCCGGTCGTAGGCGAGCGGATCTGCGCGCCTTTAAAGATTTTCCGGCCCGTGTTGCCGATCATCCGCCATCACCATGAGCGCTTCGACGGGTCCGGCTATCCGGATCATCTGCAGGGCACGGAGATTCCTCTTACCGCGCGTATTCTGCAGCTAGCAGACGTTTACGACGCCCTTACAACCGACCGCCCCTACCGCAAAGCCGACCAGCCCGATATTGCGCTTCAAATCATGGAAGAAGAGGCGAGACGCGGCTGGTGGGATCGAGAGCTCTTCGACGCATTTCGTGAAATGATTCACAAGGGCTACCCTTCGGACACGGGTGGGGGCGCTGCCGTAACGAGCCGGTTTTCTCCTGCATAAATCACGAACCGCCGTCGCCGCAAGAATCCTACGAGCGTCAGCTGAAGTTCGCGCGCAAGGCGCACCGCCAGGCTCGAAGGCGCAGAAACACAGGCCACCACGGGCACACCCGCGACGATTGCTTTCTGCACGATTTCAAACCCCCCGCGACCGCTGACGAAAAGAATCGATTGGGGAAGAGGAACGCGTTTTTCGAGCAGCGCCCAACCAATCACCTTATCAACCGCGTTGTGCCGTCCGATGTCTTCACGCACCACAAGCACGTTTCCAGCATCGTCAATCAGTGCCGCCGCATGCAGGCCGCCGGTGCGCCCAAAAGCAGCCTGCTTTGCGCGAACTGAATCTGGCAGACGAATCAAGATTTCCGGATCGAGTCGGAAATCCCTATTCGGCGTGCGAAGAGCGCGCGAGCGAATTGCGTCAATCGAAGCCTTCCCGCAGATCCCGCAACTCGACGCGGCAAAGAAGTTCCGGCGCATCTTTTCGGGATCAAATGCTGCGCTATGTGCAAGCTCGACTAAGACGACATTTCGGTGATCGGCTGTTGCAGAGCCATCTCCCGTCAGTTCCTCGCCCGCTGTAATCTTCAGAATGTCCGCGCGTTTCGAAACCAGCCCCTCCGTGGACACAAAACCAGCGGCCAGCTCGGCATCGTGTCCCGGCGTCCGCATCGTGACCGTCAATGGGTACTCGCCAATTCGAATCTCAAGCGGCTCTTCTACAGCAAGGTAGTCGTGCTTGCGCTCAATGCGTCCATTATCCCACTCGACGACTTGCGTCAGATCAATACTGCGTGGCTTACGAGGCACGGCTCTCGCTCCGCAATCCGAATTGGGCAAATCTGCTGGCGCGTGGGTTTCAGAATACACCGTGCGATGCTCCCGGGCGCGAGTGGAAAGCTGCACAGAGAACACCACATCGCAGAGAGAATGACGGCGTCAACCTCGCCTTGACGAATTTGGGGAGAGCGAGGTTATTTGCGGTAGGCCGTTTCTGCGCTAAGGTTTCTGTAACGCACTGATTCCGGGCATCTTAGATTTCCGACCGCCGAAGGCGCCGGCTGTTATCCACAGACCTACGCGGAGGCTGGCTGCCGAAGCCGTGGAACTCAGAGTAAAATTACTAGGTCCCTTCGCGGACCGATTTATCTTCGATGTCGATCGCACTCTCATTGCCCTCTGGGGTGACTGCCAAGATTACCGGACTCGAAGTCTGGATGAACGAAGTCCTAAAGCGCACGGACGATCTGCGTCCAGACTGGGATCCTGATGATGTCCACGACGTACGCGTCGCGCTCCGCCGCTGTCGCACGATGGCGGACACTCTGAGGGACGTAAACCCCGGCCCTGGCTGGCACAGCCTGAAGAAGCACAGCAAGAAACTGTTCCGGGCTCTCGGCGATCTGCACGACATCCAGGTCGAGCGAGAATGGGTAAGAAAACTCGGCTCAGCGAAAGACAGCGGAGGCGATCTTCGCAAGCACATGCTTCGCGTTCTGGCCCGGCGCGAAAAGAAGAGCCGCGCTGCCGCCGATCGCGCGCTCGACGCTTTCGATCGCAAAGCGTGGCGTAAGTTGACACGAAAGCTGCCGGAGGAAGCCAGATTTTTCCCTATGGAGAGTGTCGTCTTTCAACGTGAGGCGCTCGTAAAATTGAACCAAGCCGTCGAGCTGTATCAAAGGGCGCGTAAGAACGCGAGCAGCCTTGGCTGGCACCGCACGCGCATTGGAATCAAGCGGTTTCGTTATGTGGTGGAGAATTTCCTGCCGCAACGGTACGAGCCCTGGTCGGCCGATCTGAAGCGCATGCAGGATCTGCTCGGAGAGGTACACGATCTCGACGTCCTTCGTGCAGATATTAAGAAGGAGGGCAGGAAGCTGGCTCCTGTTGAAGTTGCGGCGTGGATGGAGAAAATTGCGCCGGAACGGAAGATTCGTCTGGATGAATTCCGCGCGATGACTAGCGCCAAGGAGTCGCCCTGGCTTGTTTGGCGCGCCGGGTTTCAGTGGGGCCACAGCTTGATCCCTGCAGCGGAACGTCCTCGAACCGAGTCGCTCTACGCCAGCTGACGCAGCACTTTCGGTGTCAGGATCGAAATCACACGCCACGTACTATGTGGGCCCGTTCGCTCCACGCAGGCAACGCCAGCTTTCTTCAACTCCGTGAAAACTACCCGCGCTCCCACCAGTTGCGCGATCAACTGATCCAGATGAGGAGCGTGGCCAAAGCACATCAATTCTTTCCCCTTCAAGTGCGAAAACTCCTTAATAAAATCTGCGGGATTTGCGGGCGGCTTCAGCGAGTCCGTGACACGAACCTTTCCAGTAGGGAAGCCGAGCGCTTCGGCGAAAATTTCCGCCGTTTCCGCCGCCCGAACGTAGGGACTGGTGATGAGAACATCAGGTTTTACGCCAACCTCTTTTAACCCGAGCGCGGCAGCACGAGTTCTCTGTATTCCCTTAGCGGTTAAGGGACGCTCAGGATCCGGAGGTGCTTTCGGATCGGTCTTATCGACGGCAATGCCGTGACGCACGATGTATAGGATCATAGTTACGCGACTTTTTCCTTTCTTTGAGCGCGGCGGAACTCAGGTTTGAGACGGAATTCCTTTTCGAATAGGCTCGCTTTCTTTTCGAGACCTGTGAGATTAAGGCGAGTCCCTTCGGAAGCACGAATCACGAAGACGGCCCGTCGTCCAAGAATCTGCACGCTGACGGCTTGAACACCCTCGCCGTGCTCCGATTCGAGCTTCTCCGCGATCCGCAATAGCCCGCTGAGTTGGCGGGTCTGTCGGCGACGGGAGCCGTCAAGCGCGGCGTATGAGGCATGATCGACTTCCGGCTCGGACTTGCAGTTGTGATACCTCACCAAAGCGGCCACCATGTCGCGGTGCCAGCCCCGCAGTCCGGGAATTTCACCATTGCGAATCAAATATTCGCCATGCCGATGGTGCGACTTGCGGTTGATGAAATGACCGGTGTCGTGCAGCAGCGCCGCGGTTTCGAGCGCGAGCCGCAGATCCGGCGCCATCTTGTGAAGCGGCCGCAATTGATCGAAGAGTGAAAGGGCCAGGCGCGACACTTGTTCCGCATGCCGCAAATCCGTCCCCAGCTTCCGCGCAAACCATCGCGTTCCAGCCAGCAATTCCGCCGCTTGTCTTTGTTCCTCCTCGGGCAACGGCATCGAATATTGCTGCGCGACGATGTCGAGCAGGATTCCTTCGCGCACTCCGACGCCGGGAACGAGCATGGTCTGCAGCCCAAGCCAGTGCGCCACCGTTCCGATAATGATGGCGGCAATCCCTATCACTTCGGCGCGATCCTGCCTGACGCGGAAGACGCGCATGCGGCCCGGAACATCCAGATCGAGCAGCCGCCACGTCTGGTCTCGCAGCAGGCGAACATTGATTGCCGGGGTACGGCCGGAACTCGGAGCTGGCGCAAACCGAACGAGCGCCTCGGCGTTTCCTCCGCAGGCAACAACAATCGATCGCTTAAGAGACGGCGGAGACGGAATCACACTGCGCAGTAGCGAAAGTACGTGATGACGCAGCCGTTCGGCTACGTCTTCGCTGATCGCACCCTGCACCCGGTACGTCTCCATGATGCGAATCGTTCCCAGGGGAAGGGCGACGCGTCGGTCGAGCACACCGCGTTCGAAGAAGTTCATCTCCAAGCTGCCGCCGCCCAGATCGAATATGAGTCGGGGTCGGACGGTGTCGCCGAGTTTCCAATTGACCGCCGAACAGACTAGGCGGGCTTCTTCGGCGCTGCTGATGATCTCGACTTCCAATCCGGACTTGCGCCGGATGCGTTCGATCAGCTCGCGATGGTTACGCGCTTCGCGTGCTGCCGCCGTTGCGACGGCACGATAGGCGCTGACGCCATGTCGACCCATGCGCTCGCTGAAGGCGCGAAAAACGCGAGCTGCGCGCGAAATCGTGTCGTCGTCGAGCATGCGTCGCGTAAAAGCGTTGTGGCCCAGGCGAACAGACGCGCGTTCCGTTTCGAGGAATTGAATTTCACGCGGACCGGTGCTGCGTGCAATCACAAGTCGGATCGCATTCGAACCCGCGTCAATTGCAGCCAGTTGGACCGGTGCAGCCACTTAGCGCCACAGTTGAGATAATGCGCTCGAAGGACGGTAATGCGTATTGCGAATGCCCAGACGCGCGGCGATTTGCTTGCGCAGCGTCCCGTTGACCTCCCGAACGCTACCTTCCCCATCCACCTCGATAAAGCCATGCCGGTTCGCCAAATACTCGAATTCGCGCTTGATCATCGACTGATAGCGAATGAATGACTGAAAGAGATCGTTCGAGAGAGACATGTCGCGTCCAGACTCCCAATAGCTGATCGAATGGGCCTTCTTGAACTCGCGGTCGAACGCGACTTCCGGGCGCACATTCAGCCAGAAAGTGAGGGTCGGTCGCAAAGCCATCTCGTAAAGGCCATGCAGATAATCACGACTGATGCCCCTCACAGCAGCGCGCGCAATCAGCGTGAAAATGTATCGATCGGCTAGAACCACGAGCCCCGATTGCAGCGCCGGCAAAATACGTCGCTCAAGTTGATCGTAAAAATCCGTTCCATACATTAAGGCAAGAGTCATCCGCGTCACGGCGTTTTCTTCCAGCAACCCGTCGATGTCTTGCGCGACAAGTAGCGACCGTCGCAGTCCCATTGTTTGCACGGCAAAACCCTCGGATTCGAGCCACTCCGTTAGCAAAGTAACCTGCGTGGAACGTCCCGACCCGTCGCTTCCCTCCAGTACGATCAGCGGACCGCTCAGATCCTCGATGTTCACGCCGGGCAACGGGATGCCGTAGAAACGTGTCGCGACATCGCCGAAACCCGAGCCGTTCACGGCCTTCGATCCTGCTGCCGCGGACGTTTTCGGCTTTCCGTTTCCCCGTGGATTGCCGCTACCTCGCTTCATCCTTTTTCTTCTTTTTGCGATGTGGTGCGAATTGCGCCAGGTCAATCCTCTGCCTCACCAAATCCCGCATTTGCCGTTGCAACCGGTTTACCGGCAGCGTTCCGTCCATCAGCACAAAGTGATCCGTCTCCACCATCTGGTCGTAATTGTTCAGAATTCGCTCCTGAAACATGCGGAAGCTTTCCTGGCGATCAAGCGAGATCCCTAGGTCCATGCCCGCCTCGTAATATTTCAGTTTGGGGCGACCGGCGACGATCCGGTTAACTGCCACATCGAGCGGCGCGCGAAAATAAAAAGTGAGATCGGGCACGGGCGCAAAACTGTAAAGGTTGCGCAGCCATTTTGGCGAGCAACCACGGGCCGCATCTCGAGCAAACGCAGTATAGATGTACCTGTCCGCCAGCACGAGGTATCCCCCATGCAACAGCGGCAGGATCTGGCGCTCGCATCGGTCGGCAAAATCCGCCGCGTGGAGCAGGGAAAAGGTCACCGCTGTCAAAAGCCGTCTCTGCTTGCCGCGCCGCGTCGCGGATTTTACCAGGGGTGAAGAGTTCCACTCCGTGAAATGAATGCGATAGCCCCCGATTTCGAGCCACCGCTTCAGCAGGTAAAGCTGCGTGCTCTTTCCGGAGCCATCTGTTCCCTCGACGACGATCAGCGCGCCGGGGTAGGGACGTTGCGCAGTTGATTTCTGAGGCGCCGTCTCGGGTACCGCTAAAATGTCTGGAGTTGTTGTTACCATTCAGGACGTCGCTCGACTCAAACAAACATCATACTTTCGTACGCGTTAATGCTCCATGAAAATCGGATTACAGCCGCGTCAAACAAGCTAGCAGGCGAGGTCCGCACTCCTCACTCGGCGATTAAACTGCTGTGGATGTCTGGAGGCGAAAGTGCTGCTAAATTGAGAGATGCAAGTTTGCGCGCCGGAAGGGGCGAATGGCAAAATTCACGAAACAGTTGATTGTCAGGCCCGGTGAAAAGGTCCACCTCTCGAAATATGATCCGGGGGACACACTGGGCTGGCACAAGGGCCACAAAATGGAGTCCGGCCTCGAAGGCGCGATCCAGCGGATCGACAATCTGCAATATCGCTTCTCCGCCGAGCGAAAACACGCACTTCTGATCGTCTTGCAGGGGCTCGACACAGCTGGTAAAGATGGCACCATCCGTCACGTGATGTCCGGCATGAATCCCCAAGGCTGCAAAGTGACGTCATTCAAGGTTCCGACGACCGAGGAAGCTGCACACGATTTTCTCTGGCGCATCCACAAATCCGTGCCCGAACGCGGCGAAATCGGGATCTTCAACCGGTCACAGTACGAGGATGTGCTCGTCGTGCGTGTCCACAAGCTCGTGCCCAAGGAAGTGTGGTCGAAGCGGTACGATCACATCAACGAGTTCGAATCGATTCTGGCGGCAAACGGCACTCGGATCGTCAAGTTTTTCCTGCACATCAGCAAGGACGAACAAAAACAGCGTTTACTCCAGCGAATCGATGATCCAGACCGTAACTGGAAGCTGTCTGAAGCCGATTTTCACGAACGCAAATTCTGGGACGATTACACAAACGCATACGAGCATGTCCTGACGAAGTGCAGTACCACGGATGCACCTTGGTTCATCATTCCCGCGAACAAAAAATGGTTCCGCAATCTTGCTGTCTCGCACATCATTGCGGAAACCTTGGAGGACATGGACCCGCAATTCCCGCCGCCGACCGTGAACGTATCGAAGCTTAAATTTTCGTGATTGTTTCGCCTGATCAGAAGGACCATTAATCTCGCATGGACAGGCTATTTCGTTGAGCAAACCTCCGAGTGGCCTGCCTTGCAAAACCCGTGCATTGCCGCATACTGTCCGCGAATCATTGATCGCGTGTGCCAGCTACAATGAGTGACGCAACATCATTCCCGCGCAGCTTCCTGAAATCCTACCCGAAGGCCACTCGCGCCGAAGGATGCTTCATCTACACAGCTGAAGGACGTCGCTATCTCGACGCGTGCGGTGGCGCTGCCGTGGTGACCATTGGACACGGTGTTGCAGAGGTCGCGCGCGCTATTGGGGACCAGGCATCACGGCTCGCCTACGTGCATTCCTCACAGTTCCACATCGCCGGAGCTGAAAGGCTCGCTGAACGCATTCTTGGGCTCGCGCCGGAGCCGATGCGCCGCGGCGGTCGCGTCTACTTCACATCGGGGGGTTCAGAAGCCACAGAAACCGCGATCAAGCTCGCGCGTCAATACTGGCTCGAACGTGGAAATACGAAACGCGTGCGCATCATCGCTCGGCAGCAAAGCTATCATGGAGCGACGCTCGGCGCGCTGGCGCTTTCCGGCAACTTGCGCCGCCGCGAACCGTTCGCTCCCCTCCTGCATGAATGGGGACACGTCGCGCCATGTTTTTGCTATCGCTGCCCGCTTGGTCTGCACTATCCCGAGTGCAATGTCGATTGCGCGGACGATCTGGAACGTCTCCTTCTCGACGGGGCTGACGACGTTGCCGGCTTCATTCTCGAACCGGTTTCAGGCGCGACACTCGGCGCTGTTGCGCCGCCTGATGGCTACCTGCAACGCGTTGCCGAGATTTGCCACAAGTGCGGCATCCTGCTGATCGCCGACGAAATCATGAGCGGCATGGGTCGCACAGGCAAGCCCTTCGCGGTGCAGCACTGGAGCGTCGCCCCCGACATGATTCTTGTAGGCAAGGGAATCGCCAGCGGCTACGCCCCACTAGGCGGCGTTATTGCTTCCGGCCGAGTGGTCGAAGCCATTTCGGGAGGTTCGGGCTCCTTCCTGCATGGATTCACATATCACGCTCATCCGGTCTCGGTAGCCGCCGGCAATGCCGTCCTCGACTACATCGAGCGCGAAAAGCTCTTCGCCCGCGTTGAACCGCTTGGAAAGGAGATGGGCGCGGCACTTCAATCTTTGAAGCGCTTTTCGGTGATAGGCGATGTGCGCGGAATAGGTCTGCTCTGGTCGATTGAATTTGTGCGCGACGCAAAAACCCGTGAGCCGTTTCCCATAGACGCGCGCATCGCTGCTCGACTTGCCGAAGATGCGCTCGAATCCGGCGTTCTGACTTATCCGATGCAGGGCTGCGCCGACGGTCACCGCGGCGATCATCTATTGCTGGCACCGCCGTTCACAATCACTTCGGCTATGATTCAGACGATCCTGTCGGGCCTCGAACACGCCACATCTGATCTGGAAAGGACTCACGTGGCGAGCGCGGCAGGTTCGGCTACCCTGCTGTGAGCGGGATCGTCGTGAACTCTACGCTTCTTCTACAAACGTGCAGCTTGGGTCACGGACATCCTTCTGCGGTCAGAGACGCTGAAAAACGGAGGTTCTGAGCGATATGCGCAATTTTCTGCTGGGAATCATCGTCACGCTCTTGGCTCTCGCTATAGGCGCGATTTGGTATACCCGCACGGGACGTGTGAATTTCCAGGCCGATCAGACACCGTCAGCTGCGGAACGCTGGTTTGCTGGAGGCGCCTCGGACGCCTACATCGAGCGCAATGCGCCTCGCGTGAGAAATCCCATCCCTGCTACCGAACAAAACGTGATCGCTGGGGCGCAACTGTACCTCAACCACTGTGCCGGGTGTCACGGCACGCCGTTAAGTCCCGCCACACAATTCATGCATTCTTTCAACCCACCCGTCCCGGCATTTTTCGCCAGCGCGCCCGACATGTCCGACAATCAGAACTTCTACGTAATCCAGCACGGCATCCGTTTCAGCGGCATGCCGGCGTGGAACAAGACACTGACCACGCAGCAGATCTGGCAAACCACCATCTTTCTTAGCGCAATACCGAACCTCCCCCCCGCAGCCAAGAAGGTTCTTGAGCCCCCGGCCGGCACGGTCCCCGCTCCGCCTGCCCCTGGAACGAGAAGCGGCAGCTAACATTTGATTTCTGCGGTGGGTTACGCTACGGTTTTGTCTTGCGCTGTGCACAAATTCTACGGACGGCGTGAGCAACACAAGCCGGACCTGCGCGAAGGCGCGATGTATCTCAGGGAGGTTGGATGGCGGATGAAGTTGCGGAGAAGGTGATTGCGACGTTGGCGTCCGTGAAGCGAATTCCAGCGGACAAAATCACTCTCGACACGAACCTGCAGGAACTCGGTATCGATTCGCTCGATGTTTTCTCTCTTCTCTTCGAACTGGAGAACGCATTTAAACTTTCCATACCCGACGACGATGTTCGTTCAATCCGGACCGTCAACGACATCGTAGTCGGCGTAAGGAAACTCATGGCCGCCGCACCGCCCGAAAGTTCCGCCGGTTCCAATTCGCCGGCCGCTTGATCGCAAGCAGAATGAATCCGCTCACGAATTGTTCCTGCACAACATTGGAGCGCAACTAAGATGCCATGGCGCCGTGTCGTGATCACGGGCGTTGGAGTCATTTCCTCTCTCGGTGTAACGATCGAGGAAAACTGGGCCGCATTGCGCGAGGGCCGCACTGGAATCGCTCCGCTCCAAGGAATCGATTTCCACAAGTTGACGCTGCGTTTCGCAAATGGGGCGCAGGTGCGCTCTTTTGATCCAACGAGGCATTTTGAGCCGGGCAAAGAAGACTATGTCGATAGGTTCGCCCAATTTTCCGTTGTCGCGGCGCGCGATGCCATGCGCGATTCGGGCCTCGACCTGACGCCCCAACTTCGCGAGCGGTCGGCAATCGTGTGCGGCTCCGCTGTTGGCGGTCAAGCCGCCATCGAAGGCGGTTTCGAGGACCTCTATGTCACCGACCGTGGTCGCGTCCATCCGCTCACGATTCCGAAGACGATGTCCAACGCCGGCGCCAGCCACATTTCGATGGATCTCAAGCTCAGTGGCCCAACCTATACGGTTTCGACCGCCTGCTCGTCCGCAAATCACGCGATTGGCCAAGCGTTCCGTCTCGTGCGCGACGGCGATGCCGATGTGGCAGTCACAGGCGGCAGCGAAGCCATGTTCACCATCGGTATGCTCAAAGCATGGGAAGCCATGCGCGTGATTTCTCCGGATACCTGCCGGCCGTTCAGTAAGGATCGTCGCGGGATGATTCTAGGCGAGGGCGGCGCGATGATGATCCTTGAGCCGCTCGAAGCCGCGAAGGCGCGCGGCGCCAGAATCTACGCGGAAGTTTGTGGATTCGGCATGTCGTCTGACGCAAATCATCTGACGCAGCCAACGGTGGAAGGTCCTGCTCGCGCGATGCGCGACGCATTGGCAATGGCCGGCCTCGCGCGGGAACAGATCGGCTATATCAACGCGCACGGAACCGGCACGCCTGGGAACGATCCAGTCGAGACGCGCGCCATCCGAGCCGTGTTCGCTGCTCATGCAGAGAAGCTGGCCGTGAGCTCGACGAAATCCATGCACGGACACGCGCTGGGCGCTGCCGGTGCAATCGAGGCCGTTGCCACAATCCTTGCGCTTCGCGAAGGCATTCTGCCGCCCACCGCAAACTTTTCCGTTTCTGATCCCGAATGCGATCTCGACTACGTTCCTAATCAGGCACGCAAGCAGCAAGTCGAAGCCGCGCTCTCCAATTCCTTCGCTTTTGGCGGCTTGAACGCCGTCCTTGCCTTCCGCGCCTATCGCGGATAACGACGATGTACGGCAAAAACCGGGGCCTGGCGACAAAGTTATTCTGGTAGGGCTCTCTCCTCATTTTCTCGAGGATCTGCCAGAAGAGGAGCAACAGGACATTCTCAGGCGAGTGGGAAAGCCGCATCGGCTATGCGGGTAGATGAGTTCGGCATGGCCGAACTCAGATTCAGAGGATAGGAGCGAGGAACATCTCACGCGATCTGGGTGAACCCCACGTTCATAAGAGCAGTGAAATCGAGGGGTACGAGCACTTCGCGAGCCGACCATACAACGCGGTAAGCCGACGCGCGACTCAAAAGCGCTCGTCACTCGTCACCAGCCACTCGTCACTGCATTAGAAATGGCAGGACTTCACGCCCTTCTTCTCGAAATACTGCTGGTGATAATCTTCTGCGCGATAAAACTGCGGGGCGGCGGTGATCTCAGTCACAACGGGACTGTGGTATTTCCCTGATTTTTCCTGCGCCGCTTTGGACGCGCGTGCTGCCTTCTCCTGCTCCGCATCATGATAGAAAATTTCCGACCGGTATTGCTTTCCAACGTCCGGTCCCTGCCGGTTCAATTGCGTCGGATCGTGAATCTCCCAAAAAATGTCGAGGAGCTTCTGGTAGGAGACCTGTTTCGGATCGAAGTCCACTTCCACCGCTTCCGCGTGCCCCGTCGTGTTGGTGCACACTTCCTTGTACGTCGGATCCTGTGTATGCCCGCCTGTGTAGCCAACCGTTGTCGAGTTCACGCCCTTCACTTGCCGGAAGGCATCCTCAACGCCCCAAAAGCATCCCGCTGCAAACGTCGCGATGGCCATAATAGCGCTCCTTCACATCAATCTGATTAGATGCCATGTTGCCACATCCCGATTGCGCGGTCGAGAGTATCTGCGGCCATTCCAAGTCTGGCGGCAAAGGAAACCGTTTTCCGCTTGCGGGGTCTGGACTGGCGAGGGAGACTGATTTCGTAGCGTCCACTGCCGCTGGAGGGAACACATGCCCATCAACGAACTATTGATCCAGGAATTCGACCGCGAAATGGCCAACACGCGCAAAGTGCTTGAGCGAGTCCCTGAAGAAAAGTGGGAATGGAGACCACACGCCAAATCCGGCACGGTCGGCTGGCTCGCCGGACACGTTGCCACTCTGCCCGGATTCGGCACTGCGATTATACGCACCCCCGGTCTGGAGGTTGTCGGCGCTCGATTTCCACGCGTCGAAAAACATGCGACGCTGATCGATACGTTTCTCCGCGCCGTCGAAGACACGCGCAAAGCATTGGGCGACGTCACCGACGATCAGCTTCGCCAAACCTGGACCCTCACCAACAACGGGCAGCCCATCTTCACTCTTCCTCGTTATCACGCCCTGCGCGCCATGTGCTTCAACCATGTTGTCCATCATCGCGCACAGCTGACGGTCTACTTTCGGCTACTCGACATCCCAGTTCCGGGGCTCTACGGGCCTTCCGCCGACGAGACCGTCTTCTAATCGGCACGCGCGATGCATTCGGCATTCCCTACAAACTGTGCTTGCGGCACAAATAATTCAGCCGATTGCGGTCAATGCCAAGTAGTCGCGCCGCGTCGGCCTTTGCTTGCTTCGACTGCGTTAGCGCCTCCTGCAGCCATCGCTTTTCGAACGCATCGACTTCTTTGTCCAGATCGATCCCGCTGGCCGGGAACCGGAACCGGTTTCGTCCGTCGCGCGCGCCCGCTGCGACGATCTCTGCTGGCAGGTCGTTAATCCCGATGTGGTCGCCGTCCGTCATGATCACCATACGCTGCACGGCGTTCTCCAGTTCGCGTACGTTTCCGGGCCACGAGTACTTCTTCATCGCGAGCATCGCATCATCGCCGATGCGCTTCAGCGTCAGGCCATTGGCGGCGCAATACACGCTGACGAAATATTCTCCCAGCAGCGGAATGTCCTCTACTCGCTCGCGCAGAGCCGGAACGAAAATGGGAACCACATGGATGCGATAGTAAAGATCTTCGCGAAACCGGCTATTCTGAACCATTTCTTCCAGATTTTCGTTCGTCGCGCTAACCAGCCGGAAATCCACTTTGATTTGTTTCTTTCCGCCAAGCCGCGTCAGCGAGCGGTCCTCGAGTACGCGGAGCAACTTGCTCTGGAGCGCGGGCGTGAGCGTCGCAATTTCGTCGAGAAACAGCGTGCCTCCATGCGCCAGCTCGATTCGCCCCTCCTTCATCACAACGGCGCCCGTGAATGCGCCTTTCTCATACCCGAACAGCTCAGCTTCCATCAAACCTTCCGGCAGCGCCGCACAGTTCACGCTGACAAACATCCGTCCCCGTCGCGGGCTCTGATCGTGCAACGCCCGCGCAACCAGCTCTTTGCCCACCCCGCTTTCGCCGCGAATGATCACGTTCGTCGTCGCACGGGCCATTCGCTTGATCGAGTCAAATACGTGCCGCATCGAATCCGTCGCTCCGATCAGATCGCCCAACGCGTTCTTCCGGCTGATCTCGTCGCGAAGTATCCGGTTCTCGCGCTGGATGCGCAGCTTTTCGACCGCGCGTTCCAGCAGGTGCTGCAGCACGTCCGTATCGATCGGCTTGATGAAGTAGTCGTAGGAACCCGCATCGATTACTTTCAGCGCGCTCGACTTCTTGTCATCGGAGCTGAGGACGATCACCAGCGTGTCGATCTCGCTGCCCTGCAGCCGCGAAAGCAGCTCGATGCATTCCTTCACGCCACCGGACTCGATTGGTAATCCGAGCATGAGAACGTCAAGCTCTGATTCGCGCAGCAGTTTATACGCCGACTCGTAATCAGCGCCCTCGAGAACTTCGAACTCGCTTTTCAGCGCTGCGACGATTTTCGAGCGGAGATCTCCATCGTCGTCGACGATGGCTATTCTTGGATTGGACGATGCGGCGATGAGAGGCACCTCGGGCTGGGACTAGCGCGCCGCAATCGAGCGGGGCAGCGCAGATGCCCCAAAGCTGCGGGGGATTCTAGGTGCGGTCACCTGATGTGTCAACGGCGCTTATTGGCAGAATGGTTCGCCCTGTCGGTGTGTCATTCTCAGCCTACCGCGGGGCATAGCGAGAGCCCGCCTAAGGACGTCGCCTGTCTGCCGAAGGGCAGTGACCTCTCGGCGCCTCACTCGGCTCCTACGTCGAGATCTTCTCGCTCCAACAATACAATGGCATAAATTGGATCAGCATTCTCCCTGAAGTCGATTCGCAGTCTGCTGCTCTACTCATTCGTAGCGGAGGGATACCATAGGGTCGACACGCGAGGCACGGCGCGCCGGCACATACGTCGCGATTAGTGAAACGACGCTTAGCACTACCACCACGGCGACAAAGGTCGCCGGATCCCAAGTCTTCACGCCGAAGATCATCTGCTTCATCAAGCGGGTGAGCCCGAGGGCGGCGCCAACGCCGATTACGACACCAATTCCAGCGAGCAACATACCTTGGCCGACGACCATTCCACGCACTTGCCCCGGACTCGCCCCGAGCGCCATGCGGATGCCGATTTCCTGCGTGCGCTGTTGCACCGAGTATGCCATCAATCCATAAATCCCTATCGCCGCGAGCAACAGCGCGACAGCGGCGAAAATCGTTAGCAGCGTCGTATTGAAATCGCTCTGCGCGAGCGAATCGCCGGTAACCTGCTCCATCGAACGAACGTTTCCCACAGGGAGACCGCCACTTGCGTCGCGCAGCTCGTGCTGGATTTCCTTGCTGATCGAGAACGGCTGCATCCGTGTTCGGATAATCCACATCATCGGCGCGATCCCGTTGTTCAGCGCGATCACCGCATCGTTCACCTGGGCGAGAGGAACGTACATCGTCGGAAATGCCGGCTGGTCGAGGCCTCCCTGCCGAACGTCTCCGACGATGCCCACCACTTGGCGTGGGCCCTCCTGAAATTCGGGGCCGATGCCTTTGCCAATCACGATTTGTGACCCCAGGGCATCATGTTTCGGCCAGAATTGCTTCGCCATCGCTTCATTGATGACAACTACGCGACCCGCAGCGCCGCTATCCTGATCGTTGAATGCGCGTCCGCTGATCACCGGAATGCGGAACACGCTGAAATATTCCGGAGTGATCGTCATCCAGCCTGCGCCGCCGGTAAAGGGACCGTTCTTTGGAGGCTGGCCGATGATGTTGAACGGTAGTCCGAATCCGCCCTCGTACGGCAGGCAGCAGGCCATCGCGGCGGCTTCGACGCCGGGGACGGTCTCGACGCGTCGCCGACCATTGCGTTCAAGGAGTTCGACCTCAGCTGCTTTGGTGAAATTTCCGCCGGAGAGCGACATGTTCATGGTCAGGATGTTGTGTGCGTCAAAACCCGGATTCACGCCGCGGAGCGCCGCAAACGTGCGAATCAGCAGCGCTGCTCCGACGAGCAGGATCAACGCTAGCGCCATTTCCGTAACGACGAGAATCGACCGAGCCTTATTCTGCTTTAAGCTGCCGCCTGAACGCATGCCGCTTTCCTTCAGCGTTGCGCTCAGATCGGTGTGCGACGCGTTCAGCGCGGGTATCAGGCCAAACAAAATTCCTGTAACGACCGCGATTAGCACGGTGAAGCCCAGCACACGCCAGTCGAGAGCGACAGAAGCGCCGTGCTCCCCAATTCTTGGAAGGCGTACTGGATTCGCGGCTAGCAGCGCCTTGACGCCCAGATAACCGATGATAAGACCAAGGGCGCCTCCCACGACCGAGAGCAAAATGCTTTCCGTGAGGAGTTGTTGGATGATTCGGCGGCGTCCGGCACCGAGCGCCGCACGAAGGGCGATTTCGCGCCTGCGCAGCGTGGCCCGCGCGAGCAGGAGGTTCGCAACGTTGGCACATGCGATCAGCAGGACGAATCCCACTGCGCCGAGCAGCAGCAGCAATCCTTTTCGGACGTTCCCAATGAGTGCGTCCTTCAATGGCACCGCGGTGAAACTTTGCTTCGGCCCCATGGCCCTCGGATCCGGGAAGCGCCTCCGGAACTGTTCGGCGGCGAGCTTCATTGCGGCTTGTGCCTGCACGAGGGTGACGCTCGGCCTGATCAGCGCAGCCGAAATAAGATAGTGCCCTTGTTCCGCGCTGTTCGGGTCGGCGCGCAGTGGCAGCCAAAGATCGGACTGCGGATCGTTATGAAACGAGGGAACTGTGACGCCAACAACGGTGTACGCATCGCCGCCAAGCTCAAGCGTTCGGCCAATGATCTTTGGATCGCCACCGAAACGGCCGCGCCAGAGCGCATTACTGATGACGACGAGGTTCGGGCCATTAGGCACGTCTTCCTGGGCGGTATACGCGCGGCCAAGCGCCATCGGTACGCCGAACACGTCAAAGTATCCCGCGGATGCGTGAATCCCTTTGAGCTGCTCGGGCAATCCGTTTCCCGTTAGATTAATGCCGGGCCCCGAAAAATCGTAGGCCGCAACAGCGTTAAAGGCCTGCGTCTGCTGGCGCCAGACATTGAACTCCGGAATTGAAGCGACCGGTGAACTCCCTTGCGGGAAGGTATTCCGCAATTGGACGAGGCGGTCGGCGTGCGGATAAGCCAGAGGCGCGAGCAGCACCGCGTTCACGACAGAAAAAATCGCGGTGTTCGCGCCGATGCCGAGAGCAAGCGCCGCAATGGCCGTCGCGGCGAAGCCGGGACTGCGCCACAGCATGCGGACAGCGTGTTTTACGTCAGCGATTAAATGGTCGGTGAATTTCACAGAACCCTCCGCGCACGCCCCCTTGAGTTCCCCTAAGAGGATACGCGCAAGACGGTGCAAAGGTTTGCAGATTTGATCTGAGGGCCGGGCAGCTCCGTCACGGCTAAAGCCATGGCCCAGCACTGTAACGGAAGCCAGGGCCTGAGAGGTGTCCCGACGATTTGAGTGGAATCACGATCCCGACAAGAACGGCCGAACTAGTTATGCTAAGGTGACCACCCGAAAAGCAAGGCGCGTCCGCGATCCTTGTCCTTGAACGGACATTTGTCCAGTCGCGGACGAGGTCCCAACCTAAGTGGAAGTCGGCCTTACAAAGCCAAAGCCTAGAAATTCAGCTTCAGTGCGAACTGAAACGTGCGCGGGTCATATGCCGCAGTCGGCTGCCCGCCGGCACAAGTTGCAACAGCCGCCGAAGGGAACGAAGCGGTCGAATCGCAAACAGGGTTCACGTCGCTCACGTTAAACCGATTCAGCATGTTGAATCCATCCGCGATCATTTCCATATTGAATCGTTCCGTAATCGGAATCTTTCGCTCGATCCGCAAGTCGATATCGAAGTACGCCGGACGCGCAAACGCATTCCTTCCCAGAGTCCCAGTGCAGCCGAGGTACGGAACTGTGTTCGTGAACGAGAACGTTTTGCCGCTGCTATCGATGCAGCGACCCGGGGGCGTGAACGCAAAACCGCTGATATAAGGCGACACTGTCGATCCGGGTGGTGGCGTCGAGCTCCTGACGAACGAAGGCCTGCCCGTCGACGAGCCGAAGTCCAGGTTTGTGTCATAACCAAGCAACAGATTGTACGGCCGTCCGGATGAGACCTCGACGATCGGCGCTACCGTGAAATCCGCGAGGAATTTCCTCAAGGCGCCCGAATCGCTCGAATCATATGGGCTCTGATATACGGCGCTCGTGACCCAGCGGTGCCGTTGATCGAAGTCCGAATTGCCTCGGTCGAGGGCCGGGAAGCTGTTGTCCTGCGGCGAGAGCAGAGTCGAGAGGTCTGTCGAGTCGTCGATCGCATGCGAATACGTCCAACCGGAGAGCAGCTCGAATCCGTTCGAGAACCGCTTCGTGACGGTCAGCGTAAACGCATTGTAAATCGAGCTCCCGTTCGACCTTTGGGGGTCCACATCGCTCCACGGTACTTGAACGCCCGAGAATCCGGTGGGGAAACCCGCCGCGCCAGCTAGCGCCACCAGCGTCGGGTATCCTCCAGGAACCAGCCCCGCGAACGACGGGTTTGGGCCTGATGGACGGAAGAAGTTGAAGACGGCGGGCGTGGCGATTAATCCAACGGGTGCGCCGCCGCAATTCTGGCCGGAATATCCAAGTCCCAAAATTCCAGGCGCCAGAGCCTGTCCGGTGGGGGTAGCCCACGCAATGCTTCCGCCTCCGCTGATATTTGTCGCCGGAATTGGGCCGCAGGTCGCGTTTATCGAACTGGGGCCCGGTACACTAATACCCAGCGGGCTCGCCTGGTTCGAAACCAGCCCTGTGGAAATTGCATTGCTGTCGTTCTGCAGTAGCAAAGCGGGATCATCCACGTTGATGTTGACCGTGTGATCCAGATGGGTGCCGTGCGTGTAGTTGTAGCCAAAGCTTACCTTCCAAGTCGGCGACAGCTCGCGTTCAACGCTCAAGCTGGCCTGTTGCGCCAGCGCATTTTGGAAATTGTGCTGGACCGGAATCGTGAACGGCAAGATCGGCAGCGGATAGCCGCCGCCCGGGGCATACCCTTGCGCGGTCAGAAATCTCTGTTGATTGAAGAGAGAATTCGTGAACGTCGCGTCGAAAATTTGGGGCGCTCCGTTTACTCCAAAGCACATTGTCGGCACGGCGGTAGAACACGACGTAATCGGCGGAGCAGCCGGATTGACTGCATTGGGGCTCGAACTGTAGATGATCCCCTGGAAAATATTCGTGGCGTTCAACGCGCTGGCATTGCCCACGTTGTTCAGATCCGCATCAGCCGGATCGAGCACAGGATTGATCGGCGCGCCTCCCGCCGCTTCAAGCTGCGCCGAAAGCGAGCCATCTTCCGTCGTCGAAAGGAAAGCGAGTGCCAGAGCAGGGTGATCGTAGAACAATCCGTAAGCAGCGCGAATCACGGTCTTGCCATCGCCCAGCGGATCCCACGCGATTCCGATGCGCGGCTGCACGTTCGCAGTGTCGCTGGGAATGCCTTCTACTACACCGAAGGCTTGCTCCGCAGCAGCATTGAAGTTCGTCCCCGGCGTGAAGATCGGCAACCATTCGTTGTCGTAGCGAACCCCGTAATTCAGCGTCAGCCGGCTGCTTATTTTCCAGCTGTCCTGGACGAACGCGCCGAGTTGTTTATTGTCAAACAACCGGCGCGATTGGCCGATTCCCTGATAGTAAACCGTCGGAATCCCAAGGCCGTACGCTTGAACCGCACTGAATCCCGGCAGGCCAGCCAACGCAGATGATAGCGATCCCGCTGACAGTGACCCGAAATCGAAAACGCCGCCGTAATTTAACGTGAACACCTGGCCCGCCCCCGTTCCCAGCTTGATTAGGTTGAAATCGGCGCCGAACTTGAATGTGTGCGCACCTTTTGTCCACGTCAGGTCGTC
Organism: Candidatus Acidiferrales bacterium; assembly: GCA_036279175.1. Taxonomy (GTDB): domain Bacteria; phylum Acidobacteriota; class Terriglobia; order Acidiferrales; family UBA7541; genus Palsa-295. The sequence goes on along the minus strand of DASUJR010000268.1, from coordinate 3,437 downwards.
AGACCACTCGAATCGCTTTTCGATTCGATCTTCGGTCGTGAATGGCTCGCGGCCCAGGAACGCGGCACCGGCGATATTGACGCCGGGAAAGCTTCCGCCGTACAAACTCGAATATCCGTAATGCAATCCTCGCCGCGCAGCCTGGAAGCGCAGCTCGTTGAAAAGATTCCCGCCAAAAGCAGTCGCGTGCTGAGCGGTGATGTCCCAATCCCGAGTTTGCTGGTCGGAGGTGCGGTTTCCGGCGTTCTGGCCGAACGTCTGATTTTGTGCGTTCACCTGCAACCCGGTCATCGTGTCCGGCGAAACCATGCCACGAACGAATGTGCTGTTCGCGCTGTTCCAGATGTGATCGAGTCGCAGAGAATAGATGCTGCCTTTTTCAGATGTCGGATAGTTGCCGATTACCGATGCCAGTCCCTGGAATGTGGACGGCAACGGCGCGCCATCCTCGGGAAAGCCATTCAGCGTCGGCGGCAGCACCGGCGTCCCGCTAATGTTGACGTTGCCAAAAAGCGCCACGGCTGAGGATGCGCCGCTGAGGGCGGCTGCCTGAATCAAGCCCGCAGCGAAGGGGCTCGCACACCCGCCGGCGGCGGTAATCGCCGTGGGGTAAAACCCCGCTTGCGTCGAAGGATCGTTTGCCGGACCTGTCAGCAGCAAAGGCGTCGGTGAGCAAACGCTCGCGCCGGGAACTGCGACCAGCCCAAAATTGTTCGCGCCGATATTCGTGAACCCCGTCTCCTGCCGGCGCGTCATTTCGTAGCTGAAAAAGTAGAATGTCTTATCCTTTTTGATCGGGCCGCCGATCGTGACGCCGCTCTGCACGCGCGTGTACGATTGCTTTACCGGAATCGTCCCGCACGCCAGCGTAGCGGGATTGCATGCCGCTGTCACCGAAAACGGATTGCGCGCCTGCAAGGCGCTGTCGCGCAAATATCCGAACACGTCGACATGAACTTCGTTCGAGCCCGATTTGGTGACGATGTTCACCACGCCCCCCATCGCGCGGCCGTATTCGGGCATGTAGTTGCTCGTGATGACTTGGAATTCCTGTACGGCTTCCTGCGAAACGGTAGCGCGCACGCCGTTCGTGGAATTGTCGACAGCATCGGCGCCATCGACAGACACTTCGTTCGAGCGGCCGCGCTGTCCGCCAAAATTCAGGCCGCTGGTAGGCGCAGCTCCGATCGAGGGCGTGTCGTCCCGCGCGGCTTGCGAGTTCAGCAGAGTGAAATTGATGTAGTTGCGCCCATTGATCGGCAGATTGTTGATTTGCGCCTGGTTGATCGTCGTGGAAACGTCGGTTTTCGACGTATCGACCAGTGCGGGAGCGGCTTGGACGCTCACAGTCTGAGTAGTGGATTGCAACTGAAGCGTCGGGCTGTATTCTGCCGTCGCACCGAGCGCCAGGGTCATCAGCGAATTGGTCAGCTTGGCGAAGCCGGCCGCCTCGACCGTCATTGAATAGTTCCCGGGCGGGACGCCTATGATCTCGTACCGGCCATCTGCGTCGCTCGTGCTGGTGCGCTCCGCCCCTGTAGCAAGGTTGCGAAGTGCCAGGTGTGCGCCTTTAATGGCAAGCCCTTGCGGATCGAGGACGGTCCCCGACACGTTGACCGTATTGACCTGCCCTCGCGCGACGTTCACGCCACAAACGGCTAGCGCGCAAATCAGCAAAAGTTGAATCACAAATTGACGCAGACCCATGACACCCCTCCTTGCCGGCCCAATTGTTTTCTGACGATCGCTCCGGCTCTCTTCCGGAGCATGCCTGTTGCAGGCATGGCCTGCCACGCCCTAGGCGTGGCTTCTGCTGCAAACTCCTGCCCTACTTGCACGCCGCCCGTGGCGAGCGGACGCACGAGCAGCGTTCGCGTCCCCACTCTCCCAGAGGACCCGGCTGTGCGATGTCTGCGTTTCTACCCTTAAGCGTTTCGCTTTGCAATCTGTTTCAGGTAAGTACGGTCGCACCGTAGCGTAAGCGTCAGCACCTCGAATTGGGACTCATCGCCTACTTTCTGCCCAGAAAACGGATTCGCCCCGCGAACGCACGATGTTGAAAGTCGCCAAACGCCCCGAAATTCGGCGCGTCGATGTTGTTTTCGACTGTGAGAGGATTCGCCCTGTCGGTAATATTTTTGAACCCGCTCGAAGCGCCCACTCGAAACCGAAAAGACGAAAGCGCTTTTCGATGTGCAGATTCAGTGAACCAAAATCGGGGAAACGAAGCCCGACCAACTCTTGCTCGAGATCGATCTAGGCGAAGCCATCACCACCGCCGGTAGGAGTCCGGCAAGCACGATTAACTCGAAAGACGCAAACCGCAGCCTGGCCGTGCCTCGCGCCGGGTACATCATCAGCCACTATTTTACGGCCGCTGCGCCGACCCTTACGGCTTCCTTCGATTCTAGCGGTATCTTCAGCAGGCTCTTAACGTGATATTCTTGCCCTTCGCAAAAAAGTGGATTTGCACCTGGGGCGGGAGGCCCGGCGAATGGGATACATCGAGCGCATACAAACGGACCTGACGGCCGCGATGAAGGGCAAGGATGAGCTGCGGCTGAGCGTCCTGCGGATGGTGAAGGCGGCGCTGAAAAACAAGGAAATCGAAAAGATGCATGCGCTGAGCGATCTGGAATCGCTTCAGGCGCTGCAGACGATGGTGAAGCAGCGCAAAGAATCGGTCGAGCAATTCACAAAGGGGGGACGCAGGGATCTGGCGGAAAAGGAAACAAACGAAATCGCCATCCTCGAGGAATATCTTCCCGCGGCGCCAAGCGACGCAGAAATCCACCGCGCGATCGAAGAGGCCGTCGAAGAATCAGGCGCAGACTCCTTGAAACACATGGGCGCTGTGATCAAGGCGGCTCGGGCTCGGCTGGAAGGCAAGGCGGTCGACGGAAAGCTCCTGAGCGACAAGGTGCGGGAAAGGCTCGGCGGAAACAGCTGACGCTAAGAAGAACGTACCCGCAGAGAGAGCGCATAAAATCGCAGCAAGCTACTGCGCACAGCTTCAAAAAACGCTGAAAAAGGAATGCAGAACCACCCATTACGGTAAATCAGCAGAACCCCCGCCCAGGACAAGGGCCAACCTCTCAGGGCGTGCCGACGTGTCGAAGGATGGCGCTTGAGCGCTCGTCTTCGGCAACCTGCTGGTAAAAAACCCGCAATTCGCCCAGCCTGTCAGGCGGCACTTCCACGTCCTTCACTTCGTAGGTCCGCTGGTAATGGAGTGTGTCGCCGTTCAGCGTGACTGCGCTTTTGTAACTCGCGTAAGCGCAATCGGCTGAGAGCGGCTGTGGAAGCTCTTCCGGCTTGTAGCCAGACGGAAGCTTAATATCGACAAGATCGTCCATGCGCGTCGCATCACTAAACTGTACTGGATATTTGCGGACGTTCTTGCGGGTGAGCATGTTCAGCAAAGTCGAATCGACACC
>DASUJR010000267.1:0-20149 GCA_036279175.1 Candidatus Acidiferrales bacterium | reverse complement strand
CATCCCGCGACGTGGCCTGTGAGTGCAAGCACGAGGCCGAATGCCGCCGTTGGCAGCCGTTCGAGCGGCAACATCGAATGTGCTGCCATGCCGGCGAACAATGCGCGCGACTGCTCGCGGCGAAAATGCGCTTCTGCGAATCCATGCGCCGAGCGAAGGCTCAACAGTCCAAAAAAGCCCGCGGCGAACGGATGGCGCGGCACGCGCGTCATTCCGAGCAAAAGCGATTCGAGGCGGGGCCAATCGTCCACGAGCCGGTTGAAAATTTGTTTGTACGCCGCCGCATCTTTGCCGAGGCGCGCCGCAGTTTCGTCAACCGATCGCATCAGAACCACCGCCGATCCATCGTCCAGCGGATGCGCGAGTGGAATCGGCGGCTGAATCCAGGTGAGGCCGTGCTGTTCGAGAGGCAGCTTGCGGAAAAATGGCGAAATCACCGCCATCGGATGTACGGCGGAGCAAACGTCGTGAACGAAACCCGGCAGCGTCAGTTCAGCAGAGCGCGTTCCGCCGCCGATCGTCTCCTGGCCCTCAATGACGAGCACCGACCGACCGGCCTGCGCGAGCGTAATCGCAGCGGCGAGGCCGTTCGGCCCCGAGCCGATCACCACCGCGTCGTATTCGGCGCGCGAAGGTCGCAGCGCAAGTCTCCGCAGTCCGAGAGTCTGCTAGACGGCGACCGGCTCCGGCGAAAATTCGAGCGCGGGCTCATCCGCATGCAGGAACCACTTCTCCACGACGACCTGCCGCGAAAACCACGGCGTGGCCAGCAACAAACGTCCGAGGGCGCTCATTAGCGTTGGCGGAAGCTTTGTTCCGATGCGCGTGGACCACTCCTGCTGAGCGCCGAATCGAGTCCTTAGGAACTCGCGGTAGGTCCCCAGTTTCGCACGGCTATAGTCGCCCTTAGCTTCGATCAACGCCTTTGCGGCCAGAAGCCCAGACTCGACTGCCGGCCGAATTCCTTCGCCGCTCTGTGTGTAGGCCAGTCCCGCCGCGTCTCCGATCAAGACGACGCCGTCCGCTACGAAACTGCGTTGTGTTTTGCCGTACAGCAGATAGGCATGCCCAAGCGGCTTTCGCGGCAGGTCGAATCCGATTCGCTCCGTCCGGCGCAAGAATGCGATGAACTCCGCGACGTGTTCGCCCAGCCGGTGCGAATCGAGACGTCCCAGTCCTATATTGAGGAAATCACCTTTGCGGAAGCACCAGCCGTAGCCGCGCAGGTCGCGACAGAAATACAGCTCAGGAACATCTCCCCGCACCGCGCACGCTTCGCGCTGAGCGGACGACATTTCAAATTCCGCCTCCTGGGCGGCAACGATGATCTCGCTCTTCAGCTCGGGATTAAGATGGCGAGCCACAGGACAGAAATGCCCGCCCGCGCCGACGATCGCGCGTGCCCTGATTTCACCATTGACGATCCACGCGTCATCGACTCGTTCGAGTGAGCGTAAGGGTTGCTGTTCAACCAGCCGGGCGCCAGAGCGGCGCACAAGATACTCGTCGAACTCGCGCCGGCGAATGCCATAGCTCACCGGCTCGCCATAATGCGTTTCGGTGACGCGCCCATCGATGCACCCGGTGCGAAAACCCCGGATCGGCTGAAAAACCCGATTGTTCGCGTAATCCGAGCCAATCTCCAGCTCTTGCAGTACCTGAGGAGTGATCCACCCGCCGCAGATCTTGTCGCGCGGAAATGCGTTCTTATCGAGAATTACGGTATCCACACCGGCGCGCTGGAGCGCCCACGCGCACGCCGATCCGGCGGGACCTCCGCCGACGATCACGCACTCGCATGCATCCACTTGCGCTCCTGGTTGGCGGAAGCCTTCTTTGCGTAAAGATGATCGCGCGTTACCGGAATAGCGGTACACTCCGCGCCCGCAAACAACACCTGAAACAGTTGCATCGAGCCGGAACGGAATCCCGCAATGGATCCGGCGAGATAAAGGCGCCACATGCGGACGAATGGTGCGCCGAACATTTCCGCAACGCGCGCGGACGATTTCTCGAACCGCGCCAGCCAATGTTCCAGCGTCCATGCGTAATGGTTGCGCAGATTTTCGACATCGCAGACTGCCATATCGAGCGGTTCGAGCAACTCTATCGACTCGCGGATCGTTGGAGGATAGCCTCCAGGAAAAATGCGTTTACGAATCCACGCGTTCAGCGGTTGTGGCTGATTTCTGCCGATGAAATGAAGCAGTCCGCGTCCGGATTTCGCGATCGAGCGGTGAATGACCGCGGCAAAATCGTCGTAATGATTTTTGCCGACGTGCTCGAGCATTCCCACCGACACGAACGCGTCGTATTGGCCTGAGATGTTGCGGTAATCGTCTTCAACGAACTCGACCAGGCTTTGCAGTCCGGCGGCCCGAGCCTGTTCGCGGGCGTAAGCGATCTGCTCTTTCGAAATGTTAAACGCTCGGACTCGCGCGCCATACTCGCGCGCCATGTGCAGCGCCAGCGAACCCCAGCCGCACCCAGCCTCGACGACGCGTTCGCCGGGGCGCAGTTGCAGTTTCCGACAAACGTGATCCATCTTCGCAAGCTGGGCGTCCTCCAGGGTGGCAGTGGGCTGCGGAAAATACGCGCAGGTGTAAACCAGCCGTGAGTCGAGCCAAAGCTTGTAGAAATCGTTGCCGAGATCGTAGTGACGATGGATGTGCTGGCGCGAGCCGCGCAGCGAGTTGTTCTGAAGCAGGCTCAGCCAACTGGATGCCACTTTTGCGGGAAGCGATTCGCGCCTCTCAAGCCGAAAAACGGCATCAAGAAGATCTGCCAAGTTCCCGTCAACTTCAATCCGCCCATCCGTGTACGCATCGCCAAACTCGATGGCGGGGTTGAGCGCCAGCCTTCGAAGCGTACCGGCGTCGTGAATTGTGACGGTCGCGATCCGAGAGTCGCCGGTGAATCCGGCTGTGGTGCCGTCTGCAAGCCTGACTGCCGCGTGCGCCGGCCGGACGCGCTCGCCCACTTGCTTCAGAATCCAGCGGTCAAACGATGTCGCCCGAAACCGTGGGCCGGTACGGTTCGGGCCTAAGAACTGTCGCATGAACAGACCCCGTACGAACACTCAGGATTCTATCGCAACTGGGGAATGACGAGGAAGCACTGCCGCAGGCGATCCATGCCTGCCCGGGGCCGTCCAAACGGCCGAGAGTCAGCGGGTCTATAGTTCGCTTCCCGATTGCCCTGTCGACGTTCTGGCGTTTGCAGAATTCATCATGTTTCGGGCAAGTCGCAAATGAGTCTCCAGAACCGGCACGGACTTCGCGGCGAAGTTCTTAATCTGCGGGTTTGTTCCGTTCTTTGCCTCAGCTTTGAATTCCGTAACGGCCCGAACGTGGTCGTTCACCATGTGCCGTGCGAACTTCTTGTCGAATTCCGCCGTGTTAAGGCTGGAAAGGTTCTTGTAGTCGATCATTTGCGTGCTGTTCGGCTCCGTTGGTAGCGTGATGTTTTGTTGCTGTGCCACCGATTTCAGTTCGTCCAGGTTCTTGGTGTGATCGCGAACGAGGCGCTGGCCGAAATCCCGGACGGCTGGCGTTCCGCCTTTCTGTTGCGCGAGCGTGCCCATCTTGATTTCCGCCAAATCGTCCTGTGCGGCCTTTTTAGCGAAAAGGCGCGCGGGCACGGCCATGTTGGATCGATTCGCCGATTCCTGACCGGCGTCCTGGTTCGCCTGACTCGGCGATTGGTATGCCTGACGCGCGTTTGGCTGATGCTGTGCGGATGCAGTTGTACCGGCGCCGAGCAAGGCCAAGCTGCCAATGGCCAGTGCTAAGGCGCTGTTCTTTAGGGTTCCCATCGCTATAAACCTCCGTATCTTCCAAGGTTAGGCCGCGCTGAAATCGAGTGACATCAGGGGAATCGGGTGTTTTCCCTGTTCTCGGGAGGGGTGCCGTCAGCACTCTAAAATTGTATAAATTGCACGAAACGGCCTGACGGGCTGCCTACGTCTAAACACCCAGCAGCCCAGAGACTGCGGGCCCGGGGGGAAGTGGGCCTGGAGAATGGTGGCGCAGGCGCCGGGCAGCAGTTGACGCGCGCTGATGTAAATAGGGTCGGGTTTCCAAGTCGGTTTCGCTGAGTAGGAGTATTGATGTCGATCAGGCATAGAGTTCTCATTCTATTTGTTGCGACGTTCGCGCTCGCTTCGTTCTCGAATGATCCGCGTTTGCGTGCTGCGACACCGCTGCCGCAAACGGCGGTGCCCGGCGGAGCGGCAAAACAGCTCGGCACGATCCGGACGATTTCCGGCGACACGCTCACGCTGGTCACAGACGCTGGCACGCAAGTAACGGTTCAGGTGCCGGCCGGCATTCGCATTGTGCGCGTTGAACCGGGCCAAACCAGCCTGAAGGACGCAACGCCCATCCACCTTGAAGATTTGCAGCCGGGCGATCGTATCCTGGTAAGCGGCCGGTTGTCCGATGACTCGAAGACTCTTGTCGCGGCGATCGTGATCAGTATGAAGAGCGCGGACCTGCAAGCGGCGCACCAGCAGGAACAGGAAGCGTGGCGTAGAGGAGTCGGGGGATTGGTGAGCTCGGTCGATCCGGCCACGGGAACCATCCTGATTTCTGTCGCGGCGCCAGGCGGCAAGAAGGCAGTAACGGTCCATACGACGAACACGACCAGCTTCCGCCGGTACGCCCCGGACTCAGTAAAATTCGACGATGCCAAGCCGAGCACAATCGCGGCGATCCAGCCTGGCGACCAGCTTCGCGCCCGGGGCCAGCGCAGTACGGATGGTTCGGAATTCACAGCGCAAGCGATCGTTTCCGGCTCGTTCCGGAATATCGCCGGAACCGTTGTCTCCACCGACGCATCTTCGGGAACCGTGACGGTGAAGGACTTGGCGACAAAAAAGGACGTAGTTGTGAAGGTCACGTCGGATTCCGACGCGCGCAAACTGCCCGAGCAAGTCGCTCAGTTCATCGCGATGCGGTTGCGTGGGGCGCGTCCGGGCGGCGAAAACGCGCAGAATGGCGGACAGCCCAGAAACGCCGGTCAGGGGAGTCAGGCGGCGAATCGCGGCGGAGCCATGGCGCGACAGGGCACTCCGGATTTTCAGCAGATCCTGAATCGTATGCCGAAGACTCAAATTGCCGACCTGCAGAAAGGCGATGCGGTGATGATCGTCTCCACGCAAGGATCGACCTCCGGTGAAGTTACTGCCATCACGTTGCTTGCAGGAGTCGAGCCAATTCTGGAAGCTCCGGGCGGCGGAATGCAGCTCTCGCCATGGAGCCTTGGCGGAGCCCCGAGCACGGGCGACGACACGGGCGGCGGAACGCCGCAGCAGTAAATGAAACAACGATCGAAGTGCAATTATCGCGAACCGATATACCTCAGGGAGAACAAATTGAGATTCAAGCTCTTCAGTGCTGTAAGTGGCGTCATACTCGTATTCGCCGTTGCACTATGTTTTGCGCTCCCGTCGTTCGCGCAGAATGCCACCGCGACGACGGGCGCTGTTCGCGGGCAGGTGACGGATCCATCCGGAGCCGCTTTGGTTGGCGCCAGTGTGCTTGTGACGGGGCCTGACGGCCAGACCTTAACAGCGACGACGGGGAAGAACGGCGCGTACGAGGTGAAGGGCCTTGCTCCCGGGAAATATAAGGTCGAGGCTTTGGCGAAGGGCTTCGCCGTCTTCGAGCAAGACGATGTTCAGGTAACGGCTGGAGAGGCTGAAAAGCTCGAAATCACGCTTGCGATCGAGACGCAGCAGGAGAGAGTGGTCGTTTCCAGTGAGGCCGAGACGCTGAGTGTCGCTCCGGAGTCCAACGCAGGCGCGATCATCATTTCAGGTAAGGAATTGGACGCGCTCTCGAACGACCCCGACGAGCTGCAATCGGATTTGCAGGCCTTGGCCGGACCGTCTGCCGGTCCGAACGGGGGCCAGATGTACATCGATGGGTTTACCGCCGGGCAGCTACCGCCTAAGTCGTCGATCCGCGAAATCCGCATCAACCAGAACCCGTTTTCCGCCGAGTATGACAAGTTGGGCTATGGCCGAATCGAGATCTTCACCAAGCCGGGCACCGACCAATTTCACGGCGAAGTGAGCGCGATGGGCAATGATTCCGCGCTGAATACGCGCAGCCCGTTTCTTGGCACCGCGACGCAGCCCGGCTATTACTCCGATATGCTTGAAGCCAACGTCGGCGGCCCTCTGTCGAAGAAAGCGTCGTTCTTTTTGTTCGCTCAGCACCGGAACATCAACGATCTCTCGATTATCGATGCCGCCGCCCCGCCGGCCTATGTAGCTGGCGATTTCCAGCAGGCAATCCCGAACACTCACGGTCGCACCAACGTTGGCCCGCGTCTCGACTATCAGCTCGGAAAAAACGACACACTGACCCTCCGCTATCAGTATTGGCGGAATGATGAGAAGAACCAGGGCATCGGCGCGTTCACGCTGCCGACGCAGGCGTACAACACCCTCGAAACTGAGCAAACCCTGCAAGCCGGCGAAACGCATCTGTTCGGTTCGAACATCGTCAACGAAACCCGTTTTCAGTTCGTGCGCGACGTCACGAATCAGACGCCCACTAGCACTCTGCCGACGATCAACGTGGAAGGCTTTTTTACTGCCGGCGGCAACAGCCAGGGCACCGTTCAAGATAACGAGAACCGTTACGAGCTCCAGAACTACACGTCCATCGTTCACGGCAAGCACATGATCAAGTTCGGCGCGCGACTGCGGCAGTCTTCGCTCACGGACGACTCGACATCCCAGTTCAACAGCACCTACATTTTCAAAACCAGCGCCGCCTACCAGACTACGTTGGACAACATCGCAGCGGGCCAGGCCGCGAATGCCAACGGCGGGGGAGCATACGAATATCTCGTCACCACCGGCGTTCCGGCCGCCTCTGTCGGTCTGTTCGACGCCGGACTCTACGCCGAGGACGATTGGCGCGTTCGTCCCAACCTGACGCTGAGCGGCGGGCTGCGCTTCGAATCGCAGACCGATATCGACGATCATGCCGACCTGGCGCCGCGCGTTGGTGTGGCCTGGGGATTGGCGCATGGAAGCAACACGCCGAAGACCGTGATCCGGGCGGGGTGGGGAATCTTCTACGACCGCTTCGAAGATCAGTATGTCGTTCAAGCCAGGCACCTGAACGGCATCGCGCAAACGTCATACATCGTCTACTCGCCGGACTTCTTCAATCCGAATGTTCCGGTGACGAACCTGTCGAGCAATGCCCAGTTGCCCACGATTTATCGCATCGCGCCCAACCTGCGGGCGCCTCGAACCATGCAGGGCGCGGTGAGCGTCGAACGCCAGATCAACAAAGCCACAAAGCTTTCCGTGACTTACATGAATTCGCGCGGCGATCGTCAGTTGCTCACAAACAACATCAATACGCCCGAGCCCGGCACGTTTCCGGCGAATCCGGTGTATCCCAACGGAATTCCCGAAAATATTTTTGAATACGAATCGGCCGGCATCTATCGCGAGAACCAGCTGATTGTGAACACCAATGTCCGGGCCGGCGCAAAGTTCATGCTCGTCGCCTATTACACTCTCGGATACGCAAACAGCGACGCTGGCGGAGCGAACTCGTTCCCCTCGAATCCTTACAACATCATGCAAGACTACGGCCGAGCGGAATTCAACGTGCGCCATCGGGGAATCCTGATCGGATCGTTTTCACTCCCCTATGGCATCAGGCTGAGCCCCTTCCTCGTCGCCAGTTCGGGCAGCCCGTACAACGTCACCATGGCCCAGGATTTCGTCGGCTCAACGGTTCTGAACCAGCGGCCCGCTCTCGCGACGAATCCGCTCGATCCGGCTTATGTCGTGAGCACCCCGTTGGGCACCTTTGATACCAACGTGAACGACCTTGGCCCCGGCGAGTCCATCATTCCGGTGAACAGCTATACGGGTCCAACGCAGTTCAGCCTGAACCTCCACTTGAGCAAAACGTTCGGCTTCGGCAAAGTTTCCGAGGGACCGAGCGGTGGCGGCGGAGGCGGCGGGGGCCACTATCATCACCGCGGTCCGGGCGGCCCGTTCGGCGGTGGCGGCGGAGGATTCTTCTCGGGCAGCGGCGCTGATCACCGCTACAATCTCGAGTTCAGCATTTTTGCGCGGAATCTCACGAACTACATCAATCTGGGTCCGCCAAACGCGATCTTGAACTTTGAGCAGTCTTCAAACCCCCAAACGCTCACCGTTCCAGCCTGCAGTCCGGTAGGGGTGCAGACGTGCGATCCATTCTTCGGCCAGTCAAATAGCCTCGGAGGCGGTTTTGGAAGGTCGTCCACGGGCGCGCCGCGTACGTTCTATCTGAACTTGAGCTTTTCCTTCTGATGGCTCAGCCGTTTTCGCCACCGAGGAAAGAACGCCGTCCGTTAGCAGTATGCGGCCCGAACGTCCGTTGAACAGCGCCCAGCGGCGGGTTCCCAGCGTGAATTGGGCCCTGCTCTCACGGTACAATCCTCATCAATGGCGCGAAACGCAAAGCGAAAGAAGAAGCGAATACGCGTTGCGAAGGAAGCGAAGCGCCGTGCTCGGCTTGGTATCGGCCTGCCTCCGCCCGAGCGCGTTATCGTCGATAAACGCCTGAAGCCGCCCAAACACAAGAAGCCCTTACTGGCCGAGGGTTACGACGCGAGCGAGTCTTAGGGCGAACAAGTCGCGGAGGTTTTCCATCCGAGCGACCTTCGACTTCACCGGCCTTCTCGTTCACTTTTCGCTTTGATCAAAAGAATCCTGCGGTGGTCTGCGGCTGGTAGGGTTAACCGCTGAGCGATCCCGGTCGTTCAGCGTCGCGGCTCTTTCTGAAACTTTCAACTCTAAACTGCGTTTCGCAGGGGCTCAGACCGAGCCTAATTCCGCGATCCTCAACCCGGCTTGTATTCGGGGATCACTTCGCCCGGCTTGAACAGCGGCTGTTCGGCCTTGCCTGCCGCGCGCGCTGCTTCCGACGCGATTCTCTGCAAATCCGCCTTCACAAATCCGATCGAGGTCGCCCGAATGTTGCCGTCCGGTGCAATCCAAAACAGGCTCGGCACGTTCGTCAGTCCATATTGCTTAGAAGTGGGATAACCGCGGTCATCGATCAGCACCTGAAATTCGGTCCCGAATTCCCGCATGAATTCGCGCGTGTCCCGCTCGTCGTTTTGCGAGATCCCAAGAAACGTCACGCTCCCGCCGCCATACATTTGGTACATACGCTGCAGAAACGGCAATGTGAATTGGCACGTGGGGCAGGTCACTTTGAAAAACGCGGCGAGCACCGGGCCTTTCTTCAGCGCTTCGGCCAGCGAAACGGTCTTGCCTTCCGAATCCTTCAACAAAATTCCAGGCGCCGTGGTGCCGGGCGTCAGAGCCGCCATTCCTCTCCCTCCAAAAATTGCTGAACGAAGTGGTTCAGCTGATTCAGTCTATCTCACATAATTAGATGTGCCGCTGCGAAGTCAGATCCAGTCGCGCAACGTGTAACACAGGATTTACGCGAAAAAAGGCCAATGCTCGGCCCGAATCACCCGGACGGCACAGCGAGTATCCAAAGGCGAGTAGACAAATTTCCGGAGCGCGTAGCGTTCGCGGACGGGCAAGATCAGTGGATGTGGCGGTTTTTTTTGCCCAGGTAATCCATCAGCAGGTACTGGCCCAGCGTGTAGGGCGTCGTGAAGTAGGCTTTGCCGCGGCACAGTTCAGTGACTTTCTGTACGAAATGGACCAGGCTGTAGTCACTCGCCAACATGAATGTATTGATCAGGATTCCGGCCCGCTTGCATTTCGCGACTTCCTCCAGCGTTTGCGTCACCACCAGCGGATCGAGCCCGTAAGCGTTTTTGTAGATGCGCCCGTCCTCCAGCGTTAATGCCGAGGGCTTGCCATCCGTGATCATCACGATCTGCCGCATATCTTTCTTCTGTCGCGACAGAATCCTCTGCGCCATCCGCAGGCCTTCCCGCGTATTCGTGTAATACGGGCCAACCTGCACGCGCGCGAGCTGCGCCAGCGGAATCTCTTCCGCGCTGTCGTGAAACAGCACGCAGTGCAGGGAATCACCCGGATACTGCGTGCGAATCAGGTGCGACAGAGCCAGCGCCACGCGTTTGGCCGGAGTGAATCGATCTTCGCCGTAAAGAATCATGCTATGACTGCAGTCGAGCATCAGCACCGTCGCGCACGAGCTTTGATACTCGCACTGATGCACCATCAGGTCGGGATAATCGAGCTCGATGGGAATTCCGGCCCCATTTCGACGAACCGCGTTGAACAGCGTTCCGCTGATATCCATATTCAGCGTGTCGCCGAATTCGTACGGCTTGGAAATGCCGCCTGACTCGACGCCGGTCGCCAGATCGCGCGTGTCGTGCCGTCCGAAGCTGCTCTTCCCGAGCGACGCGAGCAAATCCTTCAGCGTCTTGAATCCGAGGAAGTCGAGCGCCTTGTCTGTGATTTCGAAACGCGCCTCTTCGCGCGGCTGCTCGCGCCCAATCTGCCCGCCGGGCGTTTGGGACGGAGGAGGTGTTACGTGTGCCTGTTCCTCGCGGTTGATATAGCCTTCCTGCTCCATCCTCTGGATGAGCTGATCGATCAGGTCGCGCAGCTCTTGATTTTCCGAAGGTTCCGGATTTTGCAGCAAGCGCTCCATCATCTCCGGCGGGATCAAGTCGCCTTCCTGCAACGCGCGTAGAATCGCTTCACGCAGGGCGTCCAGATATTCCTCGCGCGAGCGGTCCATGTCCATTTCGTAGATGCCGTACTGGTTTTCGAACCCGCTCTGCAGAAGGAAATCCGACAGCCGGTTCATCAGTTCCTGCAAATCGACGTCATCGGCCGCTTCGGGCGAATATTTTGAATATCGGATGTATTTCACGTCGAACTTCCTCGCGCCCGTCTCATCGCACTTCTAATTGAATTGCCGCCTCGGCAATCGCCCGCCGGATGGATCGCGCGGCTCGGAAGATTTGCGCATCTCCGCAAAATAACCGCGCTCTTCGCTTCGGCTGATCCGTTTTTGGGCCCAAAGACCTTCCAGAATGAATTCCGCAGCGCTCACTTGAATGGCGGCATCGTCCTTCGGCTTCACGCCGAGTGTCTCCAGGTGATCGAACAGTCCATCGATCTTCTTCAGATGCGCCAGCAGTTCACCGCTTGACGCGTTCGCCGGAACTTTCAGTTCGCCGCCCACCTCAAACCACTGCACCACCGGCTGAAGATTCCCGTTCATGAAATGACGGCTGAAAGCTTTTCCCACGGCGCCGCGAATTAACTCGCGGGCAATGTTTTCGGCGCCTTTCAGTTCACCCTCGTACTCCAGTTCGAACTTGCCCGTCATCGCCGGGATGGCGGCATAAACGTCTGCAACGCGCGCTACAATGGCGGACTCTCGGCTGCGCACTGCGCGCTGTTCCGCGTTGCTCAGCACGTTTTCGAGCGCGCTGATCGGCAGCCGCTGGCTCACTCCCGACCGCCGGTCCACTCGCTTATCGTCGCGCGCCTGGAACGCGACTTCCTCAACGACTTCGCGAATGTAATCCGGCGTTTTCACGCGCCGTGTGCTGTCGCGCGATGTCCATGATTCCTGGGCGGTGATCGACATGCCTTCGGTCACGGTCGCCGGATAGTGCGTGCGAATCTCCGACCCGATGCGGTCCTTCAGCGGTGTAACGATCTTCCCGCGCGCCGTGTAGTCTTCCGGGTTCGCCGTGAACACCAGCAGCACATCCAGAGCCAGCCGGACGGGGTAGCCCTTAATCTGAACGTCGCCTTCCTGCATGATGTTGAACAGGCCCACCTGGATTTTGCCGGCGAGATCGGGAAGTTCGTTGATGGCGAAAATTCCGCGGTTCGCGCGAGGAAGCAGGCCGTAGTGGATGGTCAGCTCGTCGGAAAGATTGCGGCCGCCTCGCGCTGCCTTAATGGGATCGACGTCGCCGATAATATCCGCGATCGTCACGTCGGGAGTAGCCAGCTTTTCGACGTAGCGATGCTCGCGCTTCAGCCACGCGATCGGCGTTGCATCGCCCTCCGTCGCGATTCGCTCGCGGCACGCACTGCATAGCGGCTGGTAGGGATTGTCGTTAATTTCGCACCCAGCCACCACGGGAACTTGCGGGTCCATGAATTCCACAAGCCCGCGCAGAATCCGCGACTTCGCCTGCCCGCGCAGTCCAAGCAGGATGAAATGATGCCGCGACAACACCGCATTGATGATCTGCGGGATAACCGTGTCGTCGTACCCGTGTACGCCGGCGAATAGCGGCTCGCCTTTTTCCATCTTGCACAGCAGGTTTTCGCGCATCTCCTGCCGCACGCTACGCTGCCCGACTCGCTCCTCCATCCATTGACTGCGCCGGAGTTCACCTAAATTCTGCGGATAAGAATTCATAGCTCCACCAATTTTCAAAATCTGTCATCGCCCCGGGCGCGAATCCGAAAGAAACGCGGCCACACGCGGTCATTATACGTGGAAGCTCACACCGGGGCCTAATTGCACGTGACATCGATTAATTTGATGCAGAAATCAGTGGGCGCGCACTTGCCGAAATGCGCGCGTCGCAAAGGCCACGTTGTAGGTCGTACGGATCCGGAAAACCAGGCTGGCCTGTTCCCGAACATCCGGTGGCGCGCTAATGTACCCCTTGTCCTTTGGCCATCGCCTGCTGCTTTGCAATTTCGTTTTGCGCCAGCTTGGGCAACAGCTCGCTCGAATACTTGTGGAGGAATTCGCGGCGAGCCAGTTCGTTTCGCTCTTCCAGCATTTGTTGCCGCTCCCGCAAACCGAGCGGCAATCGCGCGGCCATCCGGTAGGCCAGTGGAATCGGGTCTCGCGGCTCGCTGCCTGGCCATTGGTGGCCGAACAGCAGCAGGTGGCATTCCTGGAAAATCTCAACCAGCTCTCTTTCTTTCTGCCCGTCCTGCGGCGTGGCGTCTTCGGGCAAATAATCGACAATCGCCTCGTGATACTCCTTCTCATTGAGCAGGTCGATGATCCGAAATATCGCGCGGCCATCCGCAATAATATCCATCCGGCCATCGGAGTAGTCTCTTATCTTTCGCGTGATTTCCGCGGTGCAGCCGACGGCAACAGCCGAACCGTGTTGCGCCAGCACGATGCCGAACTCGATCCCTTCTTTCAGGCAACGCCCAATCATGCTCTTATAACGCGGCTCGAAAATGTGCAGAGGAACGCTCATCCCGGGCAGGAGAACGACCTCGAGAGGGAAGAGCGGAATGCGTGCCGGTCTCACGGATTTGTCACTCGATCTTCAATCAAATTCTTCAGCGCAATGAGTTCATCGCCGACTGCATTTCATCCCGCGCGTGCATGTCCCCGGCCTTTTGCGCTACGAGGATGCCGTCCGAAAGCAATTTCCGTGCTTCTTCCGGGCGTCCCAGCCGCGCCAGCAACTGCGCGAACTGAAAGTAGCCTGCCACATAATTGGGATCGTTATGAAGGAGTTTCTCAAAATGCTCGGTTGCGGCGCGATCGTCGCCTTGCTTCACGCATTCCATCGCCAGACCGTAGCGCGCGAACGCGTCAGCGGGCTTCTGAGTGACGAAGTGCTCCAGCATTTCTCGCCGCGACTTCTGAGATTGGGTCATCATTCTAAAACGCGTATTATAACGGCCCGGAATCACCGCGCCAAGCGTGCGGGTGGGCGATTCAGATCGAAGAAGGAAGCTTTGGCGGAAAGGCGGCGAACGTATGTCGAAGACGCGGAAGACGAGCGAGTTGCGCGGGCAGAAGGCACGAACTCAACCACCGCTGCCGGCAAAACCGGTCAGTGCGTCAAAATCCGAACTGGTCGAAGCCGTTCTCCCCAATGACGCGAACCCGTTGGGCGCCATGCTCGGCGGTCGCGTGATGCACCTGATCGACATCGCCGGCGCGCTCGCTGCACACCGCCATTCGAACAGCCACGTCGTCACGGCGTCGGTCGACTACCTTGATTTCCGATTCCCGATCCGCGTCGGCGAATTCATCGTGCTGAAATCGAGCGTCAATTGCGTGTTCCACACGTCGATGGAAGTGGGGGTGAAGGTTTTCTCTGAAAACGTCCTTACGGGCGAGCGAAGACACACCAGCAGTGCCTATGTCACGTATGTCGCAATCGATCTGAAGGGCGAGCCGCACCCCGTACCGCCGCTCATTCTCGAAACCGACGACGATCGCCGCCGTCATCACGACGCAGGCGAGCGTCGCCGTGTCCGCCTTGCCATGCGCCACAAGGCTCCTCTCGCCGAACGTTGATAGACCACTAGGGTGTATGTGGTTTACCGATCGAGGTCAGAACGCGTTGGCCCTGCGGCATACATGTCATCCCAAACCCAGTCGCTCATCTGTGGCGCGAGTGGCGGTGAGGCCAGCCTGCCGGACAGGTAGGAAACTGCTTTTCGCATTTCCTGGCGCGCTCCCCGGACATCTAGGTTCCTGTGCTCCTCTCAATTCGGGGAACTCTTTGGCCCCTTCGCCGGAATTCGCATCTAAGGACCTGTGATGAGCCCGTTATCTAAACAGAGTCAGGCCGGTGCCGGCCATCGGCTTCTCGCCCTCTCGCTGGTCGCGCTGCTTTGGGCGGTCGCTGTGTTGACGCTCCACGCCCAGCAAAATTCGCCATCCCAGTCGCAAGGCCCATCGAAACCAGCCGAGGCATCGCCGCTGCCACCGGAACAGCCGGCGTCCAAAACGCCAGGTCAGCCGCCGATTGTGCCTTCGAAAATCGGCGTTCGCACCGATGTCGTAACCGTGTTTGCAACGGTCCGCGACAAAAAGGGGCGCATTCTCTCCGATCTGACGAAGGACGATTTTGCCGTTGCCGAAGAAGGGAAGCCGCAACCGATCGCCTATTTCGCACGCGAAGATCAGCTTCCACTCACGGTCGGACTGCTGGTCGATACGAGCATGAGCCAGCGCGATGTCATCAGCGACGAACGTTCCGCGAGTGCCACGTTCATCGACCAAACGCTTCGCCCCGAAATGAAAGATCAGGCTTTTCTGATCCACTTCGACCACGAAGTGGAACTTCTGCAGGACCTGACCGCCTCGCACGAGAAACTCGACTCAGCGCTGAATCTGGTCCGAATCGAGCGGCCCGAGGAGAGTGCCGCGAACACCGGCGGCCAGGATCCCGATCGGAATCCGAACGGGGGCGGTGGCCGCGGATACCATCGCGTAGGCGGAACGCATCTTTACGACGCGATTTTTCTCGCCTCCGACGAACTGATGAAGAAGCAGCCCGGCCGCAAATCCCTGATCGTACTGTCGGATGGCGTTGACCGAGGTAGCATGGAAACTCTTTCCAGCGCGATCGAAGCGGCGCAGCGCGCGAATACGGTCGTGTATTCGATCCTTTTCAAGGGGCAAGAGTCGTCCGATAATTTTGGCCGTCGCCGCGGAGGATGGCGCATGCGCGGCCCAGGATATGGTGGACCCGGTTACGGAGGCGGCGGACCGTATGGCGGCCAGCGACGCTACCCGCGCGAAGAGAACTCAAACGGAAAGAAAATACTCGATCGCATCTCGAAGGAAACCGGGGGTCAGCTTTTCGAAGTTTCGAAAAAAGAAACGGTCGACAAAATCTACGCTCAGATCACGCAGGAGTTGCGAGACCAATACGTCCTGGGCTTCGTCCCGCCGAAGGGCGAAGCCGCCGGCTACCACACAATCAGCGTCACCATGAAGGACAAGAACCAGATCGTCCAGGCGCGCGCCGGATACTATGCCCAGCCGCCCTCTGTGGCCCTTGCTCAACCCAAGTCAGAAATCACACCCTGACGTTCCCACACTCCTCACTATTAACAACGAGGCTTGCTAAAGCTTAAGGCCAAACATCGACGCGGGCCGCGCAGAGCTGCTTTGTTCCGCGGATCCGTTCCCCGACGGGGTGGCATCCGGAGCGAGCGGTTGCCCTTCAGGCTCGATCGACCGTCGCTTCTGCGACGTAAGCTCCGCAGCCTTGAAGATCGAGTCGATCACGAAGCGCAACTCATCCGGCGACGGCTGAATGATCGCTTCGGCCTCGCGCGCAGCTTTCTCGCGAGCTTCGATCTCGCTCCCGGCTGCATGAATCGCAGTTCGGATGCGGCCCAGTTGGCTGATCCATGTCAGGGTCGCGACGAAGATCAGGACAGCTGCCCCGATGACTACGTCCGCGAAGCGCGGCTGGAACTCCAGGAAAATCAGCCAGCCAATCAGAAGCCCGGCGATCGACGAGAAAACGAAGCGTGAACTGGCTTCGCGCCGGTCCATGTCGCGAAACAGGTCGGGGAAGTAATGCCGCACGACGAGATCGCGCCCGGTCACCTGCGTAGGATATTTCCCCAGCCACTCGGCGTTGCGCCAATGTACAAGCTGCCAGAATTCCGCCCGCACGGACACGATAGCGGACAGCAAATGGCCCGCCACATAACACGCGGAGACCAAGAGCAGTCCGAGCGCCCACGTCGGTGGATGATACGGCGCCAGAAGCCCGCTCACCTGCGCAAGCGTGATGCGGTGCGATTCGAGTCCAATAGCGAAAAACAAGCCGCCGGGAATTGCGTACAGGAAGACGTTGCGAATCAGGAGACACGCGTCCAGAAAAAGCGCCGCTGCGCCCGTCCAAGCGGATGAGGTTGAAGGGGATGCCGCCTGGGCCTGCCTCATGTTGGGAGCGTATACCGTCTGCCATCAACTGACAAGCAGTTGCTGCGCCCGCTCCCCGGCGCCGGCGATACCGCCCCCAGAGCTGCTATCTCGACGCGAACGGTTCCGCAACGGCCTCGACATCCTGCAGTTTCCAGAGTCCCTCGCTGAGATTTGTCAGCAGCGCAACGACTACACCCGTATCCGGATAGATAATCAGCTGGGACGTTCCTCCGACCGAGCCGCCGCTGTGCTGGTAGATGCGCTGGCCGCTCGCCGACTTCTGGACGAACCAGCCCATTCCGTAGCCGGTCTCCTTGCCCGAAATGGTTTTTTGAGAAGTGAAAAGCAAGCGCAGCGAACTTTCGGGAAGAAATCCGGGATGGAGCAGCGCGGATCCGAAGCGGACGAGATCTTCCGAGGTGGAAAGGAAACCGCCTCCCGCCCATTTATAACTGTTATCGACGTAGGGCGCGTTGTCTGTCGTGCCGTCTTTTTCGCGTTCGTAAAAACGAGAACGCTCCTCAATAATCGACCGGTTTTGATCGGGTGTCGTGTCCACCAGGCCCATCGGAGTAAATACATGGCTTTGCATGTAGGCCAGAAAATTCTCGCCCGATGCCGACTCGATCACAGCGCTCAGCAAATCGTAACCGTAGCTCGAATAATGAAACCCGGTGCCGGGCGGAGCGACGAGCGGGTCGTTCTCGAAAATCTTCAGGCCGTCGAGCACGGAGTCGTAATGCTGCGCGATCAGGAATTCGTCGCCTTTGTAATGCCGTATCCCGGCCAAATGGCCGGCGAGCAGACGCGGTGTGATCTTCACGCCCTTGTCGGGGAATGATGGAACGTATTTCTGCACGGGCGCGTCCATGTCGATCTTGCCTTGCGCGACGAGTTGCACCAGCGCAGTCGCGGTAAGGCTCTTCGAGATGCTGCCGATGCGAAATTTGGTGATAGGCCAAACGGGAGCGCGCTCTTCGAGGTCGGCATAGCCGAATCCCTGCGCGTACACAAGATGACCGTTCACCGCCACGGCGATCGCCACGCCCGGAATGCCGCGTGCAACCAGCTCGTTCCCGATTTTGTTCGCGTTCGCGCGGGCCTCGACGTAGGGTTGCGTGGCTTCTGCACTGGCAGAAGGTCTTTGCGCGAAGCTGATGCGAGCTGACAGACAGCACAGCGACGCTACAAGAAGGAACTGCAGCACACGTTGCGATGCAGTGTTCGTGCGAGAGTTCATAGGCACCCTCCAAGTCGGCGCATTCTACAACGGAACGGCAAATCAGCAGGTACTTCGATACTGCTGCAACCAATCACAGCGTTCCATGGTCAAAGGAGTGAAGCGATGAGGCGAGTTCGTCCAATTGCGACATGCAGTGCGTGCATTGCGTTCGCCGCCGCACTGCTCGCTCCGGGCGCGCTGGCGCAGAACAAACCGAACAGCCCGACAGCCCAGCAATCAGCACCTAAGAACCAAATCCGCGTAGTCACGAACGAGATCACTGTTCCGGTTACCGTCACCGACAAGACTGGCGACTTCGTCCTCGATCTCGAGCAAAAGGATTTCCGCATTTACGACGATGGTGCGCCGCAAATGATCGACCGCTGGGAACTGGGTGGCGATCCGCTCGCAGTTGCGCTACTGATCGAAACAAGTTCACGGATTCACGCTTACATCCCGACCATTCACGACATGGGCAGCATCTTCACGCAAACTGTAATGGCTTTGGACGGCGAAGCGGCGGTGATCACTTACGACTCGAACGTGGAAGTTCGCCAGCCATTCACGAAAGATGACGATGCCGTCGCAAAGGCGATTGCGGATACGAAGTTTGAAGCGCCCGAGATGAGCTTGTACGACGGGATGGCGAAAGCAGTGCAACTGCTCAGCATCCAACCGGCGACCTGGCGTCGAATTATGCTGATCGTTGGCGAATCGGAGGACGATGCGAGCACGGCGAAACTCGGCACCGTCCTTCGCGACGCCGAACGCGCCGATATCTCGATTTACGCAGTCGGACCGAGCAGTAGTGCCGCCGATATTCGTGGCTTCAACCAAGGAGTCACGCCGCTAAAGCTGCCTCATCTTCCGCCGATCACGACAAAGCCGCCCCCGCCTGATCCCATGGGGCGTTCTCGCTTCGACGTGGGGACTCCAATGATGTGGCTACTCGAACGAGGCACGAACGAAATCAAGCACCACGAACTCGACGTCGCCGCGGCTGCCACTGGCGGAATCGACTATCGCGCCATGCGAAACTCGGCTCTGCTCGATGCCATCGATCGCATTGGCGGCGAACTGCACGCGCAATACGTGCTTACGTATAGGCCGAACGCACCGCGATCGATCGGATACCATTCGATCGAAGTCGTCGTTTCGCGGCCGAAACTTACCGTTCGCGCGCGACCTGCGTATTATTTGGGTCCACGGCAAAATTAAGGGCACCCCAGAGCCGACGGCCCGGCAGCGACTTCGTGGTATAAACTTTCCTCCCGATCCGACTCGACAAGTCAGGATTGTTCAACCGGAATGCACCCAGTCATTCAAGTCTCCGGAATTCGCAAGGCGTACGGCTCAATTGTCGCCGTCGATGAAGTGTCATTTGACGTCCATGACGGCGAGATCTTTGGCCTGATTGGGCCCAACGGCGCGGGAAAAACCACCACGATGGAGTGCATCGAGGGCCTGCGCACGCCCGACCTCGGGACGATTTCGGTACTTGGTCTCGATCCCTTTCGCGACGTTTACAAGCTACAAGAGCGCATCGGAGTTCAGCTGCAAGAGGCGCAACTCCAGAAGCGCATCAAGGTGTGGGAGGCGGTCGGCCTTTGGGCCTCGCTCTACCGCAAGAGCACAACCGACGGTACGCGCTTGCTCGATCAGCTCGGTCTTGCAGATAAGCGAAACGCGTGGTTCATGACGCTTTCCGGCGGCCAGAAGCAACGGTTGTTCATAGCGCTCGCGCTGATCAACGATCCGGAGGTCGTATTTCTCGATGAATTGACCACTGGACTGGATCCACAGTCGCGACGTGCGATCTGGGAATTGGTCCGAGGCATCCGCGGCCGTGGGAAGACCGTCTTCTTGACTACGCACCTGATGGAAGAGGCCGAGCGGCTATGCGATCGGGTAGCCATCATCGAGTACGGCCGCATCATCGACATCGACACGCCTGCAAGTCTTGTGAATCGGCATTGCCCCGAACGAACGGTTGTTCTTGCCACGGACGACCCGGCTGCCGCCGAACGCTTTCAAGCGATTCCGCGAGTCGGAGCAGTCGAGCGCAACGGCTCGCAATTCACGATTCGCGGTTGCGGCGACGATCTGGTGACCCAAGTGATTCATTGCCTCGCCGAGAGCCGGATCCGGGTGACGGATTTCCGTACGATTCTACCCAACTTAGAGGACGTGTTTATCAAATTGACCGGGCATTCCATTCGCGATTGAAGCGGACGGTCCGACAAGCCATTCGCAATTGGGCTCGACGGGATTCATGATTATGCTGCGCGGGCTTTGGAAACTGATCTGGATT
>DASUJR010000266.1:0-12690 GCA_036279175.1 Candidatus Acidiferrales bacterium | reverse complement strand
GGATTCAAAGGGTTCGTGGGCTGTAGGCTCGCACCTACGATTTGTTCCACAACAGCGTTACGCTCTGCATCTGTTGGATCGAAGACCGCCCGTGGGAAGAACCTGAACTGCGCCGATCGTCGAAAGCGGTCGAGCCCGGTTGCTACTGGTTTCATTGACGTCGCAAGATAGCGAAAGGTCCATCGCGATGCCGAACGGGGGTGCTGCGTGTGTAGGCGGATGCGGACAAATCGCTCGCGCAATGCGGACAAGAACTCGCGTTTTGTCATCTCCGAACAGTGGAAAGGATTAGGCGCTGTGCCCGGCGCAGAGTAGACGTCCTTGTTTGGAGTAGAAACGATTAGAGTCCCGCCGCGCACGAGAACCCTCGCGCACTCGGCTAAGAAACGCGGGGGACTCGACACGTGCTCGATCGTTTCAAACGACACCACGACATCCACTGACGCGTCCGGCAAAGGAATGCTTTCGGCATCACCCAGGCGAGCGTCGACCGCGTACCGGGCCTTGGCGTGAATGCAGGCTTCGCTCGACACGTCTACGCCCACCACGCTTTGAGCTCCTGCTCTCCCCAACGCCGCTGTGCCGTATCCCTCCCCGCAGGCGATGTCCAAGACCCTCTTGCCCGGAACAAACCGGCACGCAAACGCATATCGGTACACGTGCTCCCAGAACGTGAACCTGTCGGCCACCTCGGGCACCATTCGTTCGCCCGTGTATTCGAGAGGCGCAGACGGCCGGTGTTCAGCCACTGGATTGTGATTAACGCCCGTGCTCACCTCGCAACTCCATCGCGTGCGTGTCCAGCTTCTGCCTGTCGCCGGGATCCTTTTGTTCGAACTCCGTTTGCCATTCCAGCATCGGGCGGACCACCCCTGGAAGTGTTCCCGCATAATCGGCTCGGACTGAATCGCCGTCGATCGAGTCGATCACCTGAAATCCAATAGCTGCGTGCTCGTGGAAGCGGACCTTGAAGGGTATGAATGTAGTGACTGCTGTATCGACGACAAAAGAGCCCTCCGCCAAGAAATTTGCAGGTATCCACACTGTGCTCGTGTATCGGCCCGCTGGGCGGGGGATCCGGTGCCACTTCTCATCCCGATCGATTGTTACGAATATAGTGATACCTTCCTGATTGAAGATGTGAACGTTTGGCGCTAGCACCACGCCGTCCTTCAACACATCGAACACAACGTCCACTCCGATGGGTTGGCGGATATCGAATGCCTCCGTGACCTCGCCAGCGACAGATCGGGCCCGCACAGCAGCGAGTCGCACGATCTCATCTCCAGGAGCCTGCTCCGGCTGCCAGACGCGCGCAGCTGTCGTGTCGAGTTCAGACTGAAGATAAGCATCCATCACCTCATGGGTTCTACCTTCCTTCACGACTTTCCCGTCGCGTAGCAGCATGCAGCTCGAGCACAGCCGCGTAACTGCGGTCACATTGTGGGAAACAAAAATGACCGTGCGTCCTTGGGCAGCCACATCCCCCATCTTCCCGAGGCATTTCTTCTGAAACGACACGTCCCCCACCGACAGCACTTCATCCACAAACAGAATTTCCGTCTCCAGGTGCGCGGCGACGGCGAACGCCAGCCGGATGTACATGCCCGACGAATAATACTTCACGGGCGTGTCGATGAATTTTTCCACTTCCGCGAACGCGACGATCTCGTCGAACTTGCGTGCGATCTCCCGCCGGCCCATGCCCAGGATGGCACCGTTGAGGGACACGTTCTCTCGCCCGCTCAGCTCCGGATGGAAGCCTGTGCCCACTTCCAGCAGGCTCCCGACCCGGCCGTGAATTTCGGCATGGCCCACCGTGGGCTTCGTGATGCGCGACAGGACCTTCAGCAGCGTCGACTTGCCCGCGCCGTTGCGCCCGATCAGCCCGAGGACTTCGCCCTCCTGCACCTCGAAAGAAACGTCGCGCAGCGCCCAGAACGTGTCGCGCGGCTTGCGCCGAAGCGCGGCTACAGGGTGGCGCAGCGCGTCGGCAATCCGATCCCGCAGCATGCCGGAGGCGTCCGCCCCCACCCGATACCGCTTGCCGATATTTTCGACCGTAATTACGCTCATCGCGTCCGCTTTTCCGTCGTCTGCCTCTTACGGCCTCTGTTCTCTGTGCCTCTGCGGCGAAAGGCCCGCCCGAACCCGTCAATTTAGCCCTTCATAACCGCATTTAGACATCAAGATTCTTGATGTCATTTGCCCGGCCTTTTTTCGCGCCCGATAGGTCGCCTTAACGCCTCAAAACAGTCAGAGCACCTGACTTACTTACCGTCCTCTTTTCTGACCTCCTACCTCTTTCTTTTAGACCATATCCGCCATCGTGCCTTCCATCCGATGGAAGAACATCAGTCCTCCCGCCAGCACCACTGCGACCATCGTCGCGCTGACCAGCACGAGCAGCCCCGGCGGCTGCCCTTGCCCCGTCAGCGCCCAACGAAAGCCGTCTATTACGCCCGTCATTGGGTTCAGTCCATATACCCACGCCCAGGCGGGGTAGTGCTTCGACACCAGGCTCGACGGGTACATCACCGGTGAGGCGAACATCCAGAATTGCACCAGAAACGCCATGACGTAGCGCACGTCGCGATACAGCGCGTTAAGTGCCGATAGCCAAAGCCCCACGCCAAGCGCCGTGCAGATCGCCAGCAGCAGTAGCAACGGCAGCCACAGCAATGAGACTCCGGGCACGATGTGATAGCTGAAAATAACGATCAGCAGCAGCGCGAAACCAATCGCGAAGTCGACCAGCCCCGAAAGCACCGCCGAAATCGGCAGCACAAGCCGTGGAAAATAGACTTTCGTCAGCAGACTCTGATGGCTGACAACTGTATTCGTCGAGTAGTTCAGCGAATACGAGAAGTAGGTCCATGGAACCAGCCCCGCGAAGTAGAAGACAGGGTAGGGCAGGCCATCGGAAGGCAGATGCGCCAATTTCCCCAGGAAAAGCCAGAAAATCGCCATGGTCAGAACAGGTTGCAGAACGGCCCAGGCCACGCCAATGGCGGTTTGCTTGTAGCGCACTTTGATGTCGCGCCAGACGAGAAAGTACAGAAGTTCGCGGTAATCCCAAATTTCGGCGAACGGAACCGCCCACCAGGTGGCCGGCGGCCCGATGCGCACGGTTGGCCTTCCGGCCAAACTGGAAGCTGTTGCTGCCTTTGCCGATGCTGTCGCCGCGCGTCTGGCGTCAGCGGTAACTTGGCTCGCCGAAGTCATCGATTTTGTTTTGCGTGTACGGGATCACGAGTCGCACGCAGCGCATTTCATTGCGACCGCTTATCGAGCTGCCGAACGTCTATATTTTCGATGTGCTGCATCAGCCTGCCGCGTCGCAGAAAATACGCTCGCACATCTCGTGCAATGTGGCTGGGAACCACGGTGAACTGATTGTGCGCCGCCTCGCGCCAGGAGATCGGGCCGCGCACGGGGACCAGGTGCATACCCCACTGATACATCATACCGAAATTCCACAAAATCAATAAAGCCGTCGATGTGGCGACGATGGCGAAGGTCCGGCGAGGGTTCCAAGCCCGTGCGCCGCTCGGCGTTCCGCGGCCGTTCGCAATTCCCACCTCATTCGAAGTCCCGCCTGCATCCGGTGCAGCTCGCTCGATTTCGCTTGGGCGCCCGTCCCACGCTCGCGCCAGTCCGTCGAACAGCGCCGCCAGCCCAATGATGAATATTGGTGTCAATGACACAAAAAACCGATTCCCGAACGACGACAGCCCGTCCCAATCAGGATAAAACGCGATGAGCAAATAAAACGCCACCGCGCCTGCGATCAGCTTAGCCGCGAACCCCCGGTCTACTCTTACGAAGAGCACAAGGCCAACCAGGGCAAGGACCAGAATTGGAGTCCAAACGAGCAGACCATGGTCGGAAGAGAACAACACGCGCAAGAAGGCGGGAGAAGTCCATAGCCATGCGTGCGCGGAGTAATAGCCGGTCTCGAGCGGAGAACCAAAAATAATGCGGCGCGAGACCAGCGTCGGCATAAGCGCAATCACGAATGCCGCGACATACGTGACGTGCCTACCGAATTCGCGTGCGATTCCATCGAAGCGACCGCCGGTGCTTCGCAGCAGGCCGGCGTATTGCTCCGCAGCTTCAAGGAGCGGAATCAGTAATAAAGCTCCGTTCGGATAGTAAACGTCGACCATTAATCCGGAGATGAGGCCGAGCAAAATCCATTGCTGTAGCGAGCGGCCCTTCTGGCGCTTCTGCTCGCCGCTCTCGACGCGGTTCCACCTCCCGCCTTCGTGACGTCCCGGCCGGGTGCGATGCCAGTACCATAAAAACAAAGCGACCGCGAATGCGGAGTGCGCGTGCGACCACGAAGGATTGAAGTACATGTAGATGGCAAGCGAGCTCCCGCCCCAAATTCCAATCGTCGCGAGGAAAGCCCACTTTTTATCGAAATATTCGTGCGCCAGCAGGAAGGATAGCCATAAGCCCAGGAAGCCGTACAAACAGGTGGCGAGCGCCATTGTGTAGCGATACGGAGCCGAAAAACCGTCGGCGGGGATGTGAGCGCCCAGGTGATCTGCTATGACAACCGCCGTGTGAGTGACGGCAAGGAAGGGCAGCCAGAGGATCGATGGACCGATCGACCAGAGATTTCTGAGATGGCCAGTCGAAGTGTATTGGTTGGCGAGGATCTGTCCGTGCGCATCCTCCCGGCCTGAGATGAAGCTTTCGTTCGCATGCTTCCAGTCCGGCGCGAAATCGAGGCGGTGTTCGATAAGGATCGAGCGAGCGTAGGCGTAATAGCCGACGCCGTCGCCGTGTATCCAGGGATTGACGACAGGCAAGCTCACCAGAAAAATCGCGAGGAGCCAGCGCTCATAGCGGCTCGGCCAAAACCCTTTACTGACCTGCCTCCGGCGCGCGGATTCGTCGCTAACGGCTGGTGAGTTTTGCAGCGATGACTGGGCTTCGGCCATAGCTAGTTCCGCACCGCGAGTTCGTTTCCGTCCCGAGGCAGTTCGTAAGGCCGTGCGGTCGACAAATAACGCCGCGCGGGCGGCTCAGCTTATTGCAGCACGGTGGCACCGAGGTTACAAGACGCGAAGAGAATGACTTCCACTTCTGTTCGAACGATATAGGATGAATGCCGCCGGCCGCCTCTTTGTCGTACGGCTGCGCACGCGCAAGGATGGTCCGGAAAAATGGGCGAAGCGGTCTCCAACCTCATCGCCGAAATCTGGCAAGCAGCTCGATTGCTTGCACGGCGGCGGAAGTTTTTCGCGGTTGCAGTTCTAGTGCTTTCCCTGGGAATTGGAACGAGCACCGCGCTGTTCAGCGTCATGTACGACGTGTTACTCAAGCCCCTGGCGTTCAGAGACCAGAATCGAATCGTAGTGATCTGGAAAGCTCACCGCGAAAATGCATCGCACGTCGGCGAGCTCTCGTACGCGGAGTTCAAGGATTGGGAAAGGCAGTCGAATGCGTTTTCGGCTATGGCTGCAATGCCGACGACGAACTATGGGTACGAGGTAAACCTCCTAAGCCACGGAGAACCGGTTGAGCTGGCGCGAATACCGGTCTCCGCAAGGTTCTTCGACGTCTTGGGCGTGCGCGCCGCGATCGGTCGGACATTTCTCGCTTCAGACGACCACATCGGGGCGCAACCAACTGTCGTCTTAAGTCACGCGCTCTGGAGAGACGTGTTCCACGCCGATAGCTCCGTCGTCGGAAAAACAATCCAGCTCAACGACCAGGGATACAAAGTCATCGGCGTAATGCCAGCGGAATTCGATTTTCCCGCCGGCACGCAAGTTTGGACGCCGCTCGGAATCGATCCCAACTGGATGAGCCGCGGCGCCACGTTCTTGCAGACGATCGGGCGACTGAATGCGGGCGTAACACTGCAGACCGCCAAAAGTGAAATAGCAGGCGTAATAAAACGCATCGATGCGCAGTACCCCGAATACGCAGATCCGGGAGAGTTTCCCGTTGTCACCGTGTTACCGGACTACGTATTCGGAAACAGCAAGCCTGCGATCCTTCTTCTTTGGGCTGCATCGCTTCTGCTTCTCGCGGTCGCCTGCTTCAACATCATTAGTCTCCTGGTTGCTGGCGCGCTCTTGCGCGAGCGCGAGATTGCAGTACGCGCCTCACTGGGAGCGACGCGCTGGCGTTTGCTGCGCCAATTTGTTGCGGAGGCGGCGGTTCTGTCGATCGCTGGCGCCATCGCCGGCTGTTTCGTGGCCGAGGGCCTTCTTGCGCTGGCCCGGGCGGTTGTTCCGCCGGGGATCCCGAGATTTTCATCCGTGCACATAAATTCGTTGTCGTTGCTCTTCGCGTGTGGCGTGTCGATCGCTATTGCGATTGCCCTGGGATGCGTTCCTGCTCTGATCGTAGTGAATCGAAATCTATGGCACAGGCTTGGTGAAGGTGGCGCTCGAACCACCGGAAGCCGTCGTGGCGCGCTTCTTCGCAGAACGTTGTTGGGCGCTGAGGCGATGGTCACGATGGTGCTGCTCGCCAGTGCGGGGATGATCATCCATAACTTCTATGATCTGCAGCGCGTGCCCCTCGGATTCGCGCCTGGAAATGTGCTTACTGCGCAGATACGAACGCCGAAAATGGATCGGGATCAGGCGAATGCGTTTTTCACGCAACTGCTCGATCGGCTTCGCTCGAACAGTGACGTCGAAGCAGCGGGCGCGATTTTACTCAGGCCATTCGAAGGCACCATCGGCTGGGATCGACAATATCGCGCCAAGGGCCAGACCACCGAAGACGCGCTCCGCAATCCGACCGCGAATCTCGAAGTGATTACGCCGGGCTATTTTCTGGCCGTGGGAACGCCGCTCGTAGCTGGACGCGATTTCACAATGGTCGATGACAAGTCGCACCCGAATGTGATGATCGTCAGCGCTGCGCTCGCACGCCGGGAATTCGGCAGCGTGCAACAGGCTATCGGAAAGCAAATCGGGCTTGCGCGAGCCGCCACACCGGCGGATCAGGACTGGCGTACGATCGTCGGCGTTGTCGCGGACGCGCAAGGCCAAGGCGACATTTTCTTATCGTTTCTCCAAACGGGTATTCCGGTTCGCTACCTTGCGATACGTACCAAGGCTGATCCCATGTCGCTCGCTCCTGTGCTCAAGAAGGATGTCGAAGCTCTAGACGAGACCCTCGTGGTCTCGAAAATCGAACCGATGGCGGACCTCATCGGCTCGGCTCGAACCGGACCGCGTTTCTCGATGCTCCTTTTTGCCATGTTCGGCGTTTTTGCCGGGCTGCTGGCCTGTGTCGGCGCGTACGGCTTGGTCTCGGATTCGGTTGTGCAGCGGCGGCGCGAAATGGGCATTCGCATGGCTCTTGGCGCGCAGCGGCAGAATGTTCTCGTGCTGGCTATGCAAAATGAGATGGCTGCCGTGGGACTTGGTGCATGCCTCGGTCTGCTGTTTTCATTGGGACTGGTGCATGTTTACGCGCACATGCTGTACGGATTGGGTGCCACCGATTATGCTTCTGTCGCGGCCGCGTTCATCCTTCTGTGTTCCGTGAGTTGGGCGAGCAGCGTTCTTCCGGCGGCGAAGCTCATCGGTATTCCTATCGCTCGTCTGCTGAATGAATAGCAGTGCAGAAGAAAATTGACGTGCGTTCCGGCAAGTGGAGGCGGAGAGGAGAGTCCGTTTGGAGATCGCCCGGTGCAAGTTGCTGAAAACGAAAATTATAATGGCTGTGATCGGCGCGGCGTTGTTGCCGCCGCTGTCGTTCCCTGCGCCATCGTTCGCGTCTCGAAAGGCGGACGCGGCTCGCAACAAAGCCGGCGCATCGCGCGCGGCAGCTCAACACGTTCTCACGGCGAGCCAGCGGGAACGGGTGCTGCGCAACCCTCAAGACGCTTTCTGGACGCGGCCGGCGCCGAGCGTCTACCGCGTGAAGGTTGAAACGACGCGGGGCCCGTTTGTGCTGGAAGTGACTCGGTCGCTAGCTCCGCTTGGCGCAGACCGCTTTTATCACCTCATCCAGGCCGGCTTCTACAACGATTCGCGCTTCTATCGCGTCATCGCGGGACGCTTCGTCCAGTTCGGCATCGCCGGCGATCCGAAAATCGCGCAGGTCTGGCAGCACGCCAGTTTTCCCGACGATCCCGTGCGCGCATCGAACGTGCCCGGCACGTTCGCTTTTGCCATGACCGGGCCGGACACGCGAACGACCCAAATCTATATCAATACGGGCGATCAATCGCGGCTCGACAAAATGGGATTCGCGCCTTTCGGCAAGGTGGTCGAAGGAATGGATGTAGTCGACCGCCTCTATTCCGGCTACGCAGAGCACTCCGGCGGAGGCATGCGCGGCGGCCGCCAGGCCAAACTCTTCGAAGAAGGGAACGCCTACCTCGACCGTAACTTTCCCCACCTCGACCACCTCCTCCGCGCCGTCATTGTTCAGGCCCATTGACCTGAACACACGTCGCCCTCGGCTACGCGCGCCCAGTCCCCTGAGGCGAGGTTTCACATCCTCGTGATTCGTACCAGACCCCTCGTGCTGCCCTCCAGCAGCGGCCTAGCCCCCGAAGGGGGGCGGAAGAACGTAGCCCACGACGCAAGTCGTGGGAAATATACGGTCGAAAGAACCATTTCCAGCCCGCGACGCGGGCGTAAGAATGAACGCCACCGACTCTGCGTCTCTCGCGAGCGTTTTTGTCTGGGCTTTCTACTGAATACATCGCCCTATTCTTGTTCCAAATCACACGACTCCGATAATTCGTCCAGAAAATCGGGCTTAAGATATCGAATGAGGTCCTTCACGAGGCCTAACCGTTCCCGCAGCCCATCAAACGAGATGTATCGGCATATCTCGGCCAGCCGAGGCTCAAGTCGTGAGAACGTTGGCCTATTCACCTCCGCGATTACCTTCTCACGGCGTTCTTCAGGCGCTACAAGAAATAACGGAATCTTCAAGTTCGGCTGCATCGCAACTAAGTCGCCCATCCGCAACAATCCGGAATAGATCGAAGTAGTACTCTCAATTTCAAATGCTGCGACAATCGTGTTTTTTGACAGCCACAGTACGTCGATCAGCTCGATCGTTTTATTCGTCGCATCGTCGAACTGGAGCGGCAACCTTTGTCTCAGCGCGCCAATATCTGAGAAACGCCTGTCGCCATACGGTAGTCACCAACTTTTACCTTTTGCACCGCTTTCCATCGCGACTCGCGAAAACCCGATACCGTCGCACCAGCATCTAAAAACTCCTGCCATGTAACAGCAGTGAACAAATCGAGCCAATAACTACGTTCCGTCATGGATGGGCGCTCCCGGGAAACGATTGGAGTGTACGCTACGCAACTTACTCTGTCAGCCATTGCCCGCAGTTCCGGCGGCGGCAAAGGTGCCACGCCCATCTCGTTTGTCGACGGTCCAAAGTCGCAGAGAATGCTGTGCCGTGACCTAGGTAGGCGACTCGTCTCAAGGGCACGGTTCTAGTACTGTGTAATTCATTGACAAAGTGTTTATCTCGTGACATGGTCCGCCTGGAGGCGCGTCAGATGAGCGGGCCGACAACCACGCAGTCCCGATTCCCAAAACGGGAAAACGCCGGCGCCCTTCGAGTCCCGCTCCCAAGGACAAACGGCCCGCAAGAGGCTAATCGCGACCCACTCAAAATTAAAACCGAAGCTAAGTTCTTCAAAACAATCGAGAAAAGATTTTCTAATCGCGACAGTCACGGCTCTTTCCTTCTCAGCTCTCAGCACTCGCAAAGTTTTACTTTAACCACCTTGGGCGATGGACACGCCATGCCATCAAATTTCGCCGCAAGTCCAGCAGCATCAATGAAAGTTGAAAAATTGATGGACACACTTTTCAACGGTCTGAAAGGAGGTTTTTCGTAGAAAAAGCGAAAACGGCCAGGAGCGCAATCACCGAAGCGGGGAATAAAAGCCGGGGCCGACGCGGAGGTGATGTTGCAAGGCGATGGGGAAGGCCCAGGCGACGAGGGAGCCGAGGATGGCTTGGCCGACGGCGAGCGGGATGATGTTGCGGATGCGTCCGAACATCCAGGCCATTACCGCGCCGGCAATGAACGTCAGCGGAACGAGGACGGGATTCGGCCAGTGGCACGCGGCGAAGATCAGGCCGGTGAGTCCCGCGGCGGCGTACTCGTTGGGGACGACTTGCAGCATGTGATTGTGGACGAGCGAATTGAGCGCCACCTGCTGCAGCAGGCAGAAAGCAAGATAGCCTGCGAAGCGGCGCCACGAGAAAAGATGAGGCAGCAGGTGCGTCGGCGCGGAGAGCGCGAGGCCGACGGCGACGAGGCCGGCGGCCATCACTCCGAAAATGATGACTGCTTGCTTGGAGGCGGCGAGCAGATTGTCGGCGCGCCAGCCGAGCGTCCTGGGCGTGTCGCGGTGAACGGCGAAACTGACGACGATCCAGAGGACGAAGAAAATCCAGGTCCAACGGGCTGCAAACTGGAGCCGCCAGATGAACCACAGGATGTAAATCGGAAGCAGAGTGACGTCGGCGAGCGAGAACCACCAGCGAAGGCCGGTGACCGGCGCTCCTACTTGGGGCGAGCGGTTAGCGCTGCGATCAGCTCGGTCGTCGTTCGAGAGGGCTCGCATTCCGTTGCAGGCGTGAAATATTTTTCCCAGGCGACGTCGGGAAAGCCCATGCGCGTCGCCTCAGCGGGAAGTTGATGCCGCAGAGCGGCCGGCGGGATGTTCGCGAGGCGAAAAAGAGCGTCGAATACGATTTGATGGTCGGGCGCGGCCCAAGAATGGGCGGATAGCGCGCGGATGTCGTCGGGCGAAATGGAACGAAGGCCACTGCGGCAGAAATATTGGAGAAGCTCGAGTTCAGTTGAGAACAAGAGCGGTTCTGCGCTGGCCTCGCTAGATGACATTACGAACGAACGTAGCATGTCAGGGTTTGAATCATCAAACCCTGAACGTTTTCAAGGCAGGGTTTTCATCAAACCCTGGGGCCCGGACATTTGTTGGCGGAAAGGAGAACCGTTTGCAGGACGCAGCAGGGGGTTGGTTTGAATTTTGACGGTTTGTGTCACGATCAAGAAAATTGAAGCTGACCCAAGACGCAGGAGGCGAAAGGATAATTCGAGCCGAGCGGTTACGCGGCGTTGCTGACGACGGGACTGACGAAATCGATGCGATCGATTGTCGCCGCGATGCCATAAAGCGGGAGCGAACTGCCTTCGATGCGACTGGTCCGGAGGGCTTTGGCGCTCGCACGGACCATAACTGAAGCGGCTTCAGTGGGCAGCGAAAACGCGAGTTCGAGAAGGGAGCCGGGCTCGATCGGCACACGAGACTGGAAGTAAATACCCGAGCGCGAGATGTCTCGAACCTGCGCGTTATAGGTTTCGACAGGTCGCTTGGATATACAGACCTGCAGCGGCAGGGAAACTCCGTACCGGCGGGACTGGCGACGCTCTCCCATGCAAACCCCCTGCAGTTATTAATGCAAAGAGGTTGCCAGTTTTACTTAGGGAGTTTTGTGTACTGAAGCTAAAGGATTTACCTCAGGCGGAGGCCGGTTTGCTGTACTCCATATTTGTAAAATTTTCCCGAACCGGGAAATACATTCCTAAAGGGTTGCCTACATTGTTTGCTGTAGCGTGACTTCACGTTCAATGGCCTGCACAGCTTCGGCCGATATGTCGATGAACTCGATTCCGACGCCGACACCGGCAAGGCAGTAGCGGACCTCGGCGCGAGTGCTGACATGCGCTCCCGACTGGCCAAGGCGGAATTGGACGTTGAGGACAGCGCCTTCCGGGAAACGCCGGTTCGTGTTGATGAACATGCCGTGCGTGCTGATGTCCGGAGGCCTTAAAGCAACGTCCTCGCTGCGGCCTTCATAGGTGACCGACAGCTCTCGCAGTGTGGCAAGGCGAGCAGAGCCGCGGGTGGTGCTGGACATCTTAAAGTCGTTGTTATTGCTCGTACTCACTCGAGGGCGCTCCTTGGCTCAGCAGCACGTGGCTTTCGGCGTTCTGTAAGTCGCTCTGCCCTCGACCGCAGTTGGGGCAAAACTGAAACGCGGGAGAAAGCTCTTTGTGGCAAGACCGACAGCGAAGAGAAAAGATGTGCTCGAACGGAACGACGCGCATCACTTCCTCGAGAGTGGTGTCACTCTCGTTGACACGGTCGATCGCATATTCCTGCATACGGCGCATACCGTCGTGATGGGCGATCACATGGATCTCATCGCTACGGCCGCCGGACCGAATGATCGAGCGGATCGTTTCGTTAAGAATCAGCATTTCGTAAACGCCGACGCGGCCCTTGTAGCCGGTCATGTCGCATTTTTCGCAACCGGTTGCGAAGTACTGCTTCACCGGGGGCGTCTGGATTCCGAGTTCACGGAAGCGTGCGATGTATTCGGGCGATGCAGGGGCTTCTTCGCGGCAGGAGCAAAGGCGGCGCACGAGGCGCTGCGCGATGATTGCGGTAACAGAGCTGGCAATCTGAAATCCGGGAACGCCGAGATCGAGCAAGCGGGTGATAGCCGATATGGCGTCGTTTGTGTGCAGGGTGGAGAGAAGCAGATGGCCTGTCTGCGCTGCCTTTGTGGCGATTTCAGCTGTTTCCTTGTCGCGGATTTCGCCAACCATTATGACGTTCGGATCCTGACGCAACATGGAACGCAAACACGCAGAGAAGGTCAGGCCGACCTTCGCGTTGACCTGCACCTG
>DASUJR010000265.1:0-3230 GCA_036279175.1 Candidatus Acidiferrales bacterium | reverse complement strand
CAGAACCGGATCACGGCCTTTTCGACCACTTCTCGCTTGCGCGCGCTCTGAACGTCCATCGTCGTGGACATTTACTTCATCCCTCGTTTCTCCGCGACATTCCGCAAAGTAGTGCGAAGATCACGTCACTTTCCGCTGATTTCGGTTCGCGGGCGGTTCCGATCGCGAAAAGCGTAGCACAGGCGCCAAGCAGGGGGAGAAGCGTTTTCGCGGCGCACTCGTTCCTTCTAAACTGCTCGTCCCCTACGCGATTAGATGCAGCAATTCGATGGTGCAGCTAACCCGCGCTTTTTCTGACCGATCACCTTCGCGGCCGCCTTGCGCCAGGGCGGTCCACCTTTGCTCGGCTTCCGGCGATCGCATCTTGGCAGCGTTAAGAAACCTGATGATTTTACAACATCAGTTCGAAAAATTTAGTTCCAACCACCGGATTGTATCGATACGGTGATATCTCCCGAAAGCCAAGCTCCCGGTACAAGTGCTGCGCCTGTTTCATCTCCGGCAGCGTGTCCAGACGCATACGCCGATAGCCAATCTCGCGTGCCGCCCCGATCGCCGCTGCTGCCAGGAAACGGCCGATTTTGCGGCCGCGATAACCGCTACCTACGTAGAGACGCTTCATTTCGCAAATCTCATCGTCGATTTTCCGCAACGCCACGCATCCCGCACAGTGCTGCGGCCTGGTCCCGCGGCGTCCGGTCATCATAGGCGTGGTCCGTTCAGAATCATCGCCGAATGCCAGCAATAGTCGCCCGTGGGGCGGCGCGTAGTCACCCGGAAGCTTCGCGACTTCGTCTTCGAAGTTCTGAAACGAAAGGTCGACGCTCAGGGATGCGGCGTACTCGCGGAACAGCAGGGAAGCCTGGCCTACCGCGTCCGCATCCTCTGCTTGGCAGATCATTACCATCTCTGTGTGCCGCGATACTCTTGCTGAATCGACGCCCGGCCAAGACCCAAATTGGCTCCGTCGTCCCTGCCTGGGAGATATCACAGCAATTCGTTGCAGTGATGTTGCGTGCCAGCCTACGAATTCTGAACTCGTTCAAGTCGGACAGGCTGAAATGAATTATTCTGTTTGAGAGTCTATGAGACGTAATGGTTCCCCTCAGATGGTGTTGAAGTCTGTCCTCGCGCGGGGCGAAGCACGCAACGCGCAAAGAGGGGACCGCGGCTATTCCCGCGAAGCAGTTCTCGTCAGCTGCGTCGGCCTGCTAATCCTGATGCTGGCCCTCACGGCTTTCGTCACGCGCATGTATCACAAGCAGGTCCACGTTCTCGGCGATCGATGGTTCGCTCGCGGAGAAGCCGCTTTCCACTCCGGGAACGCGCTGGATGCTGCAAAGGACTATCGCAACGCTCTCGTATATTCCGAATCCAATACTGTCTTCCAGTTTCACCTGGCGCAGGCGCTTACCGCGGCCAACCGGCCCGACACGGACGCGGAGGCGCAGTCGTACTTGCTCAACCTGCTCGCTGAATCTCCGGGCAGCAGCGAAATCAATCTCGAACTCGCCCACATCTCCGCCCGCCGCAAGGCGAAGGCGTCGATTCAGGACACGCAACGCTATTACTTCGGTGCGATCTACGGCGTCTGGCAAGGAGATCCGCTTCCGCAGCGTTGGGACGCGCGCCGCGAACTTTGCGAATACCTTCTCGCGCATGGGATGACTTCTCAGGCCCAGCCGCAAACGATTGCGCTGGCCCAGGATGTTCCGCTGGCCGATTTGCATCGCCAAAAGAAGGCCGCTGCGCTGTTGATGAGCGCTGGTCTGTGGGATCGCGCGCTTCGGGAGTATCGCCTCATTCTCAGTTCTCACCACCGCGACCCCGACGCTTTAGCCGGCGAGGGCCTTTCCGCGTTTCAACTCGGTCAATACGCCTTGGCCGTTCAGGATCTGGCTGCGCTTCCGCGTTCGAAGCGTGAGGAGCCGCAGATTGCCTCGGCGCTCGCCGAATCTCGCGAAGTGGAAGCACTCAGTCCATTTCTGAACGGCCTTTCGCGGCGCGAACGCGCTCGCCGCGCCGTCGAAGCCGTCTCCCGCGCAAACGTTCTGCTCCAGAACTGCTCCCAGCACGTTGCTCCCGCCCCGCCTGCCGGTTCTTCATCGACAGCGCCCGCGCAGCCCAAATCGGCGTTGGCTAAATCCACGTCGGGCAAATCCGCGCAGCCGAAAGCTGCGCCTCAAAAATCGGCCAGCCCGAACGCGAGCGCGTCCGCGACAGCTTCTGTCACAACCGCCAATCCTCTCGCGCAGCTTCAATCCGTATTCGCCCAGAATTCTCGCGTCTGGCGAGAACTGAATTTCGTCCGCCATCCCGAACAGATTGACGCCGCCATGTCCTGGGTCTTCCAGGTGGAAAACGCGGCAGCTCAGGCCTGCGGCGCGTCTCGAAACCTTTCCGATCGCGCCCTGCTCCTCCTCGCAAAATCACGCTCAGGATCCGCCGCATGAGCGATCCCGCCGCCGGTCACGCCCCGCCACAAACCGAGCCCGCATCGCCGCCCGAGGCTGCCGCTGCGACGGAGCGTGCCGCCGCAAAGCCGCGCGTGTGGGAATCATGGTCGCGCTGGATTTTCGCGATTGGCGAAGACCGTCTGTTTCTAATCTTGTCGGTTCTCATCGGTGTTTTCGCCGGCCTTGCCGTCGTCTGCTTCCACGTCGCCATCGAGTTCATTCGATTTCTGTTCCTCGGCTCGTCGCTCGCGCCCAGTACGCTGCGAGTGCTGTTGGGTCCGGCGCTGGGTGGACTCGGCGTTGGAGTCCTCGCGCTTCGCGTGTTTCCCCGTTCGCGCGGCAGCGGCGTCAATCAAACGAAACTCGCCGTTTACGTCTTGAACGGCTACATTTCGTTTCGCACCGTCCTTTCAAAATTCATCATGTGCGCCCTGGCCATCGGCAGCGGCCAGTCGCTGGGCCCCGAAGATCCATCGCTTCATATCGGCGCCGGAATCGCTTCTGCAATCGGTCGCGGGCTGAAGCTTTCGCAGAAGAAAATCCGCATGATGGCTCCCGTCGGAGCCGCCGCCGGCCTGGCTGCCGCCTTCAACGCGCCAATGTCCGGCGTTGTATTTGTCATCGAGGAAATCGTCGGCACCTGGAGCGCAGGCGTGCTCGGCGCGATCGTGCTCGCTGCGTTCTCCGCCGCAGTCACCATGCGCTGGTTTCTCGGCGCAAACGCGCTATTTCGCGTGCCGCCCTTTGAACTCACTCACCCTT
Source organism: Candidatus Acidiferrales bacterium (assembly GCA_036279175.1). GTDB lineage: Bacteria > Acidobacteriota > Terriglobia > Acidiferrales > UBA7541 > Palsa-295. The sequence goes on along the minus strand of DASUJR010000265.1, from coordinate 12 downwards.
CCGAGCTGATCG
>DASUJR010000264.1:0-12679 GCA_036279175.1 Candidatus Acidiferrales bacterium | reverse complement strand
TGACCCTGCGCACAGTCGTTGCTACCTTCGGTTGCCCTATCTGGTCAGCACGCACCGGCGGTAAGCAGGCGCCAAAACAATGACGACCAAACTGCTCTCGGTGAAGGACCTGAGCGTCCCGTTCGGTAGCCGCGCCGTGATCCAGGACGTCAGCTTCGACGTTTACGCGGGCGATTGCCTGGCGATTATCGGGCCGAACGGAGCCGGCAAAACGGTGCTGCTGAAGTCGCTGATGGGATTGCAGCCGCACGGCGGAGAAATTCACTGGAGCGCGACCGCACGGCTCGGTTACGTGCCGCAGAAAGTGGCGGCGGACTGGCAGTTGCCGCTGCGCGTGCTCGACATTCTTGGCGCGAAGCAGCGCACGCTGAAACTGCCCGCGCTGGAATTGCAAACCGTGTGCGAGTTGGTGGGTCTGGCGCCCGAAGTGATGAACGGGATGATCGGCAGCCTTTCGGGAGGCCAGTTCCAGAAGGCGCTCATCGCGTTCGCGCTGCTGGGCAATCCGAACGTGCTGCTTTTCGACGAGCCGACGGCCAGCCTCGACGAGCTGACCGAGAATCGGATTTACGATTTGCTGTACTCGCTGCAGCGCGAGAAAGGCATCACGGTCCTGCTGGTGTCGCACGATTTGAGCGTCGTGTATCACTACGCGACGAAGGTGCTGTGCCTGAGCAAGGGCGTCACCTGTATGGGAACGCCCCAGGATGTGTTGACGCCCGAGCGCCTGGGAGAACTTTACGGCGCGCCGCCGAAATATTATCGCCATGCGGAAGGCCACGCGCACGGCGAATTCGGGCAGGGCAAATGAGCGGCGGCGAGACGCTGACGATAGTTCTTGCGCTGCTGTTTGCGCTGGCGGCCGGCCTGGTTGGCTCGTTCGCGTTGATGAAACGCATGCTGCTGGCCAGCGACGTGATTTCCCATCTGGCGCTTCCCGGCTTGGGTATCGCCTTCCTGCTGAAATTCGAACCGATTGCAGGCGGCGCGGCAACGCTTCTGCTGGGAACGCTGCTCGTCTGGTGGCTGCAAAAAGGGACCGGCTTGGCGACGGACGCCGCGATTGGAGTAGTGTTTGCAGCGGCGCTGGCGATTGGCGCCGTAATCACGCCGCGCGAAGATTTGGTCGAAGCGCTGTTCGGGAATTTTCGGCCGTTGTCGGCGACAGGATTTCTGTTGGGGCTGGTGGGCGTTCTGTTTGTGATCGCGACAGTTCTGCAATACAGGGACCGGCTCACGTTGTCGCTGTTCGCGCCGGAACTCGGTGCCGTCACGGGAATCAATGTGGACCGGCTCGATCTCGGCTTCCTGTTGATCTTCAGCCTGACGGTGCTGATCGGGCTGCGGTTCATGGGAGCGCTGCTTTCGAGCGCGCTGATTATTTTGCCGGCTGCGACTGCCCGGCGCGTCACCGACCGGCTGTCGCAATTTATTGCCATCTCGATGATCGTGAGCGCCATTTCCGTCGGTGTCGGATTTCTGGTGAGCGAAGCGCTGTTTCGCCGGTCGACATGGGTCGCATCCACGGTGGGGCCAACCATCGTGATCGTCTCCGCGTTCCTCTTCGCGTGCAGCCTGCTGCGCAAGCGAGCATGACGCATGTATAAGCTTGCGCTGGTCGGGGTCGGCAACGTCGGCAAGGAATTCGTTCGGCTGCTGCGGTCGAAACAGGCGCGGTTGCGCGAGGATCACGGCATCGAATTCCTGCTGACGGGAGTTGCTTCGCGTCGAATCGGCTGGGTGGCAAACGCGAACGGGCTGGACACGGCAGCGCTGCTTGCAGGGCAATTTCCTGAAACGCCCGGATGGGCTGCGCCTCGGAACGTGCGCGAGTGGCTGGAAGCAGCCGATGCCGACGTTCTGTTCGAAGCGAGTTCGCTCAATCGGCGCACCGGCGAGCCGGCGACCGATCATCTAAAGGCTGCACTCGAGCGAGGCGCACATGCGGTCAGCGCGAACAAAGGCCCTATCGTTTACGCGTATCGCGAGCTGCGCGAACTGGCGCAGTCGAAGGGACGCAAATTTCTTTTCGAATCGACCGTGATGGACGGCACGCCGATTTTCTCGATGTTTCCGCACTCGTTGCCCGCCGTCGAATTGCGCGGTTTCCGCGGAATTCTGAATTCGACGACGAACGTCGTGCTCACGGAAATGGAAAAAGGCCTGACGCTGGAGCAGGCGGTAAAGCGCGCGCAGGAAATCGGCGTCGCGGAAACGGATCCGTCGGATGATCTGGATGGATGGGACGCCGCTGTCAAAGTGGCGGCGCTGGCAATCGTGCTGATGGATGTTCCGATCCGGCTGGACGAGATCGAGCGCGTCGGGATTCGGACGGTCTCGCCCGAGCAGGTGCGCGCTGCCAAAGTATCAGGCATGCGGTACAAGTTGATTTGCCGCGCTGAACGAGTGGGGAATGACGTTCGCGCGAGCGTACGACCGGAGCAGTTGCCGATGACCGATCCTCTCGCGCTGTTGGAAGGCACCACGTCGGCGCTGCGATTCGAAATGGATGTCTTCGGACTTTCAATCATCGAACACAAGCCCGGCGTCATTGCGACAGCATATGGATTGTTAGGCGATTTCATTCGCGCGGTAAGCTCTTAACGCTCCATACCAGTGTGCACGTCGTGCTCTGCGCACGGAGGAGTTGCTGTGGGAGGAACTGCCGCGGAAGTCCGGGGTTGGCTGCGACTTGGTGCGTCAGCATCAGCAGCGCGAGTGTCCTCACATCCGATCTGGACCAGTTCGCGTGCAGACGAGTGCGACGTCGAACTGGAAGAGCGGGAACTCCACCGAGGGGGAGGCGGCTCTTTGGCGCGAAGCCGGTTGACGGTGCGGCCGATGCGGAGCGATGCCGCAACCAAGTGGTCGATTTTCACGGGGCCGGCGACGTTGATATCTCGCACCCAGTGAAGACCCGTGCTGATCGCACATCCGCACTGCGAGCAGTCGGGTGAGCCGCCAAAAACACAAGGTTCAACGCGGCTGCGCAGGTCGGCGGAGTAATTCGTGGACATTTTCGAGAACACGCAATCCGCCGGATTTTGCGGAGGGCGCACCAGCGCGCGGCCGAAACCTTCTCTGAAGAGAAGCTTCGGATATCTCCGCGCAAGTTCCGGCAGCTCTCGAGCAATCGCCGCGCGGTCGACCGGAGTGAGCGTCTCTGCGCTTCGTTCACCGATCTGGGGCGTGTAGACGCTGACCCAAATGCGATTTACTTCCGGCCGCGCGCTCCAGAACGCAACGTACTCTTCCAGGTAGCCCGGCCGCGAAAGCATCGGACGCGTAATTACCCAATGAACGTTCACCTGTCGCCCTTCAATATTTTTCAGGATACGTTCGTAGGTGGCTGGCTTTCTGCGCTGGTCGTGATCTTCGGGCAGGCCGTCGACGGAAACAGCGACGCGAAATCGCGGTAGTTCCATCCAATCACGCGGAATCGGAATGACGGCGCTGGTAACTACGAGCGTGAAAATACCCATGCGACCGAGTTCGGGAAGAATGCGGCTGAGCTCGCGATGGCGGACGAGCGGTTCGCCACCCACAATCGAAACGTGCAGGGGCCTGTGTTCTCGAACGAGCCGCAACACGCCCTCGACCAGTGCGTCGCCGCGAAAATCCACGAGCTCCGTCAGCGTGACCCCGCCGCCCAGGTGCATGTCGCCGAAGGCGTAGCAACCGGGGCAACGCAACGGGCATTCGCGGGTGATTTCGATGGAAAGAAGCGGAATTCGTCCCGCGAGGATACGTCCCCAGGCAGTGAGCAACTCGCGCGGAGTAAGACTTGGACCCGGTACAGGAGCTTTGGACATGGCATTCCATTTCGTACTAACAGTTGGATGCGATCAGGCGGATGAAAGCGCCAACATCGTGTATCCAAATGGGGGACTGTGAACGCTCGACGAACAGGAACTATCTGTCGTCAAGATTGAGGCTGGGCAGTTCTATCGGATTCCGGACCAATCGTCGGCCAGGAGAATGGAATTGCTCGGATTGGACGGGTCGTACTTCACGCTGGCGGTTTGGCCGACAGCAATGCGCTTCAGATGGGCCTGTTCTTCAAGCCCGGTCACATCTTGAGCCGTCTCGTATGTAACTCCCGAAATCGAATAGGAATAGTAGAGAAGCTTTTGCGCGCCATTCTTTGGCATTACACTTCGCCTGCCAAGCAGACTAGTGCGTCTCGCTGTAACCGGTTTGGCCTGAGCCTTCGCCGCGTGATCGGCTTCGGAGTGGTCCACCACTTCCAGTATATGTCCTTCGACGATCCGCCCCACGCGATTCAGATAAACGCGGCGGTCGCGTTCGAGTACATCGGAATCTTCAGGCTTCTTGCGAAAGAGAACCAATGCGCCGCCGGCGGCTATCGCGGCAACGACGGCCGTCGGCAGGAGATTACGCCAATTTGCAATCAACGTTTTCACCGCGCGCCTTTGCGCATCGATTCACCTTCCGTGATGCCGCCGAGAACCTCGCGAGCCTTGTTCCAGTCGCTGAGAAACGTTTCGAGGCCGCGGTCGGTGAGAGGATGCTTAAACAGCATTTCGAAGACCTTGAATGGCATCGTGCCAATGTGCGTCCCCATTTTTGCGGCTTCCACAACGTGAAGCGGATGGCGGAGGCTGGCTGCGAGGACTTGCGTCTTGTAATCGTAGGCGCGATAGATTTCCATGATTTCGCGCAGCAGGCCGAGCCCATCGATGGAAATATCATCGAGGCGTCCCAGAAAGGGGCTGACGATGTAGGCGCCGGCTTTTGCCGCAATCAACGCCTGCGAAGGTGAAAAAACGAGTGTGACATTGACGCGCACGCCCTCTTTCGAGAGTTTGCTCAGCGCGCGCACGCCTTCCGGAGTCATCGGAATTTTTGCGACGACGTTTGGGTGCCAGCTCACGACTTCGTGAGCTTCGCGAAGCATGCCGTCGTGGTCGGTGGAAACAACTTCGGCGTTAACGATGCCGTCCTTTACAATGCCGCAAATTTCCAGGATCAGCTCGCGGAACGGCTTTTTTTCTTTCGCAGCCAGGCTGGGATTAGTTGTAATGCCGTCCAGGATTCCAAGGGAGGCCGCCTGGCGGATTTCGTCCAGATTGCCCGTATCGAGGAAGAATTTCATAACTGCTGCCTCTCACTCTGCCGCTCGCGTAGAGCGGGGGAATCAACTTGCGGGACCGATGACAGTGTTGCGCAACGTGCCGATGCCGCCCACACTGACTTCCACAATGTCGCCCGGTGCAAGCGGCCCAACCCCGGCGGGAGTGCCTGTTGCGATCACGTCTCCGGGTTCAAGCGTCATCACCTGCCCCACAAAACGAATTATAACATCGACGGGAAACATCATTTCGGATGTGCAACCCGACTGTTTACTGATTCCATTCACGAAGGTCTCGACGTTCGTGTTCGCCAGATCAATGCTGGTCTGAAGAACAGGCCCCAAGGGGCAGAACGTATCGAAGCCTTTTGCGCGCGTCCATTGGGCATCACGTTTCTGGAACTCGCGCGCCGTGACGTCGTTCAGGCAAGTGTAACCCGCGATGTAAGAAAGGGCGTTGTCCCCCGGCCCCAAATTCCGGCAGCGGCGCCCAATGATTGCGGCGAGTTCTCCTTCATAGTCGACGCGCCCGGAATCAGGCGGCAGGACGATCGGTTCCTCCGGTGCGATGACCGCCGATGGAGGCTTCAGAAAGATGAGCGGCTCTTTGGGCTCTTCGTTGCCAAGTTCCTTTGCGTGCTCGCGATAGTTGCGGCCGACGCAGACAATCTTGCTTGGCTTGACGGGAGGCAGGAATTGAACTTCAGCAACCGCCCATTTCTTTCCCGTAAATGGAAAGCTCCCTGTCTTTCCATTGACACCACCGGCGAGTGCACCAAGAATTTCCGGCAGGTTAACGCTCAACTCGACAATTTTATCGTTTTCGATGATGCCGGTTCGAGGGCGAGGGTGAATTTCGCGGTCGCCATGCGCCGCCAGTCTCTGCACGGGAAATTCGAGCGGTTGGAAACGGCAAAACTTCATTGCTGGTGTGTATCGACCTCCGGCGCACGGCGGCGTCGCTCGATCGGATTGCGCCTGGCTTCGAAAATCATCCCCGCCACCCAGGAGCCCGCTGCGACAACTCCGTAGATCGCCGCCCCCTCCATCAGCACCTGCAAGGCCGTGCGCAGTACGACAAATAGATTGACGAAAACCATGCCCGCGACTTCGTACGCGGCTACAAAAATCAGCCACGCCGTCACACCGGACGCGAACAGTCTGACGGGTCGGTCGAGAAAGCGAAAAATCGGGATGAGCATGAACAGGATGAACATGCTATAGGAGGCTGCGTTGCGCTCAAGCGCGTATTGTTCGAGAGCGGGAACTCTGTTTGCAGCGACCAGCGACCCAAGCATGATGATCACGAGAAGGCAGCCGGTGTAGAGTCCCGTAAGCAGAACGGGATGGCCGGCAGTCCCCTTCGCGTGCGGCTCGCTTGCGGGAGCCTCGGGGAAGGAAGCCGAGTTGTCCGTCATTATTTGGGTTGGCTTTCTGCCGGAATCTCTCCCGAGACCGCCGCGCTCGTCTTGCTCTCGTTGCCAGAGCGGTCGACCGCGGTGACTCGATAGAAATAACGACGTCCGGCAACTGCGGACATATCACTGAATACGGGCGTTGGCAACAGTTGTGAATTCAAACGGGCGCCCGATGTGCTTTCCTGTTCACTCCTGTAGACGTTGTAACCGGCCACATCGGTTTCAGAATTCAGGTTCCAGGAAAGATCTAGATGTGCCGGAGCCTCGTTTTGCGCTGGAACGGGCACGAGAACCAAGCCGGTCGGAACGGAGGGCGGGAACACGTCGTGCATGGCTATCGTGACCGTATTCGAATCGGCGGACACGACGGGCTCGCCCGAATATTCCACCAAGCTGCGCACGAAATACTTATACGTCGCGTCTAATGCGACCTGGGTGTCTTCGTATGACGTCGATTGCGTGGTGGCGATTTTTATGGGCTCAGCGGGAGCTTCCTTCGCACCCGGGATCGGGAAAGCCTGCGGCGTAGCCGCTGATTTTTCTTTGGTGGCGCCTGCAGAAATCTCCGAGCGATAGATTTCGTAATGATCGATCGTCGGAGCGGGCCCGATCGGCGTTTGCTGCGCTGCTGTCCACGCCAAGTCGATAGCAGCAAGAGCGAGTTGAGCTTTCAAATCAGCAATGGGATTCGGCGCCAGGTGAACTGTCAAATTGACCTCATTCGAGTCTGGCGATGATTTCTTCGGGGATTCGGCGGTTCGTACGACGTAGGTCACTAAGTCCCCCGCGTGCTGCTGAAGAATTTCCGGCGTCCACGAATCGGCGTAGTGAATTTCTCGCCCGTGCTGGTAATGGCTTACCAGCGCCGATGGGATCGTCATCGCGAGGGACAAGTTAACTGGAGGAGTTGGAGATGTCGCAGGCGGTGGCGCTTCTCCCGTGGCTGGCTTGGGAACGGACCCAGCCGCGGCTACAGCCGTTTGCGGCGAGGCAGCCGCGAATCCTCGGTAGATTTCGATTTCGGGTGTGCGCTTCAGCAGGCGCCGCTCGATCGTCTCGCGTGGAAGAGTGAACGTCAGAACGGCGCTGTTGCCGGACTGCTTGGCTGAAAGGTCTGTGATCGCAGCCGGAACGGGAGCTCGGCGAGCAATGGGTTCACCAGGGGACGCGCATCCGACGAGAAACAGGATGAAAAATGCTAAAGGGAAAATGGGATGCCGAACTTTGATCCGGGCGGGACGCCGACGCGGCGATCTGATCCCCATTTCTCACCGCGAACCAGGAAAATGGAAAACAAAAAAGGGAGAAGAGCATCCGGAGCATCGAGGTAGGCGTCTGCCCATTCTCAGTTTTCCATTTTCAATTTTTTACAGTATGTAGCGACTCAGGTCCTGGTCCTTCACAATATTTGCAAGCTGCTTCTGCACGTAGGCGGCGTCAACTTTCACCGTTTTCTTCTTCATTTCCGGCGCTTCGAACGAAATTTCCTCGAGCACTTTCTCAAGAATCGTGTGCAGGCGGCGAGCGCCGATGTTTTCCGTGTGTTCATTGACGGTAGCTGCGAACCGCGCGATGGTAGCGATCGCGTCGTCCGTGAAAACAAGTTTCAATCCTTCTGTGTCGAGCAAAGCCACATATTGCTTGATCAGCGCGTTCTTCGGTTCCGTAAGAATGCGCGTGAAGTCTCCTTCGGAAAGCGAGCCAAGCTCCACGCGAATCGGGAACCGGCCCTGCAGCTCGGGAATCAGGTCCGAAGGCTTCGTTGTGTGAAACGCGCCCGCAGCGATGAACAAAATATGCTCGGTGCGCACCATCCCGTAGCGCGTGTTCACAGTCGTGCCCTCGACGATGGGGAGAATGTCGCGCTGCACGCCTTCGCGTGAAACGTCGGGACCGTGGCCGCCTTCACGGCCGGCAATTTTGTCGACCTCATCGATGAAAAGAATCCCCATTTGCTCGGTGCGCTCCACGGCGATCCGCGTCACCTGATCCATATCGATCAGGCGGCCTTCCTCTTCCTGTATCAGGTAATCAAACGCTTCCGAAACGGTCATCTTGCGCTTCTTTTTCTGCTGCCCAAACATTCCCGAAAGCATGTCGCGGACGTTGATGTCCATTTCCTCAACGCCCTGATTGGAAATGATCTCGAATGCCGGCATCGATCGCTCGCGAACTTCCACTTCGACAAAGCGTTGATCGAGTTTTCCTTCACGAAGCTGTCCGCGAAGCTTTTCTCTCGTGCGCTGGATTTGTTCGCGACGTTGCGCTTCGCTTGCAGGGTTCGCATCGGGAGCCGGCGGCGCGGATGGCGGCAGCAGCAGATCCAGCAACCGCTCTTCCGCCGACTGCTCGGCCCGCTCGGCAACTTCGTCGAGTTTTTCTTCGCGCACCATATCAATCGCGGTTTCGACCAGGTCGCGGACCATCGATTCCACATCGCGCCCGACGTAGCCCACTTCCGTATATTTCGAGGCTTCGACCTTCACGAACGGGCAGCCCGCCAGCCGCGCAAGGCGCCGCGCGATTTCCGTTTTGCCGACGCCCGTCGGCCCGATCATCAGAATATTCTTGGGAAGGATATCCTCGGCCATTTCCGGCTGAAGCTTCTGACGGCGCACGCGGTTACGCAGCGCGATCGCCACCGCCTTTTTCGCGGCTTGCTGGCCGACGATGTATTTGTCGAGCTCGACGACGATTTCGCGCGGCGTCAGCTCGTCGAACGACGGGAGGGTTTCCTGCTCCTGCGTCTGCGATTCCCCGGGCAAGTAGATCACCATCCCCTTTCTCCGATTCCCACTCACGATTCCTCAATACTCACAATTCTTCGATGCTGAAGTTGGCGTTGGTGTAGATGCAGATTTCGCTGGCGATGCGCATAGCTTCTGACGCGATCTCCTTTGCGTTCAGCTTGGTGTGTTTCGCCAGAGCGCGCGCGGCGGAAAGAGCGTACGGTCCGCCCGAACCGATAGCGATGATGCCGTCGTCGGGCTCGATCACGTCGCCGTTGCCGGAAATCAGGAATGTGGATTTCGCGTCCGCGACGACGAGTAGCGCCTCCAGATGGCGCAGCGAACGGTCGGTGCGCCATTCCTTTGCCAGTTCCACGGCACCGCGCGACAAGTTACCGTGGAATTCCTGCAGTTTGCCCTCGAATCGCACGAAGAGCGATAGGGCGTCGGCTGTGCTGCCCGCAAAGCCCGCCAAAATCTTATCGTTATACAGGCGGCGGACCTTCTTCGCGTTGTGCTTGATCACACCTTCACCCATCGTCACTTGGCCGTCGGCCGCGAGCACCACCTTGCTGTCTTTGCGCACGCACAGAACGGTCGTGCCATGCATCTGCTGAGAGTTTCTCTCCATCGCCATCCGAAGATTATACTCCGCAGCTTTTGAATCAGCTACCAACGCCGCGAGGGGAAAGAATTGGCCCGAGAATAACGCACTTGCCGCGCTTAGCGCGTTTCGTCGAAATGAAAGAAGGCCCGCTTAAATCTGCGATGAGCGGATCTGATTTCCGTATAGGGTCTGCAATCTACCTTAGACATTGGTGACGCTGAGCACATTGCCATCCGGGTCGTTGAACCAGGCGACTCGCGACGTTCTCCCCGGTAGCGTAAGGATCCCCAACTCGTCCTGCCGGAACTGTGGATACATGTTGAATTTCAGGCCTTTCGCGCACAAAGCTTTGACGGTCGCGGGCACGTCGGAAACGCTGAAACCGAGAATAGTGTGCTGGTGCGGCGTGAAGTCCGCAAGAAAGGAAATGCGCAGAGTTATGCCGCCAACACTGAAAACAGCAGCTAGATCGTCCTCGCAAACCAAACGCAGCCCGAGCACGTTATGGTAGAACGCAGTCGATCTGGCGCGATCTCGCGTGCAAATAACGACCGCGGGCGTTGCCAATTCCAGAATGCCCATTTGTATTTCCTCATGATGCCGCTTCCGGTCCGCCCCGCGTCAGAGTGCGGCTGAATCCGCAAAATGCGCCAAAAACAAAAAAGGCTCCGATTGCTCGGAGCCTTTTCTTCGTTTTTAATCCTGGCGGCGACCTACGTTCCCGCGCCGTTACCAGCGCAGTATCATCGGCCCTGCGAGGCTTAACTTCCGTGTTCGGGATGGGAACGGGTGTGACCCTCGCGGTAAGACCACCAGAAACTCGAATGCGAAACTCGGAAATCGAAAGCGAGACTCAAAGAACTGAGTCTCGAATCTCAAACGCCGAGTTTCGATGATCAACTGAAGGAAGCGGCTAAACCGCAAAGCTTGCAATGCAAGCAGCGTATGCGAAAGGAACTTTCCTGCGAGGATCGTGGCGCCGAAAGGAATGCTGCAAGCCCTTCGTCACTGCGTTCCTCCGGATGCCTATCCTCCTCGGATAGGCACGCTAAGAAAGTTTTATGGTCAAGCCGAACGGCCGATTAGTACGGGTAAGCTACACGTATTGCTACGCTTCCACCTCCCGCCTATCAAAGTCGTAGTCTTCGACTGGCCTTCTTAGGTGGCCGAAGCCACCTTGGGAAACCTTATCTTGAGGCGAGCTTCTCGCTTAGATGCTTTCAGCGATTATCTCTTCCCGACTTCGCTACCGAGCTATGCCACGGGCGTGACAACTCGATCACAAGAGGTCGGTCCATCCCGGTCCTCTCGTACTAGGGACAGCTCCTCTCAAGTTTCCTGCGCCCACACCAGATAGGGACCGAACTGTCTCGCGACGTTCTGAACCCAGCTCACGTACCGCTTTAATAGGCGAACAGCCTAACCCTTGGGACCTTCTACAGCCCCAGGATGCGATGAGCCGACATCGAGGTGCCAAACCTAAGCGTCGATGTGAACTCTTGGCTTAGATCAGCCTGTTATCCCCGGCGTACCTTTTATCCGTTGAGCGATGGCCCTTCCACGCAGAACCACCGGATCACTAGATCCCACTTTCGTGCCTGCTCGACCTGTGTGTCTCGCAGTCAACCCGGCTTATGCTCTTGCACTCCACGGCGGGTTTCCAATCCGCCTGAGCCGAGCTTGGAGCGCCTCCGTTACAATTTGGGAGGCGACCGCCCCAGTCAAACTACCCGTCTGGCCGTGTCCTCCACCCCGTCTAGGGGTGCAAGTTAGAGCGACAGAACTATCAGGGTGGTATTTCACCGTTGCCTCCCCCTCAGCCGAAACCGAGGGTTCCCAGGCTCCCACCTATCCTACGCAGACAGGACCGTTAATCATGACCAGAGTGCAGTTAAGGTGCACGGGGTCTTTCCGTCTAGATGCGGGCATCCGGCGTCTTCACCGGAACCACAAATTCGCCGAGCCGTTCGCCAAGACAGTCGTTCGATCGGTACGCCATTCGTGCAGGTCGGAACTTACCCGACAAGGAATTTCGCTACCTTAGGACCGTTATAGTTACGGCCGCCGTTCACCGGGGCTTCAGATCAAGCCTTCGCTGCCTTGCGGCAGCTAAGCCCTCCCTTTAACCTTCCGGCACCGGGCAGGCGTCACCCCCTATACGTCGTATTCGACTTAGCAGAGAGCTGTGTTTTTGTTAAACAGTCGCCGAACGCATTTCACTGCGGCCTCCTCGGGCTATAAACCCTAGCGAGGCACCCCTTCTCCCGAAGTTACGGGGCTAATGTGCCTAGTTCCTGAGCGAGCGTTCTCTCGAGCGCCTGTGGATATTCACCTTGTCTACCTGTGTCGGTTTGTGGTACGGGCACCACGCGAACTCCTTAGAGGTTTTTCCTGGCAGCGTGAAATCAGGAACTTTGTGGCCGTGTGGCCTCGGACCCAGTCTCACCGTTGAATGACCCCGTGGATTTTCCTGCGGGATCCGGCTTGCACTGAACCATCGGGACATCCATCACCCGACTCCCTTATCCTTCTGCGTCACCCCATCGTCAAACGTTCACGTGGCGGGGCAGGAATGTTGACCTGCTGTCCATCAGCTACGCCTTTCGGCCTCACCTTAGGACCCGCCTAACCCTGAGCGGATTAACCTTCCTCAGGAAACCTTAGACTTTCGGCGACACGAGTTCTCATCGTGTTTATCGCTACTTATGCCGGCAGAGTCTCTTCCGTGGCGTTCAGTAGTCCTCTCGGTCTACCTTTGCCACCACAGAATGCTCCCCTACCAAATGACGAAATCCGTAGATTCCGTCAATTTCGCGATTTCGGTCGTAGACTT
>DASUJR010000263.1:0-6051 GCA_036279175.1 Candidatus Acidiferrales bacterium | reverse complement strand
GGGATGCCGAACTGGTATTGGCCTCCGTGTTCCTCTCCTTGGAAATGGCTTCGGAGCCTTTCCTCGCTGCATACTTCGCCGCGCGGCTCGTTAACAAAACTCCAAAAGTTCTATCGAGGTAAGTTATGCCGGAAGTGAACGTTGCGAATCTGCATCCGGAATGGTCCAAGTTCAACGAGACAGTTACGGACTTTCCAGAAAGGAATCTCTGCATCCATGAATTGATTGAGGAACGGGCTAAAGAGACACCCGACAAAATCGCCATTGAATTCGACGATCGACAGCTCACGTATCGCGAATTCAACGAACGCGCGAATCAACTCGCGCGAGTGTTAAGACGAAAAGGCGTAGGACCGGAAGTTATCATCGGCATCTTAATGGAGCGTTCGCCGGAGATGGTGATTGCGATGGTCGCGGCCTTCAAAGCCGGCGGAGCCTACATCGCGCTCGAACCGCTTCTGCCTCAGGAACGGCTCCAGTTGATCGTTGACGATTCACAACCGCGGCTTTTGCTTGTCGAGCAGGCGCTCGAGAGACTGATGCCGTTGCCGAAGCCGGAAAAGCTGATCATCGATCGCGAGTGGCCGAACATTGCGCGCGAAGAAAAGCAAAATCTGCCAACCGAGCAAGGCCCCGACAATCTGGCTTACGTTATCTACACGTCCGGCTCGACGGGTTATCCGAAGGGAATCGAATTGACGCACCGAAATCTGGTGGCGTTCATGCACACCATGCGGGTTGAGCCGGGCCTGACGAAGGACGAGCGTTTCCTCGCCTTCACGACGGTCACTTTCGATATTTGCGCCGCGGAGTTTCTTTGCCCTTTGATGATCGGAGCGCAGGAGGTAATCGTAAGTCCAAAGACGAGCACCAGCATCGCTCTATTCGATTACATCGAAGAAAAGAAAGTCACGTTCATAGAGGCCGCGCCGACCACTTGGCGGCTCTACGTTGAGATGGGATGGCGAGGCAGCAAACGACTCAAAATCGTGTCGGCGGGAGAGTATCTGCACCGGGATTTGGCCGACGAGTTGATGCAGCGTGTCGGCGAACTGTGGAATATCTGGGGGCCGGCGGAAACAACGATTTGGAATACCACCTCGCTCGTCGAACCGGGGGAAGGTCCGCCGACGATCGGCCACAACCTGCCCAACAATCAAACGTATATCCTTGACGAGAACATGCGACCGGTGGCGATCGGGGGAATTGGCGAGCTGTATGAGGGCGGCGACCAGGTTGCGCGGGGTTACTTACGCAAGCCGGATCTGACAGCGGAGCGGTTCATTCCCAACCCATTTCCCAACCAGCCCAGCGCGCGGCTGTACCGAACGGGGGACCTGGGCCTGTATCTGCCGAATGGCGAGATGCATTTTCACGGACGCGTCGATCACCAGATCAAGATCCACGGCGTGCGCATGGAGCCGGAAGAAATCGAGACCGCCATCATGAAGCATGACGGGATTCGCCAAGCGGTGGTAATCGCGCGGGAAGACATTCCAGGGGAAAAGTATCTGGTGGGCTATGTGACTCTTGAAGACGGCTTCAAACTCCAGGTGGCCGAATTGCGGGCTTTCTTGTTGAAGAAACTGCCTCGGTACATGGTTCCAATGACCTTCGTCACGCTCGACCGCTATCCGCTCACAGCGAATGGAAAAATCAATCGAAAGGCTCTTCCCGCTCCGGGGCGAGTCGCCGGCGCTTCCGCGGATTGAGAGCGTCCCCGGTCGGCGAGTTTCTCAAAGGCGCGGCGATGATGTCAGCGGCGCTGCCTGACTGGGATGGTCAGCCGGAGAGTCACTTCCGTCTGTTTCCCCGTGCGTACCGTGAGATTGTGTTTCCAGGCGCTTGCTCGAAGACGCGTGGTAGCCCGAACGTCGTAATAGCCATGAGGCAGGCGAGGGAAGAAGAATCGGCCGTGCTCGTTCGTTGTGGTCGCGTAGGGCATGGCTCCAGCCGACGATTGCATGACTACGCTCGCGCCGGCTACAGGCTTTCCATTAGCATCGACCACCCTTCCTGCCAGAGTTCCCAAGCCGTACGCCCACAGAGTGGCGCTCAGTGCCAGTGCGGCGCACACGATCAGAAGCCAACGCGCGTTTCGCTTCATGTGCTCCTCCTGAGGCCATTCTAGGCACCAGCGCAGGCTGGTTGGGCCGATTCTGGGGTCCAGCACGCTCTTCGGTCACCTGTCCCGCCGGGCAGGGGTAAGAAGGCCGGCAAACCGGCGTGTCCGAAGGACTCCAGTTTCGGCCGGCGAAGGGCCTCACCTTCACGCACTGTCGGTCGCCAGTCACCGGCATCCACGGCCCCGACAATCTTTTTTGCGGAACTTACTGTAGGTCAGCTATAATCACCGGATTGCACCAGGGAGGAATTTAGAGTGTTAGCGATTCGCTTGGCACGGTACGGCAAGAAGAAGCACCCGTTCTACCGGGTGGTCGTGATCGAAAAGACGAACCCCCGGAACGGCCGGTTCGTGGAGATTGTAGGCACATACGACCCCGCTAAAAAGCCATCGGTGATTCAACTGAAAGACGAGCGGGTCCAGTACTGGCTCGGCAAGGGCGCGCAGCCCAGCGACACCGTCCGCAGCTTTTTGCGCAACCGTAAGCCTGCCTGAAGAATCAAACTTCATAGTTAGCCATGCTCTTAGCTCTTGTTCACGTTCGAGTGAGTGTCTCTGCTCAGCCCGGCCAGCGGTGGAGGAAGGGTCATGAAGGAACTGGTGGAGGAAATCGCGAAGGCTCTTGTAGATAAGCCAGACGAAGTGCACGTACGAGCGGTGGAAGGCGAGCAAGTTACTGTATTGGAATTAAGGGTAGACGCTGAAGATCTTGGCAAGGTGATCGGGCGGCAAGGACGAACCGCGAAAGCGATTCGAACTCTGCTCGGCGCGGCCGGGATGAAGCTCAAGAAGCGTTTCACACTGGAAATCCTCGAGTAGTGGCCACACCTCAATCCGAGCGGGTCACGGTGGCGCGCGTGCTGCGGCCGCAAGGCCGTCGAGGCGAAGTGGCCTGCGAAATCCTCACCGACTTCCCGGAGCGGCTCACGCGACTCTCTTTCGTTCAGCTATCGAACGAAAACGGCGAGCCACGCAAAGTCGCTGTCCGTTCTTGCTGGCTGAGCCAGAGCCGCGGCGGGCAGGCGATTTTCCATTTCGAAGGCACCGATTCAATTTCCGACGCGGAAAAACTGGCAGGCCTCGAAGTGCAAATTCCCTTCGCCGACCGAGTCGAACTCCCGCGCGGAAGTTACTTCATCAGCGATTTGATTGGGTGCCAGGTGCACACCGCGGATGAAAAGCTGGTTGGCTTCGTCGCCGATGTGCAATTCACAGGTGACGGTGTTGCGGGCACGCCGATTCTTGCCGTTGATTCGGCTCGCGGCGAGGTGCTGATTCCGCTCGCAGAAGAAATCTGCATCAGCGTTGATACAGCGGCGAAGCGCGTCGTAATCGTTCCCCCGGAAGGCCTCCTCGATTTGAACCTCAGCTCCTCGTCTGAGTAATGGCCGATTGGACGAGCCGTCCGTACCCGTCACACCAGCCCGACGTGGCGATACGGCTTCAGCACTCTTGAGAAACGATTGACCTCGCGTGACAACGGCTTTCATGTCAGGATTGCGCAGTGCAAGGATTCGGAATTCATCGATTTTCGACCTGATCCGGTTTGCAAGATAATCATTCCTCGCCAATTCGCCTGACGAATTTCGTAACGCAAATGGAGGCCGCAAATCAAAAGTCATGTCGATTTCCTCCCAGCGGTCCGTAGCAACGAGGCCCCTCGAAGGCTCATTGGGAAATGACGCGCTTCGACATCGTAACAATTTTCCCTGGCTTTTTTTCGGGGCCGCTCGACTATGGCATCGTGCGCCGCGCGCGCGAAGCGTCGCTGATTGAATCGCACGTCCACGATCTTCGCGATTTCACGCACGACCGGCACAAGACGGTCGACGACCGGCCATTCGGCGGCGGGGAAGGCATGGTGTTGAAGCCCGAGCCGCTTTTCGAAGCCGTCGAGTCGTTGCTGGGCGGGCCGATCGATGCTCGCGAGGGGCGGGTGCCGGAGAGAACGGCAATCGTCCTTTTGTCCGCTGCGGGGAAATTGTTTGGCCAGGAAACGGCGGAGCGCTTCGCACGGCTCGAGCGAATTCTGCTGATCTGCGGCCGCTACGAGGGAGTCGATGAGCGCGTCGCCGAGCATCTCGCAACGGATGAGGTGTCCGTGGGAGATTTTGTGCTATCAGGCGGGGAACTCGCCGCCGCAATGGTGATGGACGCGACGGTCCGTTTGATTCCCGGGGCTCTTGGCAACGAAGACTCCACGGTTAACGAATCTTTCAGCCGCATCTCCGAGCCACGCAGCGTGTCGTTCGGGGACGCGCGGGCGAATGCCGTTTCGAGCGACTTGCCACTTGTTTGCCCGGAAGCCGCTACAATCGACCGAAGGGACACTCGCCGCTGCCTTTTGGATTTTCCGCATTACACGCGTCCGGCTTCACTGCGGGGCTGGGACGTGCCTGAAATCCTGCTCAGCGGCAACCACCAGGAGATTCGTCGCTGGCGGCGCCAGAAAGCGCTCGAGAAAACGATGAGGAATCGTCCCGATCTGCTGGCCGAAGAAGGGAACTGACTGGCCTTGAAGAGCTTTGGTTGACCGGGCTGTGGGCCAGCCAGGTTTCAAAAAAACTGTACGATCCGCCGAATCAGATCTCGTGAAAGCGTGTTCCTCTACGTGGGTTTCGATCTCCTTGACGATCGGAGTCGCGGTGAGCGAGAGTTGAACGGACGAAGAGCGGTTCAATAGACCGGATTATCGATCAAAACGGAACTACTGAAGGCGTTGCTTCGAGGAGTCGTGCCCAACCAGGTTTTCAAAGATAGCAAGGACGTGGCGGCGGTAATCCACAATCTTTTCAAGCAGTTGCCGAAGTTGCGGCTCGTGCTGCGACTCGCGATCCCACTTGGCGAGCAGGGCGGGAGGGACTTCGATATCGCGGCGCAACTCCTCCGCCGAATGCCCGCGCAAAAACAGGCCGTAGAAGAACGCCGCTTCCCGCTGAGGGAACTCGAGCTCGCTGGTTGCGGGCGGCTGTTGAATCGCTTCGTCAATCGGATTTAGCGCCGTTGCCATGGCAGAAAATGCAGTTTACAGATTTTCGGGCAGGCGTCAAGTGGACCGCCTCAAGATTTTCCAGTCGAGCTAACCGGCTTTTCATCCGCAGGGCGGAGATGGTTTCAGCCATTAGATGCGCTTGATTTGCGTCGGGCGCTGCACCTGTATTCTGAAACTTTTGCCCCCAGACGACGTAACTCAAGTAGAAGACAACATGATCGGCGAATGAACTCGCAAGAGAGGGCTTGCAACCACCGCGTTGTCCCATGCTCGCAACTTTATTCGTCGCGCGGGGTTTCACTAAGTGGCTGGGATGGGAAAGCGCACCGCCCGGCCGGAAGATGTGTATCTGCTGCACCCCCGGGAGGCTCGCGATGATTCGGGCCTCCTTTTTCCCGGCCGCGCGATACCGTAAGACCGTCCATTTCAACGAACGACGCCCGCGCCGTCCAGCCCGTTTGGGCCGCTTGCAAACGTGCGCGTCCTGCATCAATATTCCCGCCGTTCTCGGGATCGCGTAGCATGCCAGCTCGGCATCAATCGCGGGCAGCTGCTGAAGCGCGTTTGGAGGTGCGTCAGTGACGAAGCGGATTTCTTTGTTGGTGCTTACCTGCAGTCTCGCATTTGCATTCTGTCCAGCGTTGCACGCGCAATCGCTCTCTCCCCAATTGCAAAAACTTGACGTTTCGGCTGGCCGTTGGGTGTTTCACGGCAAAGAGCTGAAAACAAAATCGGGCAAGCCCGATTCGTTCACGTGGAACGAAGACTGCCGTTGGTCTCCAAACCATCTCTATCTCGAATGCACGTTCAGCAACGTGTGGGCGGGGAAGTCCATCGAGTCGCTCGTGGTCGACACCTACAACACGCGCGATAACAGCTATTGGCATTATGAGCTGTACGCGACGGGCGAACATGGCAGCAACCCGTTCGTTTC
>DASUJR010000262.1:0-10334 GCA_036279175.1 Candidatus Acidiferrales bacterium | reverse complement strand
GCAAGTGAGTTCACCGGGGTAGGGTACGCAACCGATCCGGAGACTGACGCATCGCTGCGAATCCTTGCAGACCATTCCCGGGCGTCGGCCTTCCTCATTGCCGACGGCGTAATACCATCCAACGAAGGACGTGGCTACGTCCTCCGTAAGATCATTCGTCGCGCCCTCCGTCACGGAAAGGCGGCTGCTGCTGGCAAGGCATGGGATCAGGGCGAGCCGGAGCTGACCTTTGGAATTATGCCGGCTCTCGCACGTACGGTGACCGACGAGATGGTCGGAGCGTACCCGGAGCTTCGAGAACAAGCCGCAAGAATTGGCCGAGTTCTCGAGGAAGAGGAGCGCCGCTTCAGACGCACAGTCGAACTCGGATTGAGAAAGCTGGATACGGATCTTGAGCCGCTTATCACAGAGAAAAAACAAGTTCAGGACTGGTTCGGAAAGCAGTACAGCGGAGAAAAAGCGTTTCGGGTTTACGACACCTACGGTCTGCCGCGTGACTTCATCGAGGACGTCGTCCGAGACGCCGGACTGGAAGTCGATTGGGCCGGCTTCGATCGCGCCATGCAGGAGCAGCGCACTCAATCGAAAGCCTCCTGGAAAGGCGCGCACAAGGAAGTTGCCAAGCCCGTCTACACGAAGCTGCAGGAGACGCACAAGACCGAGCTCGATTTTTATTTCGGCACGCGTACGCGCGACTCCCGTATAGAGGCCATCGTAAAAGACGGTCAGCTCGTCAACGAAATCCCGCGTGGCGCGGAAGCCGAAGTGATTCTCGACCGCACCACCATCTACGCCGAATCCGGCGGACAGGTCGCCGACCGCGGCGCGTTCTACAACGATTCGGAATCGCTGAAAGTCGCCGACGTGCAAGGCGCGTATTATCCCGTCAGCGGACTGGTCGCTCATCGCGTTGTCGCCAACGAAGACTTGCGCCTCCACGACCGCGTCACCGTTGTGGCCGATCCCGAACGCCGCGCCCGTGATATGCGCAACCACACCGCGACGCATCTACTTCACGCCGCGCTGCGCAACATTCTTGGCACGCACGTCAAACAAGCCGGCTCGCTCGTCGCGCCCGATCATTTGCGCTTCGATTTTTCTCATTTCGCCCAAGTCGATCCGAGCGAACTTGCGGAAATCGAGCAACAGGTAAACGAAGAAATCGTCAAGGATCTCGAATTGCGCACGGACATCATGAGCATCGACGAGGCGCTCTCCTCCGGTGCGCTGGCCTTCTTCGGCGACAAGTATCCCGAAGCAAACGTTCGCGTGGTGACCATTTCCGACTCCACTTGGCCGCGCGGCTTTTATAGCAAGGAGCTGTGCGGCGGAACGCATGTTGCGCGCAGCGGCGAAATCGGCATCGTCAAAATCACGTCGGAGAGTTCTACGGCCGCGGGCGTGCGCCGCATCGATGCCATCTCGGGCGATCGAGGCCTGGCCGAATATCAGCGCGCGTTAACTACCCTGCGGTCGGCCGCGAGCCTCCTGAATACCAACGAGGAAGAACTGCTGTCTGCTATCGAGCGCCAGCTCGAAACGACGCGTCAACTTGAAAAGCAGCTCGATGCCCTGAAACGCAAATCGGCCGGATCGCAGGCGCACGACTTGCTCGAGGGCGTTCGCAAGGTGAAAGATGTTTCTGTCGTGGCGGCCGAAGTTTCCGGCGTCGATCGCGAGAACCTGCGCCAGATGGTCGATACGTTGCGTCAGAAAATCGGATCGGGCGTCGTCGTTCTCGCCAGCACGGACGACGGCAAAGTCGCGCTGATAACTGGGGTCACCAAGGACCTAACGCCGAAAGTCCACGCCGGGAAAATCGTTCAGGAAATCGCCAAGATGGTCGGCGGTTCCGGCGGAGGCCGCCCCGATTTGGCCGAAGCTGGCGGCAAGGACCCCTCCGGCGTCGACCAGGCCCTCGCGTCCGTCTATCCGCTAATCGAACGCATGTTGTAAGTCGCATCCCGTCGAGCTGGCGCGGCATTTTGTTCCCGGTAGGGGCACAGCATGTCGGCTCAATAAAAATCGAAATCGTGATCGATACACTTTGAGAGCGTTGTAGCGGTCCAATTTCTGCCGTTTTCTAATGGTTTTAGTACTCCCGCAGTACGGCGGTATGATCCTCCGGGTAGACGCAAACTCGGGTCTACTCGTCGTGCGGCTGCTCTTCGCTGTGATGGCCAAGATCAATCAGCACTGCGAGAGTACGTCGCGTCCGGTACACATCCTCTTCGCCCACGCACGCGACCAACTCCGCATCGATCTTCTTCCGAGCCTCGCTCTGCTTTGCCGCCGCATCTCGTCCTCGCTCCGTTAACGTGATGGTCAGCTTGCGCCGGTCATTCGGATCCTCTGTGCGCTGCAAATAGCCACGGGTCACGAGAGTGTCTACCAACTGGCTCGCGGATTGTTTGGAGACTCCGAGTCCTTCGATGAGCTGGCTTAGGGGAATCGCGCCTGTCTCCAACGCCATCCCTCCTATCACGTACATGCCGTTCTTTGGCATGTCGTCGTAACCCGCTTCGCCCAGAGCCTTTCGCATTGCTACGCCATACGTTGTTCGTGCGTGGCGGAGCAGCGCCGGGATCGCGACCTCGTCAAACCATGGCTTTTCTGTTGGTTGTGTCACTCCAGATGGCTTCAATATCGGCTTGTCGGTTGACATAGTGTGTGGATCCTAGCGGAAGCCACTGTTGTAGTCAATAATGTAGACGGTCCACGCCAATGACAGTCAGTGATATGGTCGTCGTGGCACAGCACACACAGTGGGTGCCGGAAAGGACACATTCCGCATAGAAAGAGACGCCCGTACCGTTTACCGCCTTCCCCTCCCATCCCTATAATTCTGTCGCGCCAGATGCCCGCCGGCTAGTGGGCAAGTTCACCCACCGTTCTATGCTTGCCTGGGCGAACGTATGTGTCTGGTTTTCAGCAGCTTGTGGACAGCAGGCCTGCCTACCGCAGGCATTGTTTGTTCGTTCGAATCGGAAGTAGGGGATTCGAAGCTCGCCTTTTGGGTCGCGAATCTCCACGTTCTGCCTTCCCAAGGCCATGACTAAGGGCTCTACAAATCGTTCGATCCGTTCGGGAATTTCCAAAAGCGGCAAGCGGGTGGTCTTTTCTTGCCCGGGCTCACTGCCGTCATCTTGGAACACCCTCGCACTGGCGAATGTTGTAATCTGGGTCGCGGTGGGATTGGGAGTCCTAGCCATACCTACCCGCGCTCAGATTGCATCGTACGTAGATGAACACGGAAACCTCATCTACACGTATCAGGGTTCCGGAGCCTCTCGCGGCGAAAGCAGCTCCGTTGCGAACCATGCATCACGAAGTGATTCTCGGCCTGCGACGCCGACGAGACTGGAAAGAATCGTTGACGAAGCGGCCGAGAGGCACAATCTCGACCCGGCGCTGGTGAACGCTGTGATCAGCACGGAATCGGGATGGAATCCACAGGCGGTTTCCGACAAGGGAGCCATGGGACTGATGCAACTAGTCCCTGGTACGGCAGAGCGTTTTGGCGTCGAAAATCCTTTCGACCCCGCGCAAAATATCGATGGCGGGACGGCGTACCTGAAGACGTTACTCGATCGGTACAACGGCGACTTGACGCTGTCACTTGCGGCATATAATGCAGGTGAACACGCCGTTGATCGAAACGGGGGCGTTCCGCCATTTTGGGAAACGCGACGGTACGTTCGGAAGGTGAAGGACGCATACTTCCGGCCTGGTTCGGGTCGTAACACGCATTCGGTGTGGGCTCCTCCGAAAAAGCCCATCCGCAAAGCGGTGGACGGCGACGGCCAGGTCGTTTACACGAACGAATGAAACATAGGGCTTCGACTTCTCTTCGCCATCGAGCAGTTTCCAACAGGGTTTCAGGGCCGGCGTCTGTAAAGTGGGTCCTGATTCTCGTCTCAATCTTGCTTTGTCTGCCCGTTATAACTCGCGCAAGCCATGAATCTGCCGCACGCGATCAATTTGCGCTTGCTGTGCGGATGCGCACGATGCTGGAAGGCCTGCTCCCGCGGGATCGCTCCATCGCCGACTACAAGAAAACGATCGATGCATATCAGAAGGTCTATCTCATCTCGACGGATGCGCCGGAAGTAACGCCCTCCTTGATTGCGGAAGCGGAGCTCTATCGCGAAATGGGTCATCTCTACGATCGAAAGTATTTCCAGGCGTCGATCGATATGTACAAGTTCTTGCTGGCCCAGTATCCCGGCACGCGCTACCGGGCCGAGGTGCTGTTCGCCGTTGCGCAGATTCAGACCGAACAGGAGAACCTGGACGCTGCAACGGCAACATACAAAGAATTCTTGAAGCATTATCCCCGAAGCGATCGCGCGAGCGATGCACGAAAAGCACTGGCGCAGATCGGTGCAGCTCTGCGCGCGCCGCGAGCAAGCGGGAAAGAGGCGAGCGCTTCCGAAACTGTAAATTCGGAAGATGCGCGCCGCGCCCATGCCGATGACGCTTCTGCCGGCGTTGAGACTGTCGCGCGAACTCCGGAGAACGACTTGGCCGCGCTTGGACCGGTCCTTCAGCCGAGGGGGCCGCAGAAGCCGTGGGCCGCAGTTGAATCGGTGCAGGCGTTCAATGCAGCAGACCATACGCGAATTATTGTGACGCTCAACGACACCGTGACGTTTGATTCAGCTCATCTGCCGTCGCCGGACCGCATCTATTTCGATTTACATGATGCACGGCTCAGTTCGCGTATGCACGGCAGATCGGCCGATTTCCAGACGGGCCTGCTGCGATCCCTGCGTGTAGGGCAAAACAAGCCTGACGTCGTGCGAATTGTGCTGGATGCGGTGGGAACGCGCGTTTATTCGGCGGCGCTCGTCGGCAAGCCGTATCGCCTCGTGATTGACCTGCGGAGCGCGGATCCGAATGTTTCGAGCGGAGCCTCGAATGCCACCCTCTCGGCATCGAACGCCTCGGACGCAAACCCGCCAATGAATCAGCCCCTTGGCTCTGTCGCGCCGGATAGTTCCGTTCCCGTCGTGCGTGCCGCTGACGAGACCGTAACCGTGAAGGCGCCAAAGATTGTGCCGGGCGTCGCACGTCGTCTTGCCACCGCGTCGGAGGCTCGGACGACGGCTTCGCTCAAACCGCCTCCGCAGCCTCGGCCGACCCGCGATGGCGGGCGTTCGCTGAGCCGCGAACTCGGCTTGAAAATCAGCCGCATCGTGATCGATCCCGGGCACGGTGGGCACGACACAGGAACGATCGGGCCGCACGGTTTGATGGAGAAGGATGTCTGTCTCGATGTCGCACTGCGGCTGGGGCGTCTCATCGATAAGAACCTTCCGGGCGCGCAGGTGATTTATACGCGTAAGGACGACACTTTCATTCCGCTTGAGCAGCGCACCGCCATCGCCAATAATGCGAAGGCGGATCTTTTCATATCGATTCATGCGAATTCGAGCCACGATCACTACGCGCGCGGCATCGAGACGTATTACCTGAACTTCGCTACATCGCCCGAAGCGATGGAAGTAGCCACCCGGGAAAACGCGTACTCGAACGAATCGATCCACGATCTCCAGAGCCTGATTCAGAAGATCGCGCGCAATGACAAGATTGAAGAATCGAAGGAACTGGCTACGGACATTCAGGGCACGTTGTCGCACAGATTGGAGCTGGTCAGCGCAAGCGAGCACAATCGCGGGGTGAAGCGCGCCCCGTTTGTCGTGCTCATTGGCGCGAATATGCCATCTGTGCTTTGTGAAATTTCGTTCCTCAGCAATCCGATTGACGAACGCCTGCTCCGTCATCCCGTACAACGCCAGCGCGTCGCGCTGGGAATTTACCGTGGAATTGCGGCCTATCTGGCCAGCATTAACAGCCTTTCCTACAACAAACAGAAGTTTGCCGCCGACGACCGGACGGCCGCCGCTGGGCCTGTGGCCGCTTCGTCGACTAGTGGAACCGGCCCCGGATCGCACGACTGAACCTTCGCGCATCCCACTTGACAATAGCGGCCGGACCAGCCATCTTTATTGGCTTTCCCTTTTGCCTCATTTTCCGTGCCGGATAATGATTCGTGCCGGGCAGGAAAGCTCATTTTCGCAACAATCGAGTCTGAGAACGTAAAGTGCGCGTACGCATCTGTTTTCACGATCGCTGTTTTGACGGAGCATGTTCCGCTGCCGTGTTCACGCGGTTCTATCGCGAACGTATCAACGCGGAAGCGCAGTTCCTGTACACGGGAATGACGCATAAAGCATCTCAACCGTTCGAAGACGGGCTTTTCGACGGAGATGAAAACGCAATCGTCGATTTCAAGTATTCGAGTTCGCCCGAACTGACCTGGTGGTTCGACCATCACCAGAGCGCGTTCCTGAAACCCGAAGACGCCGAGCATTTCCGCCACGATCGTTCGGGCAAGAAGTTTTACGATCCGACGTACAAGTCCTGCACCAAACTCCTTGCGACCGTTGCGGCCGGGAAGTTCGGATTCGATGCCAGCCCGTTGACCGAACTCGTGCGCTGGGCGGACATCATTGATGGGGCGCAGTTCAATTCGCCCGAAGAAGCGGTCGAGCTGGCCGAACCGGCTATGCAGCTTGCGCTCGTCATTGAGGCCGCGCCTGAGACGGATCTGGTGCCGAAACTGATTCCCGAACTGACGAGCCGCTCGCTTTCAGAGATGGTTGAGCTGCCGATCGTGAAGAAGCATCTGGGGCCGCTGCTCGCGCGGCATCGGCGCTCGATGGACATCATGCGCGACCGCGCGGACTCGCGCTGCGGAGTGATCTATTTCGACGTCAGCGATCTTGATCTCGAGGGCTACAACAAATTCATTCCGTACTTCTTGTATCCGGACGCGGTGTATTCGGTGGGCGTGAGCGCTTCACCTACGAGGGCAAAAGTGTCCGTGGGAACGAATCCTTGGAAGGAAGCACCGCCTGACGTGAATCTCGCGTCTTTGTGCGAGCAGTACGGCGGTGGAGGACATGCTCGCGTTGCGGCGATTTCACTCGGACCGGGCGACCTGGTGAAGGCACGGCAAGTTGCGAAGGACATCACCGCGACGTTGCGGCGAGCATCGGCAGCGGCGCCGAACGTCCAGCGGCCTGTTGGGTGATTTCACCGGGATTCTCCCCCGCATTCCAGTTTTCTCAGGCCCCTTCGCGGCGGTGCGATCTGGCAGCGATGCCTTTGCTCAAGCCTCATGCGCCGCTGGCCGCGATTTCGGGCCATGTTATACTCTGTGGTTTGTGGGCCGCTAGCTCAATTGGTAGAGCAGCTGACTCTTAATCAGCGGGTTGGAGGTTCAAGTCCTCCGCGGCTCACCACTCCTCTTAGGCGCGAACTAGCTGTTTGCTCCGCGTTAAACACAGAGGATCCCCTCGTCTGCCGTCGCTTTCGAAGTTTGTACCGGATACATAGTTCCAGCTGTGCCCATACGACCAGAACTTTAGGGGAATCTTGGTAGATTGGTCTAAGCCGATGCCTCGACTGTAAATCGGGGCTTCGATTGATTGCGACCCTCTGGTCTCATAGCTACTCTGAAATCGCTCCATCATTAGCCCAAATCGTCCCCACAGCTCAGCCAGCTGCGCGACCCGATCTTTGTTGCACAGTTGCGATCTTCGTCTATAGGAAGCGGACTGCTGCACAAATGCGGGTGCGACATGGCTGACTGGTTTAGCAAAGAACCTCTGGAAGGAGGTTGTTCATGCAAAACGCCAAGACGTGGACTTGCCGCACGATTCTAGTGTGTGGCGGAGCCTTAACACTGACCTTGATACCGGCGAGAGCCTGGTCGCAACAAGACCCAGGAGGACAGTATCAAGACCAGGAGAACCAATATCAAAACTCAAACAGCGACAATGGGATGCGCAAGGGAATCGCGAACCTGGATCAATTCCTCGACAATCACCCGGCCATCGAAAAGGATCTGGAATCGAATCCCGCTCTGGTGAATGACACGAATTACCTGAAGAGCCATCCGGATCTGCGAGATTTCTGCGACCACAATCCGGGCATTAAAGCGCAACTGCAGCAGAACCCGAATCTCGTGGTGCGACGTGAGGACCGCTTTGAAGGAAGCCGAGCGGATCACGATAGGGCGCCGGCTCAGAATCCCAATCCCGACCTCAACGAACGCGAGGTGGGCCGGATGGACCAGTTCCTCGACGATCATCCGACGATCGAGAAGGAGCTGGAAAAGAACCCATCGCGGATCAATGACAGAGGATTTCTCCGCCACAACAGGGATCTCGAAGCATTTCTGAACAGCCATCCACAAATTCACGAGGAATTCGCTGAAAATCCGTCGTACTTCATGCAGCGCGAAAACCACTTCGAAGGGACGCCGGCAGACCGGGACCAGACAGGGGGGCGGAATCCGAACCCGAACGTGTCCGAACGGCAGGTCGGTCGGATGGACCAGTTCCTGGACGACCATACAAACATCAAGAAAGATCTCGACAAGAATCCTTCGCTCATCAGTGACAACAAGTATGTTCGGCATCACAAGGATCTGGACCGACTTCTCTCCGACAATCGGGGACTCCGCACAGCATTCGCGGAAAATTCGGCGTACTTCATACGGAACGAGAACCAGTTCGAAGGCAATGCAGGGGATCGCGACCGTATGAGGCCAAACCCGAACACTCCGAATACAGCTCCGCTGAGCCCTAATACCTACGTGTCGCCCGAACAAGTCGCCAAGATGGACCAGTTTTTGGACGACCATCCCGACATCAAGAAGCAACTCGACGAAAAGCCTGGACTGATCAGCGATAATAAATATCTCCAACATCACAAGGATCTGGACCGGCTTCTCTCTGAGAATCGGGGACTGCGCACTGCATTCGCGGACAATCCGTCGTACTTTACACACCGCGAGAATCGATTTGAGGGCACAGCGACGGACCGGGATGCGATGCGAAGGGACGGGGGCCGCAATGTCGCGGACATGCACAAATTCTTGGAAAAGCACAAGAGCGTCGCGAAAGACCTCGACAGAGACCCGGGGCGCGCAAACGACCACCGGTATCTCGAACACCACAAGGACCTTCGCAGCTTCTTTGACCAACACCAGCAGTGTCGGGCTGAGTTCGCGGAAAATCCACGCCACTTCATGGAACGCGAGCATGACTTCCGTCTGCACAACGACCATCGGTTAGACAACCACCGGCTGGACAAGGATCGAAACACGAACCTTGAACACCGTGCAAAGACTGACCCACGCAACCAGCTCTAGGCCAGCGTAGAACGTCGTGCCGGGGGCTGCTTGCAGCCCCCGCATCGACGCACTTCTTGCTCAAGTTTGCGGTTCCCAGCGCCGTGAAAAGAAAGGGCGCACGATGAACGCGAGTCGCTTTTCGAGTAAGCCTTGGATTCTTGCGTTTCTAACAGTAATCGCAATCGCTGTGAGTCCTATGCGGCTGTGGGGCCAGGACTATAATTACGATCACGAGAAGCCGGCGTATCAGGAACGGGGATTTACAATGTTCGAAGAGCTCCGCGGCGTTGAGAGCGATCAGGGACAGTTCGGCATCGCCGACACGAGCATCGGATACATATTCAACGACCACATCGCCTTCGACATTGGCGAGCCGGTATTCTTCGCGCGGGCCACGCTACCTAACATGGTGCACGAATGGAAAATCGACGCCGGTGATCCGTACGCCGATTTGCGGCTCTCATTCGACAATCCGTGGCTGAACTATGACACTGTGTTTACTGCGACCGTCCCTGTTTTTGGCGAGAACGTGCTCAGCACTGGCCGAGTGGGGCTCGATTGGTTCAACCATTTCGATCACACTTTCTGGAGGGTGACCCCGTTCGTGAACGGTGGTATCGCAGACGGCATTCTAGACACGACGCAGCTGAACCAGCCATATCGCCTCGCGCAGAACTTCAAGACGCTGGGATTCGTCGGCGATGCCGAAGGTGGCGTAGCGTTCCAACTGATTCGTCATCTACGAATCGGCGGATCGTACTATGCGTTGCTGCCCGCCGGCGACCAGAAGGTGTACATCAACGGCGTGCAGAACCTGTTTCTGTTGCCCGCTGGAGCAACAGCTTCGGACATAACCCACGATCGCGGATACACGGCCTTCGCGCGCGTAACGCTCTCACGATTCCTCTTCGCCGAGGCTGCTTACGTTCATAGCATTCCGCTCAATGACGACGCCGCGACCATTACTTTTGGCGTCGATGTCCGGTCGTTGTTCACACGGGCAAAAGCACAAGGGTACTGATCACACACCTATACACAATCCTGTATGCAAGGCGGTTTGGGGCGCCTGCAATGCGCCCCAAACCGACCCAGTCGAAGCGGCTCCGGTCATCGCCAAAAACGGACT
>DASUJR010000261.1:0-5935 GCA_036279175.1 Candidatus Acidiferrales bacterium | reverse complement strand
GTCGCTGGATACGGCAGATCCGAATATTGAGAGAACGCGCGCTATTCTTGACGAAATCCGCCGCATGGAGGTTCCGGTCGATTCGACGACTGCGGAGTTCGCTATGCGGCGGAAGCTCGAGGAACTTGCTGCCAGATTCCGCGAGAACCCGGAGCGTATGGATCTCCTCGGTCAGTTGCTCGGCTCTGTGGACCTGGCTCTCTCTCTGCCGTTTCCTGTGCAGTTTTGGAAGGTTCAGAACGAGTATTTCGACGTCCTGAAGACATTCTATCCTCAGGCCTGCAAGTCGCCCAAAGCAGCGGAAAAATGGCTGGGTCTGTTCACAAATCTGGGAACTAAGCTTTCATTCCATATTGAATCAGTGTAGTTTGGGCCACGATGCGAGTCCCGTCGGCAACCTACCGCATTCAATTTCATCTGAATTTCCGATTCGCAGACGCAGAGCAAATTGTCCCTTACATGCGTGAGATGGGCATTACCCATCTCTACGCCTCGCCGTGGGGACGCGCGCGTCGCGGGAGCATGCACGGGTACGATGTCGCCGACCCGCTCCACGTCAATTCTGAGCTGGGCACCGAAGAGGAATTCACAAGCCTGGTCGCACGATTGCACAAATACGGCATGGGCCTGATCCTCGATATCGTTCCAAACCATATGGCTGCCAGCGATGAAAATCCTTGGTGGATGGATGTTCTGGAGAATGGAATCGAGTCGTCGTATGCGGACTACTTCGATATTGATTGGGATGCGCCCGGCGCAAAGTCGCGCGACGTGCAGAAGAACCAGGTTGTTCTTCCTGTGCTGAATGAGCAATACGATCGCGTCCTCTTCAGTCAGGGAATCGCGATTCGCCTCGACGAGCATGGTTTTTACATTCATGCCCAAGGCAACCGTATTCCGGTCAGCCCGCCCACGTACTTCGAGATCCTTTCGCCGTGCAGCGCGGTATTACGTGCGTCGAGTTCCATCAGCCCCGAACTGATTCGCGAATTCGAATCTTTGCTCGAGATCGCTCGCACCCTCGCCCGCCCGCCCGACGATAGGTTGGGTGTGGAAAAGGCTCGTCCCGTTCTCCGACTTGAATTGAAGACTCGCCTTTGGGAATTGTATCTTCGGGAAAATGCCATCCGTGACGCGGTCGGCGAAACGCTTCTCCGATTAAACGGTATTGCAGGTGACGCGCAATCGTTCAGCGCGCTCGACGCCCTTCTCGTTCAGCAGCCGTATCGATTGGCCCATTGGCGCACGGCGGCAGGAGAAATAAACTACCGGCGTTTCTTTGGCCTGAACCATCTGGTTGGAGTCAGAGTGGAAGATCCGCGCGTTTTTGAGGCGACTCACGCCATGGTTTTTCGCCTCGTGAAGGAAAATAAAGTCGATGGCCTGCGCGTCGACCATATTGATGGGCTGCTCGATCCACTGGAATATCTCGATCGACTCCAGAATGCGCGCAAAGTTCAGCCGGATGACGATAGCGACGCCCTCGGGATCTACACCATCGTCGAAAAAATCACTTCGGGTGACGAAGAACTTCCCAAGACGTGGCGAGTGGCCGGAACCACCGGTTACGATTTTCTGAACGTGGCGAACACCCTGTTTATCGATCCGCGCGGTTGGCACGAATTGGAAATCGTCTATCGCAATTTCACGGGCATTCATTCGACGTTCGCCGACACATGGTACATTCGCAAGCGCCAGGTGATGGAGGAACTCTTCGGCTCGGATATTCGCGTCCTGTCGTCTCGCTTAGGCCGTCTTGCCGCTTTGGACCCTCGCGGTCGCGACCTGCCGATGCGCGAACTGATTCGCGGCTTGAAGGAAATCACCGCTCGTTTGCCGGTCTATCGAACGTACATTCGCGATCTCGTACTTCCGGAGCGCGATAGGCCACACCTCGTTGCAGCCATCCGATCGGCGCATCGCCGTTCCGTTACAACGGAAGTTTCTGAAGCTGTGTTCGATTTCTTCCGTCGCGTCTTTCTCCTTGAACCGCCCTGCGAGCCTGTTCCATTTCGGGCGGCGTGGCTGGACTTCCTGACCCGCTGGCAGCAGTTCAGTGGCGCCGTCATGGCCAAGGGACTCGAGGACACCGCGTTCTTCGTGCATCATGGACTTCTCTCGCTCAATGAAGTTGGCTGTAACCCATTCCGCAGAGGCATCCGTTTTGGTATCGCTGCATTCCATGAGTCCAACCGCCGAAGACAGCAGGAATATCCGTTTACACTGAACGCCACGTCCACTCACGACACGAAATGGAGTGAGGACGTTCGCGCCCGCATTAACGTTCTCTCGGAGCTTCCGCAGGAGTGGCATCGCCGGCTCGCACGCTGGTCGAAACTGAACCGCTCGAAGAAAAAAGAGGTTGCGGGCATACCGGCGCCGAGTCCAAACGAAGAGGTTCTCCTGTATCAGGCGCTTCTGGGAATTTGGCCTTTTACCGAGCCAGATCTCGACGAAATCCGCGAGCGAATCGACGGCTTTCTGCTGAAAGCTGTTCGCGAGGCTAAGACCCATTCGAATTGGTTTTCGCCGAACGAGGAGTACGAAGCTGCGGTGCGCGGATTCCTAGCCTCCATTTTTCGTCCGGGTTCCAATACATTTCTGCGAGACTTCCTGCAGTTTTTCGAGCAGATTGCTTCGCGCGGGGCTTGCAACGCTTGGTCGCAACTTCTCTTGAAGATCACTTCGCCTGGCATCCCCGATTTCTATCAGGGCAACGGGTTGTGGCAGTTCCGGCTTACGGATCCAGATAACCGCAACCTCGTCGACTACCGGGAACGCACTGAGGCGCTCGAAAGCTTGGCGGCAATAAAGAATGGGGAGCTTTGCCCACGCGAACTCCTCGAGAATTGGCGAGACGGCCGGCTAAAGCTTTATCTTGCGCACAAAGTCTTGAATTTTCGCGGGGCGCACAAGGAACTCTTCATGCGGGGAGAGTACTTACCGCTTCACGCGATCGGACCTGACAAGGATTCCGTGTGTTCCTTCGCCCGTAAGTGGAAAGGAGCATGGACGATCACAGTAGTCCCACGCTTGACCGCGAAGCTCGTCAAGCCCGGCGTTTTCCCGGTCGGCGAAGCCGTATGGGCTCGCAATTCACTCAATTTGCCGAACGGCGCGCCATCCGTATGGGCGAATCTCCTGACAGGCGATTCGGTTGCCGCATCGCGGGGTTCAATTTCACTCGCAAAGATCCTATCGGATTTCCCCTTCGCCTTCGTTACCAATGAAACGTAGGGTGAAGACGATGACCAGAAGCCGTGAAAGACGCGGACTACCCGGCAGAACGGGATTGTCTGGCGGCCTACATCTGACTGTGTCCGGCGCGATTCGTCCGTTTTCGATTTGCGGACTCGATCGCAGGCACTAGCGAGTTCCAGATCTCCGATTTTGGGATGTAGCCCTCTGCTCCAGCTTCCTCGGCCAAACGGGCCATCTCAGGTGTGTCGTATTGGGTGACGATCAGGATTTCCGTCTTGGGAAATTCTTGATGGATTTTCGATGCAGCCTCTATGCCGTTCATCCGAGGCATGCTGACGTCCATCAGGATCAAGTCGGGGTGCAGCTCTTTCGTTCGCTCGACGGCCTGTACTCCGTCCGCGGCCTCTCCGCAGACGTCCCATTCCCTGTGACTGAGCACCAGTGAACGGAGCGAGCGTCGAATTCCGGCATGATCGTCCGCAATCAAAACACGCAATGTGGCCATTGGAAAAAATATGCCGGGTTTGACCCAACTCTTCCATACGCCGGAACCGGCATTTTCACCTGGGTCCGCTTGTATCGTTGCCCACGACTCAAACCAGCTTACGAGCTCTCGGTCCCTGGACAAGCGTCTCATCCGGTGGCCTCAGGTTTTTACTTGAGCTGCCCTCGGCAAGCTTTAAGGACCACTTATCCGGTTTTGACGAGTGAGTTGGACGTCGAGTCTCAGCTCTCGCGCAGGGCAAGGCGCTTCCGTAACGTCCACGCGAGAAGCAGGATCGCAGAGATCACGGAAATCGCGGCCCCTACAGTCCTGTCCCATGTTCTTTGGAAGGCGAGATCGATTCCATGCGATCCCGCCGGGATCGGAAGCCACACGGTTCCCGCTGGCGTGGTTCGCATGGTGACATATCGCCCGTCGACGCACGCGCGCCAGGCGGGATACGTGAGGAGTCGCAGGGCGAGATTCACAGGCCGGGTGCTTTCTTCGGTGAACACCCGACGTTCCCCCGTCCAACGTTCTACATGGATTCGAACATCGCTCGCCGGAACCAGTGTTTTCGAAGCCGCATCGAACTCCGTCGCAATAGCGATCGAATCGATGGGCGGCTGTTCCAAACTCGGGTTGACGCCGTATAGGGCATATCGATCCGACCTGGGCGGTGCGAACTCGTCCGTTCCGTCGTATCCGATGCCCCAGCGCACCCATGTTGCTATGTCCTTCGCGCTATCCCTGTCCCACCAAGCCGTTCTTGCGATCGCGGTGCCGGTCCCGCCGATCAGTACCAGCATGCAGGTCCACACAAGCCATCGCTTTTTCCGCCCGGTACATGCGCCTGCGGCAAGGAACGCGAATATCGGCGCAATCGCGTCCAGCCAGCGCCATGGAAATTGCACAAATTTCATTTCGGGCAGCACATGCCATAAAAAACTGCTCGCCCGAATCATCATGAATACCGAAGAGCCGCCGAGCGCTATCAAGAGCCACGACGGAGTTCGCATATTGGGCCTTCGCGCAGCGAACAGGGCGAGGAGCGCGCATACAAAAACAATTCCGAGTGCAATCGCCGAGATTCTTAAATTGAACAGGCGGAAATCCGGGTCACCAATCCGTGAAAATAAAAAATTCTGTACGAACTGATAATTCCCACGGACCGTAAAACCAAGGTTTGACCATTTTTGTTCGTAGGCTGCCGGCAGAACATAAAATGCCGCCAGCCCGAATCCGCAGACAATTCCCGCGGCCCCGCTTAAAAGGATGTTTCGCTTGTTCTCAACCGCATAGGCCACAATCAATAACAACGCGGTCGAATACGTTGCGACGACCGCAGCCGGCGCGTCGCACATCCAAACAGCCGCGAAGACCAGCGCGAAGAAGGGAACTCGTGCCCATCCTTCCTGCATGATGCGGAGCACCGCCAGAATGAGCAGGGGGAATAACGCCACGACGAGGAGCTCGGCAAAATCGCTCCTGTAGTAAACGAGCACAAGGCTGTAGGGATTTACAGCGAAGAAAATCGCCGCCGCGACCGCTTCATCTTGTGACAGCCATTCGCGCGCCAGCGTCCACATCGCCATTCCGCTTCCCACGAGGACGAGCCAGGTGTACGCCGATGCGACGGCTCGCCAAGGCAGGATGAGACCCAGGACTGCGCCGAGGATCCGTGAAGCCGGCGGATAGAAAATGAATCGTGGTTCACCGTAGCCCCAGTTCGCCCATTCGGCCCAGCGCGGAAACAGAATGCCCTCGTGCCATTGGCGAACCATTTCCACCCACGACGCCATGTGAAACTGAAAATCGTGCCCCGAAGCGTCGCCGAAAAGCCACATCGGCGCAATAACCGCAGTCGCCGCCAGGGCGACCAGGACGAGCGGGCGCACCCGCTCCTTCCATCCGAACACAGTCGGCCGTGAGTCGGTTCTTTCTGCGATCTTGGTCGGCATGGCCGTGCTTCGATTTGCCATTAGGCTTTCGCACACTCCAACAGAACCGCGCAATCGAACACTGAGTCCTGTTGAGCATACAAAACGTTGCGCACCTGTGCTACCACCACTCTCGGCATATGGCGGCCGACTGTGGGGCCAAGCTCGCGACGCGATCACCTACCGAGACATCTTTCCAGACTTGATATACAATTCCACCAGTTGTTTTAGCTGGCACACAGTAACCACGTGGATACCCGTTCCAGCTCCGTCGCTTTCCGCTGCTATTTCACCACCATTGTGATTGGGC
>DASUJR010000260.1:0-18384 GCA_036279175.1 Candidatus Acidiferrales bacterium | reverse complement strand
ATGCTCGGATCGGACTAAAGTTTCGGCTGGACCGGACCGAGCCGGGGCTGCCGCTGGACGAGATCGAGCCAAGCACGGTGCCGAGTAAAGAAAACGGGGTAAATCCGCAGGTTCGGACGCAAAAGTGATTCCTGCAATTGCAGTTGAGGTGAAGGCGAGGTAAGATCGCGCTCCCCGAAGGCAGTGGATGGAAGGGTGGCGAGCCGAAGTCACCTTGGATTATTATCTATTCTAAAAAAAGCACTTGACAACAAAGTGATCTTGTGATATAAAGTTTTTCGTTATCCTCAAAAAGTGCGCGCCGGACAGTCTTCAGGAGACCCCCTGAACCGGCGCGCGACCTCTTTCTGCATTCTTAGTCCAACAATTGCCAAGACCCGGCGCAGTGGTGTGATGGTTGCGCTGAGAACAGCGTAAGCGGGTGAACGTGTGTGTCGAGAGTGAGTTACGGCCATAGAGTTCTCATTCGTTCTGATTTCACAAGTCGAATCTTCCGGAGGAAATATGCCGAATTACAACGCGCAAGTTCCGCCTTACTCGGTGTTTCCGGGCGATGTGGCGCTGGCATTCAACGCCGACGCGCCGGCCGCGGGGCAGTCGAGCCAGCAATTTGCTTTGCCGAGCTACGCCGGGTTTCCCGAGAACGGGCGCACGATTCGATGGCAGACAGTGTTTGGGTCATCGCCATCGGCAATCAACGTGGCGCTGCAGAGCGCAATGGTTGACTCGGACGCGCAGTACTCGACGATTGACTCGTCGACAGCCGTTGCCGGTGAAGCACGCACGGTAACGGGCGTCCGCGCGAACTTTATTCGGGCGAAGGTGAGCTCGATCACGGGCGGCAGTGGAATCACAGTTCAAATCCTCGGATAACTGCGCAGACGTGGTCTGACCTGGGTGCCACCTTCTTTTCAGGGAAGGTGAAGCGCTTCATCTTTAATGCCCAATGACCGTTGATGTTCCTGCACCGCACGATGACCTCTAGTGATGTTTTTAAAAGGACTGGAGTGGATTGGCTTGTCTCACGACAGAAAAGGGGAGCGACATGCCGACCAACGACATAATCGACATCACGCCGCAGAGCGGCATAGGAAACAATCCGTCAAAAACGAAGAAGAAGCGAGACCAGCGGTCACGCAAACGGGTTCCGATCAGCATCGCGCTACGGAAGCACGGAATTGACGAGCACACGATCGCAGAGACGTGCGCGTACACGCTGGACGCGCTGAAGGGCATCATCCCGGTGAAGGACAGCGACAAGAAGCTGCTGATCGATTTTGTGAAGGAGTGCACGAAGCTCCTTGGCGGGGACGCCCAAGGGGCGGCGAGCGCTCCGATGCGCGTCAGATTGATTCACAACGTGGCGCGGCCGCAGCGCGTGCAGGCGGGGCCTCAGGCGCCGGAGAACGAACCAACAGACAGCGAACTCGCACTGGCAGTCGCTGAGACCGGCGAGCCGAACTAGTACCTCGAACGGGCAAAGCGAATCTCGGCATTCACCGTCGTGCGCGGCCACGGAATGGCGATTGAGCGTCGAGCCGAGCCGCAGGACCTGCTTGTGTCGCGAATCGCGAACCCTGCGTTCGGTCCGCTTCGGACGGAACACCTTCACATCAAGAACGCATACAGCCACACAGAATGTTTACGAGGCACTTTGCGACATTAGGAGCGTAGCCATGAGCAAATTCAAGAAGGTGACGCATGTGTTTGCGGTTGCGCTGGCGGCAGCGGCGACATTCGTTGTCACTCCAGCCGGGAAAGCGATTATCGGGCAGTATCCGATTTTGAGCGCAGCGGCAGCGGGGATTCTGGCGCTGGCGGCTCTTTATCACAACCCGGCCGACGAACCAGCAGTTAAAACGAACTGAGCAGCAAGTGGTTGATTCAGGACTATCGGCGAGCTGTGCCGATCATGCTTGTGATGTGAACCAATCTCCAGTCTGACGCCTGACGAACCCTAGCCGATGTCCGTGATCGTCACATCCGGTACTGAGAAATGGGCGGCGGATTATGCACGCCGCAGCGGAGGCATCAGGGGCGTCAAGCTGGGGTACGAGCCTTTCGCAAAGCAGAACCAGTTTCACGCTTCGCGAGCCAAGTACCGTTTGTTTGGCGGAGCGGCGGGACCGGGAAAATCGAAGGCACTGCTGTTCGAGGCCATCTTGCAAGCCAT
Organism: Candidatus Acidiferrales bacterium; assembly: GCA_036279175.1. Taxonomy (GTDB): domain Bacteria; phylum Acidobacteriota; class Terriglobia; order Acidiferrales; family UBA7541; genus Palsa-295. The sequence goes on along the minus strand of DASUJR010000260.1, from coordinate 16,211 downwards.
CGAGCATCCGGGATCGAACGTGTTGGTGCTGCGGCGAACATTTCCGGAACTCGAACAATCTCTACTGACGTATTTCCGCAAGGACGTGCCGCGCGAGCTCTACAGTTCGTTCAACGAATCGAAGCACGTCGTAACGATGAACAGCGGGTCGACGCTGCGGTTCGGATACTGCCAGAGGGAATCGGATGTTTACCAGTATCAGGGAGCCGAGTTCCTTTTCATCGGGATCGATGAGCTGACGCTGTTCACGCTGCGGCAATGGCAGTTCCTGACGAGCCGGAACCGATGCCCGCTGCCTGGCGCTTTCCCTTGCATGGCAGCCGCGACAAACCCAGGGAATATCGGGCACGCGTGGGTGAAGTCGCTTTGGATTGACAAGAAGCCTGCGAGCGGAATGGACCATCCGGACCAGTACGATCCGGCGGACTACGAGTTCATCGCGGCGCGCGTGACGGACAATCCGATCTATGCGTCGGACAAGAGCTATTTGAAAACGCTGCGGGCGCTGCCGTCGCATTTGCGACGCGCGTTCCTCGATGGCGACTGGGACGTATTCGCCGGACAGTACTTCGACCGGTTTGATCCGGCGCAGAGCGTGTTCCGTGCGGAAGAGATTGAGTGGAAGCCGTGGTGGCCGCGATGGATTTCAATCGACTGGGGATTTGAGCACCCGGCGGCTGTGTACTGGCACGCATCGGCACCGGCAGCGTCGGAGCCGGCGCGACTTCGAGATGAGGCCGGCGGCATGGGCGCGCGAGGGCTGGACGCTTCGGCCCCAGATAGTGCGGAACGAGGAAAAGGCACGCACTGCACGTTCACCTATCGCGAGTTCGTGACGCGACGAACGGCGCCGCGTGATTTGGCGCGAGAAATCATCGCGCGCAGCCTGGCGAGCGGGGTTGAGGGCGCAGGGCGAGAAAAGATCGATGCGATTTATCTTTCGCCGGATGCGTTTGCAAGGCGAACCGACGAGGCGTCGATCGCGGAACAGATGGGAGACATCTTCGTTGACGCTGGATTCCCCCGGCCTGTGCCGGCGGACGACGATCGCGTAAGCGGATGGATGTTGATGTACCAGATGCTCGATGCGAGGGAGTGGTTCGTCACAGACAACTGCATCGAACTGATTCGCACGTTGCCTACGCTGGTGCGCGATACCGCGAAAATTGAAGATATCGAGAAGATGGACGGAGACGATGCGGCGGACGCAGCGCGATACGGCTTGAAGTCGCGGTACGCGGTGCGGGGCAGTCATGCACAGCCGCCGATTGAGCAACGGCTGGCGGAGCGGGTGACGTCAATCGATCCGACGATTCGGGCGATTCAGGCGCGGAAGGCGCAGATTGATGAGTCGCGGCGGGTGCAGCCGGTGTTCGTGCGACGAAAGACGAGGCGATAGGCCGAGGAAGGAAAACGATGGGTCGAGTGCGAGAAACTTTGAGGCAATTGATGGGGACTCAATACACGCGATCGCTCGAGGCGGAGATCGCTCGACTGCGCGCCGAAAACCGCGCGCTGCTGAATTCGATTCTGGGCGTCGCGGGCGTCCCGCCGATTACGGTGTCGACAGATGAAGCGGCGAGCGAACACCGCGACGTTCGTAGATCTGCAGTTGGGGCCGGTTCAGGACTGGACGCGGCTGGTGTCGCTCGGCTGAGGGGGATGGGCGCGCGAAATGGCACTCGGCGAGTGGCCCCGTCCGTTACTGCTCCGGTGCGACGCAGATCCTGGCACCAGATCAACCAGGCACTGGAGATCGATTCGGCAAGAACCAAAGAACGGCAAACAGCGGACGGACCGGAGTTGGGAGTTGCGATTAAGAGTTCGTGACGTCGTCGGCCTTCCCGCAAAAAGCTCTCACAACGATATCTAGTGCAAAACGCCAGCAGGTTCTGCGCCGGCGGGGCAAATACTCGTACTTGAAAGGCGAGACGCGACCGCACGTCTAAATCGCGCGCCACGTTTCCACTACAGATTACAAGCAGATCAGGCGCATAGGGGAAATCCTGTGCGACGAGGAGGCATTATGCCGTTTGTTCGAGGACGGTATTACATCAATCCGATTGCAGGGGCGGCACTGGAGGCTGCGCGGGAGGCCGAGGATGCGCTGTCCAGCGCGGAACAGTCTGGGCGCGAAAGCAAATCTGCGAGCAGCGTATCCGGCGCAGAAGGTCGTGGCAGTCAGAGTGAAGCACAAGGACCGATTCATCGAGTTGAGATCGAGGCGACAGAGGTAGTGCCGTCGCATTCCGGGCGCGCGCAGCGAGGATTCGTCGCACGCATTCATCGCGCGAGCGTTACGAGCGGCGCTTCCGGCAAAGCGAGCGCAGACCAGAACGTCATCGACTCGCATGGATCGTACGGTGCGCAATCTGGCGGCGTTGGCACGCAGAGCGGTCGCGTGTCGGCTCAGACACCTGAAACCCACGTATTCGCCGATCCTCAGGACTTAGCTGACTTTTTGCAGGGCGAGTTCGAGAAGGATTCCGGACGGTAAGGGCTGGTTTTGTGGCGCATCAAACGCGTCTGCACAGCCGGGCGCCCTTCGTCTTTGCTCAGGACACCAAAACGGTACCGATGGTCACAGCATGCTGTGCCGCTACCGGGCAAAAGGCAAAGGCCGCCAATCAGGAGATTGGCGTTCCCAGGGAACTGAGCCATCGGTTGCATCCGCACGGCGAGGGCGCCTATGCCACGGAGGCAGGGCTGAGGACGAGTCGGCGCTGCGGGCATGATTCTTGGCGCGCTCCAAGCGCGACATGTTGTGGTCCTACCGGGCAGGAGGCATTGGCGTTCCGAGGAAAAAACAGCGAATCGCCGTCAAGACCCGCCATAAGGATCGGCAGGCGCGACGAATTGACAGAGAGGCACAATGTCCATCGATAAGAGATACAAGGAAGCCGATCCGGCAATTGTTCCGGTGGAAGGACCGGCAACGAGTTCGATCGAAGGACCAGTGCGGCCAACGAGTGTAGTGCCACAGAACGGGGCGACAGGGAAGCGTCGAGATACGTCCGCGGACGACTCGCGTCTATCATCTGCTCGCCCCGCCTTGTTTTCTGACGGGGAATTCACCGATCCGTATGGACCGAACAACGAGCAACTGCCTGAGCGTTTGCAGGAGGCGCTGAGACGGCTTGTGTTTCAGTATGCGTACGAATCAGAGGCGACACGGCGGCAAGAAGTCAGACGGATCAAGAAGGCGCATCAGTTCTGGCGCGGGCTGCAAGTGGAATATGGAGGTACACCAGGCGCGGCTGAGAGCAGCTTATCCACATTCGGCGGACAAGATTGGTGCTCCTGTAGCGACGGGCGGGCAGGAATACGAACGACTGGCGCGGCTCGCTCAATCCCAGGGCGGACCGCTGACCGAGGGTGGCGACTACAACATCAACCTGGTCACATTTCAGCGGACGTGGTTGCGGCCGTGGGCGTTTTTCGCTCTCGAAGATAAATCATTGCGCGATGAGTTGCTGCAGACCTTCCCAGATGGCGCATATGTGGCGTTTGCGGGAGACGCGTACTGCGAATCGCGAAACGAGAGCATGGACGATCACTGGCGGGTGTTGCATGCGTTACCCGGTGATGGGTCGAGTGGCAGGCCGGCGCTGGGAGATTCGCTGATCAGCGTGCAGGAACGTTTCAACGATCTCTCGAATTTGCAGATTGAAACGTACGAGTACGGGATTCCGCCGATTTATGCGGACAGCGAGGTGCTCGATTTCGATGCGCTGCAAAACCAAACCGCGGAGCCTGGCGCGCACTATCCGGCGAGGGCAAAGCCGGGACAATCGCTAGCATCCGGATTTTTCCAGCCGGCGGCGGCGGAGGTGCCTCCCGATCTGGCGCAACATGCGGCGGCCTTGATGGGACCTGTAGCGCAATTCCTGACTGGCGCCTTTCCGGCACTGTTCGGCGGCGCAATGGCGAACAACGACACGGCGTCGGGTTACGCCATGGCGCGCGATCAGGCAATGGGCCGGATCGGACTCGTCTGGCGGCGGATGAAGTTCTTCCATGCCGACCTGATGTTGCTGGCTGTGGACTGTTTCCGAAGGAATCGGCCGACGGATGTGGAGGTGACGCTGTTAGGAGCAGGATCGGCGTTCGAATCGAAATGGATCCGGCTGGCGGACTTGAAAGGGAATCTCTTCAGCTATCCGGAGACGGATGAACAATACCCGACGCTCTGGGCTCAGCAAAGAGCGGTGCTGCTGCAGTTGATGTCAAGCCCGGAACCGCAGATTCAAGCGATGCTGGCGAACCCTGAGAATCTGGCTCTCGTGAAGCGGCTGATCGGGGTCGAGGAGCTGATCATTCCGAATGAAGAGTCGCGGACGAAGCAGTACCGCGAGATCGCGCAACTGGTGGCCGAAACGCCGGTGGTGAAACGCGATGATGCAAGCGGGATAGAGGTGACGTTGCCGAGCATCGTTCCGGATGAGTTTGCGGACAACCACGCGGTGGAGCTGGATGTTTGCTTGCGGTGGTTCTCGTCGGACGCGGGGCAGGTGGCGAAGATCGAGGCGCCGGCGGGGTATGCGAATGTGAGAGCGCATGCGCTGTTTCATCGAGACTATTTGCGGAAGCAGCAGGGGCAGCAGCAAATGCCAGCGTAGCGACGGCTTCCCCATCGATTCGGCGGAAAGTTAAAGCGAAGGCTCGAGATCTTTCTGGACTGCGCCGTAGGCGCTGCATTTGCCGGGCGGCGGAGCGAGCAAACGAATCATCTGAAGCAAGCGGCCCGAATTTGCGGATTTGGCGACGGAGACGACGGCCCCGCGCTGATTCGTCTGTGAACTCGCCGGCTTTTCCGAATTGGTGAGCAGAACTATAGGAATGTGCTGCGAGCCCTGGCTGCGCTTGACGGCGAGGCAAAGATCACGTCCATGGATGTTCTCAGAAGCCACGAGAACCGCCGGCACGGTGGTTCTGAGAATGTCGACAGCTGCCTGCGTGCTGGATGCAACGACTACCGTGTATCCATCGCGCTGAAGCGCATTGCGCAACAAATCCGCGGCGCGGGCGTCGGATTCGACAACGAGAACGACAGCGGACTGACTTGTGTGTCCTGGCTGCGAGTTTACGCGCCCTGTTGAACTGGCGCTTGCTTCGCGCGAAGCAGATGCGGAGGCGAACTGGACTCCAACACCGGAAAGCCCGCCTCCGAGATCGAATACACGGACGACATTCGCGAATTGAGGACTGTTCAGAGCTGACGGAGCTGTCGAATAGGGAAACGTGACTTCAAGGCGCTGTCCCGGCCAATACCCGGAATGAGCAGAGGCGAACAGAATGCCGTCGCGAGAGACGTCAACGGTGTTGCAGACTTCCTGAAAGGGAGCGGCCGAATCAACGAGCCGCACTCGAACGGGCGAGGACATCTTGGCGCGTTTGCGGCGGCGACGCTCGATTTTCGGAGTCGCACCGGGCTCTGCCTTGCGTGGTTTTGCTGCTGATTCGGTGGGTTTCGTAGGGATCACAAAACACCTCGATCCGGCGGACGCTTCTCCGGCGGCAGAGGAGTCCATCCAGTTTACGAGCTTCTCAAACGCGCTGACGCGGCGGAATAGTACGAGAGAATCAGCGTGTGGGCTTGTGACCAATCGCTAACGATACGAACCAGAGAACTAGAGAGCACCACGGACGGCTGAACGCATCCGGCCGCGGTCGCTGGGAGATTGCAAATGAGTGTAAATGCAGGAATTGCAGCGGCGGCGGGTTTGCGGGCAGGCTCAAACAGGGCGGCGCATAACGCAACCGGAGCTCGCGTGGAAACCGGACCGCGGGCCAGCCAGACCGGCGCGACAGCGAACGCCGAAGCGATGAAGAACGCCTCGGACGACGAGATATTGGGGATCGGCGGAGCGACCGCTGGGGACCTGCGGACCAGTCTCGACGAGTTCGATTGGGATAGCGAGTCTAAACAGGACCCCGGGACGAAGACGGCAGTTGAGGGGGACCGTCCGAAGGAGCAGACGGAGAAAGCCGGCTTGGACGCGATCCTGGAGGCGAATCCCGAGCTAAAGCAAGCGTGGGACGACGCGCGCGCATATCGCGAATCGTTTCGAACGCCGGAGGCGGCACGCAGCGCGACGGCAGCATTGGCGGATTTGGCGAAGATGGACACGCTCTTTTTCTCGGGCAGGCCGCAGGACCATGCGGAGCTTGCGAAAGTTGTGGCGTCTCTAGATCCGACTGCTTTTCGTTCGCTGGCGAAAGCTATGGCGGAGGTAGCGAATCAGGGGCAGGGGACTTCGACCATCGCGACGCCGAGCGAGAGACCGGTAGACGGAACAGACGCCGGTCGCGCGGTGGAGGAAAACAAGCAGGTGCGTGTTAGCCCAGCGCAAGAACAATTCTTTCAAGCGACAAATGCGGCGGCAGTGCAGGCGGTGATCGAATCCATTGAGTTGCAAGTTGAACGGCTGTTGCCGGAGGAGATTTCCAAGGGAGCGCGGAACCGGTTGGTGGGCGAAATTTACCGCGAGTTGGATGCAAGTTTGCGAGCGGACCGGCAGTTCGCAGACCAAGCGCGCGAGGCGTTCCGGTCTGGATCGCTGGATGAGGCTCATCGGCGAGCGATCGTGTCGCTGGTGAACAGCCGGGCGCGGCAGGCGTTGCCTGCGGTCGCCAGGCGTGTGTTAAACGAATGGACGTCGGCTATTGTGACCGCGAATAAAGATCGGCGGGCACGGCAGCGAGCCGCCGAGAAACGCGTGGATATTGGTGGTTCCGGGAGAACCGGAAATGATGGCGTACGGCCAGTCACGCCGAGGGATATCAATTACTCGCGGATGTCGGACGCGGATATTTTGAATATGTAGTGATCGCTAATGTGTCATGGTTGGTTGAGAGCTTGTCTGCCAGCGGGGGCAGGCTGTACGGGAAAAGCACCGGGGCATGCTGTTTTTTTTGCCGCCTCCCTTTGCGCCCTGAATTTCGTTTAGCGACCTGGCGAGGAGCGGTTACCTCGGTCGTCTAACTGCATCGGCGCTCCGCGCCTCCATTCCATTCACATCGCAGAAGGAAACCGCACGAAAACGCACCTGAGAATGAGCATTTTCGTCCACATCGCCTGATATTGCAGAAGCAGATCCCTGCCTGCGGCAGGCAGGCCCGCCCCGCAGGATGGCGGGCGGGCCTCACCCTGCAGGCGCGCTCGAAGCGCGACCATTCCCGCACAAATCGCGGGACTGGGTTCGGGATGACAGGTTGCCGATAGGACCGTTCCTTCATTCCAAACTGCGTCCGAGGAGCACACCCGCGCGGCTGGGTTCGGGATGACAGGCCGCCGATAAGTCCATTCCTTCTTTCCGGACCGCGTCCGAGGAGGACACCCGCAGCAAATGCGCTTGTGATTCGTGAGCGCAGGTTTCAGGTTAGTTCCCCCGATTTTCAATCGACGCCGAGATGCGACTTAGCAGCGATTCGGCAGTGAGAGGTTCGGGGAAGAAGGATTCCAGTTTCAAGGGAGAAACAAACCAAATGGCACAAATGCAAAATGCGCAATCGGTTGCGCTACAGCTGGAGAAGGTGCGCGATAAACTCCCCCTGCTGTACGAGCGGGATGACATTCTGCTGACGATGATCCAGCAGCGAGGGGACGTGGAACGAGCCAGCTCGCGAAACATGCGTCTGCCGTTGCAGATTCGCCCGGGAGGCAAGGCAGGCCTGGCGAACATGGATGGCGGCGACCTGGGGCGCGGGTCGGGAACAACATACGACACGGCGCAAGTCACGCCGGTCTTCTTTCGGCACGCCGTTGAAGTGACCAAGCTGGTGGAATACGCGAGCAATTCGCCCGAGAAGGCAGTGGAAAACGCGGCCAAGCGCGAGGTGAAGAACGCGATGGCACAGTTCCGGTCGTTTCTCGACAAGGTGATGCAGACGAACGGAAACGGCGTGCTCGGAACGATCAGTTCGATTACGACGAGCGGATTGCCGGCCGGAGTGGCGGCGCAATTCACAATGGCGAAGCCGCCCGGTGCGCAACTCTTCTACTACAACCAGACGGTTCAGGTATACGACCCTACGCTCACGACGAACCGGGGATCGGCGAACGTACTGCTGGTTGACCCGTTCAATTCGTTCGTTCAGGTGGATAACTTGCCTGCCGGAACAACCGCGAACGATGTGATCGTTCACGACGGCCTGACCGGCGCGCAGCCGACGTCGCTGTTCGGAATTCTGTACCACCAATCGAACGCGACGACCGGGACGTGGCTGAACCTGAATCGGTCGACGTATCCCGTCGAACTGGCGACGCCGGCGGTGAATGCCAACAATTCCGCTCTGACGCCTGCGGTGGTACGGCTGGCGATCAACAAGGTGCGGAAATCGCTGGGCTCGAATCAGGTGAGCAAACTGATTGCTTACACTTCGCTTGAACAAGAGCACCAGTGGGAGCAGCTCGGCGTAACGATTTCCCAGATCATCAAGGAAGGAGCGGGCGGGCGTGCGAGCGATCTCGATTTGTTGTTCACCGGCGAGAAGACGATGGCCGGCGTACCGATCAAGTCGAGCATCAATGCGAACGCAACGCGTGTGGACTTCCTCGATCTATCGCACTGGGGCCGCGCGGTGATGCAGGACATCGACTTCTACGATGTTGGCGGGCAGACAGTGTTTCCCATTTACGGTGCGAGCGGCGGCCTGGCATCCGCATATATTTTCTACTTCGTGACCGGATTCCAGGTTTGGAACGACTCGCCGCGTTCAGGTGCGTACATCAACAACCTCGCTATCCCAAGTGGGTATTAAACCTCGGTTACTGAGTTCGGGTGGTGGTCAGTTCGAGTTTTAACTGCTTTTCACGTCAGGGTTTGAATCATCAAACCCCGAAACCGGGTTTCACGATCAAGAAAACTCGAATGAGCCACTTCGTAATTTCGCTTCGCAGTTGACGGGCTGGCGATGCGGGCGGCAGCCGCGCGTGCCCCTGTCGGCGACCGCACCGGCTAGCACAAAAATCGCCAGCCTGGATTCTGCGTTTCGATCTGTGGCAACTGAGGGACGATTGTGTTTTCGGGGCCGCGCGGCTCCGCTTGTTTGAAATTTCCGGTTTGGAGTGGGCCTGCCTTGATTCGAGTGACACGAGAAACGCACGAGACACCCGCGGGGGTTCAGGAGCGAGTCGCTCAAGCGGGTGGGCTGAATTGGCTGGGTGAGCCTAACTTTCGCGTTGTATGGGGAGAGTCGCGGCTGACCTGGGTTGGCGGGAAATGGACGGATCGCGACGCTCAGGGGTGCATGATTCGCGAGTGTACGGAACTTCGACAAGTCCCCAAGTATCTTCCGACAGAGCGATGGCATGTAGAACGGTGGATGCCGCCCGAAGCATACGGGTCACCCCAAAACTGGTGGAGGAAGACGGTGGAAGCGGAAAGCGGAATCCGAATTCCGGCGCTGGGACCGTACCCTTCTCGCGGAGAGTACGAACACTGTTTCACGGTGCAGGGTTCCGACGGGGAATTCGTTCCTCTTTCGGCTGCGGCTTGCGATTGGATCGTGCGAGCGGTGGAATGGGCGCGCCGACAGCCACGGACAGCGAAGCGCAAGGCGTTGGTAGAGCGAGAAATCAAGCGTGAGAGCGAGTGGGAACAAACGGCCGACGCCCTCCTCGATTTGCCGGTAAATGCTTGAACTCAAACGAAAGGAAACGCAAGTGAACACGGCGACTATCCAGCAGGGAAGAAGCGGAGGCGCGACGACATCGATCGCGCGCGAAGACACGGCTGCTACGGCGTCAATTGCGTCGATATCAGACCAGGATTGGTACATTTCGCGGACGCACGGGATCTATCACATTCCGGCGTGCGCGAAAGGGACACCGTACGCGTTGCTGCTTATCACCTCGCGGAGCGACGCCCTAGATCTGGGAGACAATCGCCGGTTTCCGTTCACGATTTCGGCCCGACAGATCGCGGAGGACCTACTGCAAGATCTGCAGGACCATGGTGTTTTTCTGTGCGAGGGACCGCGTCCGACTGCCGAGGAACTAGCAACAGCGACCGCAAGGCGGGATGCCTTCTACCATCGCCTGATTTCCGAGGGTGACATGATGTGGGCGAGAGGGCATTCTTTCCGCGAGATTTCGGACATGCACCGGCGAGCCGCGCTCGCGATGGGCACCGAGCGTGAATGGGCATACGTGGCCGTCGAGATGCAGGACTGCCCGGTTTGCGGGGAAAAAATCAAGCGCGGCGTGGCGGTATGCAAGCACTGCCGCGCGATCCTCGATGAAGAGAGAGCAGCGAAGCACGGCGTGCATAGAGACCATCCGGAATATCGAAATGCTATGGTAAGGAGCGACTCGGCGACTGCCAATGGTGTCACGCGACCTGTGTCGCAGGGCGTACCGAGTTCGTTTAGCCATTCATCCAGCAATTCACGACGATAGAGAGGCGCCGATGGTGATCCTGAAGAGACGAGCTCCGCTGTATTTTCCGATGCTGGCCGCACTCCTTTTGTGCGCCGTGGCACCGAGCACGTTGTGGGCGCAGGGCTCGCGGAAGGACGACATCGTGCTGAGTGCATCTGGACATCCGATCGCCGGCGCGACGATCCGCGTTTGCGAGCCGACAGCGACAGGCGATCCGTGCAATCCACTGGCGACGATCTACACGGACGCGGCGCTGACTACGACGGCACCGAATCCGTTCCAGAGCGATGGAATCGGCAACTATCATTTTTATGCGCCAGCGGGACGCTACATCGTGCAGATTTCGGGCCCGGGTATCACAAGCACGCGAACATACCCGGACGTGATACTGGCCCCAGATGTGTCGTCATCCGGATCAGGAAACGATATTTCTGCGTTTGGACTGACGTTGGGCGGCAACTTAACCGTCGGCGGAAACGCAACGATCAACGGAACCCTGACCACGGCGAACTTCAATCCAGGGACATTTACGCCCTCGTCGTTAAGCGTAGCGGGCAATGCGACCGTGCTGGGCCCGCGTCCGCGCGTGGACGTTACAGCATATGGAGCGAAGGGCGACAACTCGACAGACGACACGGCAGCAATGCAAGCGGCGGTGAATGCAGTCTGCGCATACAACACCGTGCAACGGCCGACCCTCTTTTTTCCACCGGGAATCTATATCGTTTCGCAGCCGCAGGGAGGCCCAACCAACACCACGCCAGTCTTTACCGGCTGGTGCTCTCACCTGATGATTCAAGGCTCTGGCGGAAACGCCACAGCCCAGTTTGCGATGGCACCCATGAGCCGGATCCTAGTGAGCCATGGAGCTAATCCCGGGTCGGGACCTGTATTCGAGCCGACGTCCTCAGCAGGAGGCGCCTCGACGATCCGGGACATGAGCATCGATGGGTACAACCAAGCGGTTTATCTGATGGGAACGTCGACATCGGATTTGAATGGGTTCACGTTCAACGATGTTTGCCTGAGTGCGCAAGCGACCGGCGATGGCGACAATGTGCCGCTAAAAATCTCGCAAGCAATCCAAGTTAGCTTTATGGGGGGCTGCATTCAGGCGGGAAACGGGAGCCTGGATGATGTTCTCGTGATCGGCGCAGACTTTGGCGGAACAGAACGGCAGCCTTCCGGGCTTCTTTTCTTCGATGGAACGGGCGGAAATTTCTGGATTGGCTCAGGCATTCATTACGATCAACGCGTGAACACGTGCTGTTCGGGGCCGGGCAATATTCATGTGCGGAATATTCTGGTCGAGGATCCAACACAGGCGATCTTCCGTGTAACGAACTCGACCGGGAACCCGGGCGCGAGCGCGATGCCGATTTTCAGTGACTTGGAGTTAGAGAACTTTGACGGATCAGACGGCAGTGCTCCGTCGGTGGTGAACTTCAATTCGAGCGGATCAGCGTTATCGGGCTTGCATATGAAGGGCGACGGGCCGGGAAGCAGCAATCCGGTGGCGGCAGTGGTGATGCAGGCTGGAGGTCTTTCGAACTGCGATATTCGCGGCGGGGGAATCGGTTTAAGCCTGACTACAGTTGTGGACGGCAACGGAAAACTGCTCGGCGATTGCACGGGGCAGAGCTCGACGGGAACAATCTCGGTTGTAAACACATTGAATCAAAACCGTCTTCGCACGGATCTCGGAACGTTCAGTGACGGATCGTCGCTGGAGGCATTCGCGGCGGGGAATTCGTTTTCGTCGCTGAATATAGATCCAAAACAAGGACTGATGCTGGGCGATGGAACGAGCTACGGATATAACGCGCAGGTGTACCAGCCCAGTACAGGCACTGTTGATGTGGGTTTTGCCAGCACGCTGCCACCAACGAATGTTGGAGCAACGGCAACTACGGGTGGGGGCCTCGCAGCGGGAGCCTATTATTACTTCATTCGAAGCACGACGAGTTCGGCATGCAGCGCAACGAGCATGTCTGCGCCATCGCTAGCCAGTTCGGCTGTTACGCTGAGCGGGTCGAATAACGCAATCGCTCTTACGTGGACGGCGGCACCGGCGGGCGCCGGAACAAACGTGGGATATTGCATTTTTCGCGCGACGGGAACGCCGGCGCTGTACAACTCTGGCGCACAGTACTGGAGCACCTTCGTGGCGGGCGCGAGTACGACAGCGTTTACCGACACGGGAGCCGGGTTCGGCTGCTGCAACCAGGTGGCACCGTACAATGTGATGCAGTCGGTGCACCGATTCACTCCAACTTCGCTTGGCATCGACACGACAACCCCTCAGTTCAATCTGGACGTGAACGGCAGCGCCGCCGTGAATTCTCTGAATGGAGTACAAAAAGCCGAGAGATTTTCGGGCGCGGATGCGGCGGCGACAATCAACGCGTGTCTCACAGCGGCGTCAACCAGTTCGGGGCTTTGCGACGCACGCGGCCTCACGGGACAACTGACAGCGGCGTCGCACATTACGATTCCGACCGGAACGACGCTGTTATGGGGGCAGGCGCAGCTGACGATTAACGACAGCAGTACGAAGGATGCGATCGAGCTGGGCGGCGATGGTGCATCGGTGATCGGATACCAGGAGACCGGAAGCGGGACGGTGCCGCGGCCGGACGGATCGGGGTACATCGCGTGCGGTATTGCAGGATGCACCACAGTAGACAATCCGAACGCGGGCACGCGAAACGTAGATTGGGTACACATCGCTGGCATGTACTTACAGGCGACCGGCGCAAACTCGACGGTGCTCAATGTGACGAGCGTCGGACACGCTGACATCGAGAACAATCGCTTCGTGTTAGGTACGGGCGGGGGATCGTACGGAATTTATGGGAACACGTCGACTGGGGATCTGGATTCCACGAACTCGCTGATCAAACACAACGAGTTTGATCCGCAGTCGCAGAACGATACGTGTTCCTATCTGGCGGGCGTCTTTAACTCGATCGTGTTGGAACAGAACTCGTGCTACCTGCCAGCGGAGAATACGGGAACGCAGGGATTCGTATTCGCAAAGGATACGAATGGGAATTATCCGGATAACGACGAGTTCTATGGGAACGACTGCGAGGCGGCGACGACGTCCTTCGGGCAAATCTGCTTCAACATCATCGGCGCGCAGAGCGTTGTGATCGGGCCGAACAACCGGTGCGAGAACGTGTACAACTGCTTCCAATTTCCGGCGGACGGCTCGGCCGTCGGAATTCACCTGCTCGATCCGTATGTTTCGATCTCTTCGAATACGGTTATCAAGCCGAATGAACCTGCAACGGCGATGGTAGCGATCGACAACAACGGGCATAACTGGCAGCCGTCGATGCACTTTGGAATGAACGATCTCTCCGGGCCGAACTTAATTGGTAACGCGGGACTCGAAGGATGGGAAAACGCGACGACGCTGTATTGGTGGGGCGGCGTCAATGGAATCAACATCAATCAGCCGGGGAGCGGGATCTACGCTCAGGAGACAAGTGCGGGCGCCAATCCCGCAGCAGATGTGTATACGCAAGGAAGCGACAACGTGCGCGTCGGCGACGGTGCAACAGCGGGACTAGGAATCAATTCCGGATGCATCCAGGTTGACTCAACACTGGAATACACGTTGATGTTTCGCGTCGCCTCTGGGTCGACGTCGAACAACTTCCGGCCTGGATTTCGGTTCTACTCGGATGCGAACTGCACGGAGACGGATAAAATCACGAATATCGCGACGAACGCGCGTGTTCTTACGCCAGCAAATTACGCGGGGATGTCGACGCTCGCGGGTACCGGAGCGAACTGGCAGTCGACGAACGCGTCGCTGACATACAACAACGGCGTCACCTGCAACTGCAGCGTGACAGGAGCGGATTGGCAGGTTGCGACTGCAAACGCGTGGACGCCCACACGAAACTTCGGCATCACTTTCCGCGTGCCGAACGCGTATTCGAGCTCGAGCACGACCGCGCATTCGATGCGCGTCTTTCTACTTGAGAATACGGCGGCCGCGAATAACTACGTTTACTTCGACGACGTGGTGCTGAGCCAGGGGCCAGTTTCCACCGATGTACAGCGAGTGGCGGCGCTGCCGGACAGCGGGAACGGCGGAACGGTGAACGCGTACGGCAGTTACAATTTTGCCGGCAACTTGAGCCTGGGCGCGAACACCGGATTCACCGGGACTTTTACTCACAATGACACAGCAAACAGGACGTACACGCTGCCGGATGCGTCGGGAACAGTTGCGCTGCAGACGACACTTCCATCTTGGGGTTTCCAGCATTCCGGCGCCGGACAGGGCATTTCGGCCAACGGCGTCAAGGTGTGGGGAGTGGTGATTCCATACGCCGTGAGCTTCAGCCATATCGACTACGACATTTCCACGCTCGATTCAACGGGGGCTGACGACTACGACGTCGGCTTGTACGGGCCGTGTGCCGTGAATACAGCGAGCTGCCCGTTGGTAGCTCACATTGGTGCACAGAACCTGAGTTCAACCGGATACAAACAGGCAAGCGTGACAGCAGCGACGTTGCAACCGGGACTTTACTGGATCGCGATTACCGGGAATGCCGCCACGGCGCAGATTGCAACGACGTCCGTGAGTGAATGGACGGCATGTCCATCAACGAACTCGAGCACAACATCCAGCGGCGGAGCGCTTCCGTCGACGATTGCGACACCAAACTGCTCGGCACCGCAGTGGACGGGCGCGCCGGTGATCGGCATCGGAGTTGAATAGGAGTACTGCTGGATCTTCACTGACCTGAAATCGCTGCCGGCAATCAAAAAATCTGCACTTCCGTTTTTCGCCTTGCTACTTCAGCGCGCAAATTCCTAGGAGGGCTCCATGCCTGTTGTACCGACAACTGGATATTCGCAAGCGGAAGACGCCCTGAGCCTGACACGAGCGCTGCTAAACGACACGGCGGCGGCGGTATTCACCGACTCACTGCTGATGCCGCTGATGAATTCGGCGTACCGTGGCTTACAGCGTGAATTGGCTGAGAACGGGGTGAGCGTCCTGATCGAGCAGCAAGACCTTGATCTCGAAGCGGACCCGACCAGCGGGGTCACAAATACGGAAATCAGCGATGCCTCCAGTCCGCAGCTGCCGTCGGACTGCCTGATGCCTCACATGTTGTGGGAGAGGGCGAGCGCGAACACGACCGACGTGTTTGTGCCGATGGAAAAGTTTACAAGCGGCGGAGGCATGCTGAACCTGCAGCCTTCGAGCTACCTGCGATTGTGGGAATGGCGAGAAGACAAGATCAACCTGATTGGCGCGACACAGGCGATTACGGTCCGAATCCGCTACGAAAAAATTCTGCCGGAACTGACACTAGGGACCGATCCGGTGCAAATTCGCGCAGCCACTGATCCTCTAGCGTTTGCGACAGCGGCGCTGGCAGCACGGTCGCGTGGAGCGCGAGCGTTAGCGCAAGATTTGCTAGCCACGGCCCAAATGGCGACGGAAAACCTGATTGAGAGATACGTCAGGCCGGAGCAGACAAAGGGTCGAAGGCGACGGCCATATAGCTTTCATCGACGGATTATGTATCTCTAGCCGAACTGTGAGTTGCCTGAGCAGCCTATCCACGGCCCGTGACATCGAGAATGATGGTGACGCCGCGGCCGGCGTTTTGGGCCGACCCGTGGATCGTCATTGTGGTGCTGCCAGGAGGCGTGTTGAGGTTGGCCGGAACGGAATGATGCTTGCAGCCGGCAAGCAATGCGACTCCTGAAATGACGAGCCAGAATCCGAAGATGAAAGTGGCTTTTGCTGGAATAAAGCGCCGTCTAACGAGCGGCGTCGCCTGATCTT
>DASUJR010000259.1:0-19439 GCA_036279175.1 Candidatus Acidiferrales bacterium | reverse complement strand
CGTTATACACCGGTACGATCGGGCAATGCCGGCACAGATGCTTGCAGCCTCGACTCGCTTCCGTATAGCCGGTGACGCGCGATTCGCCATCCGGCATCAGCAGCCGCGCATACTTTTCGAGCGGCGGCAGCCCGCTGCGGTCCGGCACACGGAATTTCTGCCGTCCCAATGAAATCGAAGCCGCATCCGCCCTCTCGCCGTAGGGACGCTGCTCGCTGCGCCCGTTTCCCGGCGCCACACGTAGCGGATACCTTTGCGCCTTAATGTCTGAAGAAGATCCCTTGCCATTCGACAAGGAAAGGTTTGCCACCAGTGCCGCCAGCGGTTCTTCGAATTCCCCGCCAATGATGAAATCAACGCCAAGTCCGCGCAAATATGCCTCGTTCACGGACGCATACAAGCCGTAGAAACACAACTTCGCGTGTGCATTCAGTTCGCGAACCGTAGGCAGCAGCGCAACGGCAAGCCGCGTCGCCGTATGCATCGGCACGTGAAACGCGATCAAATCGGCGCCACGCACCGTGTCTTCGGGCAGCGCTTGGCGCGACACGTCGACGCAGGTAACATCCGCGCCCGCTTCGCGCAGCCACGCCGCCGGCGACCCCAGCCCGAACGGTTGCCGCCCCAGCTCGTACGTCGATATCAGTACGACTCTCACGAACTCACCGGCGCAGAACCCGTGACCGAACTCGCTTGCAAAGGCATCTCCACGAAATTATGTCACGCACCCAATTTCCGTCCAAACGCCCGCTCGCCTCCGTTATCATGATCGCTGAACCGTGTGGTGCGACCCGCGGTCTCTGGTGGAAACCACTGCATTTATGCGCGGGAGCAGCGCGCTTTCTGCGCTGCGAAAATGGCCGCAAATCCAACTCGTCCGGCTTTGGCCGCGGGATTGTTTGTTGTGATCGCTATCGAAGGTACGGATCGCGACGCCGCTTTGGCTGAGCGCCGCGAAGGCTTGCTGGTCGCTGCAACGGATCGAAGCAGAAATGCTGTTCGTATCACGGCACGACGTCTCGCCCTGAGGTACGAGGGCAGTTGTGCCGTAATCGGCGCCTAAAAATATGCGGCTTTAGCCGCTGGGGCCCGGCTTTCAGTTCTTCAAACACTCAGTGACGGCCATGCACCAGAAAACTGATCGCGGCGAATTCAAAGCAGTCATTCTCGACTACGGTGCAGTTCTCTGTCACCCGCCGCTTCCGCACGAGATTGCCCGTATGACGCGAGCGCTGGGCGTCACGCCGGCAAAGTTTGCCAGCCTTTACGGACATGCGCGCGACGACTACGATCGCGGCGATCTCACCACGAACCAATATTGGGCCAGTGTCGCGCGCGAAACTGGTGTCGAGCTATCGTCAGACATAATCGAAGAGCTGGCGCAATTGGATAAAGATATGTGGAGCCGCGCAAACGAAGAGATGACGGCCTGGCTTGCCTCGCTCCGTTCCGCCGGCTACAAGACCGCCCTGCTCTCCAACATGCAGGACGACATGATCGCGCACGTCCGCGCAAAATTCCCCTGGCTGAATGATTTCGACCACCAGATTTTTTCGTCCGAAGTTTGCATGGTCAAGCCCAATCCCGCGCTCTATCGCATGTGCCTCGCGCAGCTGGGCACCGAACCGCGCGAAACAATCTTCATCGACGACCGCGAAGAGAACGTCGCAGCCGCCCGCGCCCTCGGCATCTATGCCATCCGCTTCCGCTCCGTCCCCGACCTTCGCCGCGACCTCGCCTCCGCCGCCTTCCGCCCTCTCCCCTCCGGCAAATGACCGTCTTTAAAGGTTCGGCGTATAATGCGCAAAAGGACGAGGACAACTAAATGGAAGTGAAGATACGAGTCCCCGACAAACTGGCAGCAGAGGCTCGCGCGCGCGGCGTTTCCGTCGAAGTGTACGTGCAGGAGCTGTTGTCCAGGCAGACTGGCCAAATTGCTGGCGAGCACCACATCGAATCTGTCCGGGAAGCCATCGAGCGTATCTTTCAACTGCGTAATGGCAATAAATTGGACGGCCTGAGCACGAAGGACCTCATCCATGAGGGCCACAAGCACTGATGGCCCTATTCGTCGACGCCTCGCTTGCACTCGCTTGGTGCTTTGAAGACGAAGCCAGTCCTTTAGCCAACACGCTTCTGGAACGCCTCCGGCAAGGCGACAGCATTGTCGTTCCTGCTCATTGGCCGGCTGAAATCTCGAACGGCCTTTTGGTCGCGCAACGCAGGAAACGATTAAAGTCGGGGACGCCGCTCGATTCTGGGATGAGTTCTCCCGACTGCCGATCGAGGCAGAGCCGCCACTCGCGACCGTACAAGCAAAACAATACTTGCGCTGAGCGAAAAACACGGCCTCACCGTTTATGACGCTGCATACTTGGAATTGGCTCAGCGGCGTCGGTTGTCCCTGGGAACTCTGGATCGCGATCTGCGAAAAGCGTCGGCAGTAGAGGGCGTCCATCTCCTGTAAAATAGACGCTGGGAGAATCGGAGCGGCATGACCACACAATCCAAAAACACGTTCGCGGCGAAGTCCTCGCTCAAAGTTGGCGGTGAATCCTTCACGATCTTCAAGCTCGACGTGCTCGACAGCGCCGGCATCGGCGAAATTTCTCGCCTCCCGTTTTCGCTGAAGGTGCTGCTCGAAAATCTGCTCCGCCACGAAGACAATCGCTTCGTCCACGCCGACGATATACGCGCGCTCGCCGCATGGGACCCGTCGAGCCCCGGCGACGGCGGCCGCGAAATCTCCTTCATGCCCGCGCGCGTCCTGTTGCAGGACTTCACCGGCGTGCCCGCTGTCGTCGACCTTGCCGCCATGCGCGAGGCCATGCGCCACCTCGGCGGCGACCCCAGGAAGATCAATCCGCTGCTTCCCGCCGAACTCGTCATCGACCACTCCGTTCAGGTCGACAAATTCGGCGCGCCAAATGTTTTCGCGTTCAACGCCGAACTCGAAATGCAGCGCAATATCGAACGCTATGCGTTCCTTCGTTGGGGCCAGCAGAGCTTCCGCAATTTCAAAGTCGTCCCGCCGGACACCGGCATCTGCCATCAGGTCAATCTCGAATATCTCTCGCGCGTCGTCTTCAGCGAAAAGCAAAATGGCGAGACCTTCGCGTTCCCCGATTCGCTCGTCGGCACCGATTCGCACACGACAATGGTCAACGGCCTTGGCGTCTTCGGCTGGGGCGTCGGAGGTATCGAAGCAGAAGCCGCCATGCTCGGCCAGCCGCTCTCGATGCTGATTCCCGCCGTTGTGGGTTTCAAACTGCACGGCCGCTTGCCCGCGGGCGCAACGGCAACCGACCTCGTCCTCACCGTCACGCAGATGCTGCGCAAGAGAGGCGTCGTCGGAAAATTTGTCGAATTCTATGGCAGCGGCCTCTCGTCTCTCACGCTCCCCGATCGCGCGACCATCGCCAACATGGCTCCCGAATACGGCGCAACGATGGGCTTTTTCCCCGTCGACGCCGAAACGCTCTCGTATCTGCGCTTCACCAGCCGCGCCGAAGATCGCGTCAAACTCGTCGAAGCCTACACGAAAGAGCAAGGCCTGTTCCGCACCGACCAGACGCCCGATCCCGTTTTCTCCGACAAGCTCGAACTCGACCTCGCCACCGTCGTTCCCACGATGGCCGGCCCGAAGCGCCCGCAAGATAGCGTTCCGCTCACGCAAGCTAAGTCCGCGTTCGAAAAATCGCTCGAAGGCCAGCCGAAGCATGTGCAAGTGCAAAACAACGGCGACCGCTTTGATCTCGCCGACGGCTCCGTCGTAATCGCCGCCATCACCAGCTGCACCAACACATCCAATCCGTCGCTGATGCTCGGAGCCGGCCTGCTTGCGAAAAAAGCGGTTGAGCGCGGCCTCGCCACCAAGCCCTGGGTGAAAACCAGCTTCGCTCCTGGTTCGCGCGTCGTCACCGACTACATCGAAAAAGCCGGCCTCCGCCCCTATCTCGAATCGCTGCGTTTCCATCTCGTCGCCTATGGCTGCACCACGTGCATCGGCAATAGCGGCCCGCTGCCTGAAACGATCGGCAAAGCCATCAAGGAAAATAATCTCGTCGCCGTTTCTGTCCTCAGCGGCAATCGCAATTTCGAAGGCCGCATCAATCCGCTCTGTCGCGCCAACTATCTCGCTTCGCCGCCGCTCGTCGTCGCTTACGCGCTCGCCGGCCGCATGGATTTCGATATGGTCAACGAGTCGCTCGGCAACGACAAATCCGGCAAGCCGGTCTATCTCCGCGAACTGTGGCCCACGCCGCAGGAAGTGGAAGCGGCGATGCGCAGCTCCGTCTCCAGCGAGATGTTTCGCAATCAGTACGCCGACGTTTTTACCGGTGACGAGAAATGGCGCGCGCTGCCCGTTCCGGAAGGTGATCTGTACGCGTGGCAAGATAAATCTACATACATCAAGAATCCGCCGTACTTCGAAGCCATGCCGCTTAAGCCCGCGCCTATTGCCGATCTGCACGGTCTCCGCGCGCTCGCGCTGCTTGGCGACAGCATTACCACCGACCACATTTCTCCCGCAGGTTCCATTGCGCCCGATTCGCCCGCCGGAAAATATCTCGTCGCGCACGGCGTGCAGCCAAAGGATTTCAATTCCTACGGCGCGCGTCGCGGCAATCACGAAGTAATGATGCGCGGCACATTCGCCAACATCCGCCTTCGCAACCAGCTGGCTCCCGGCACCGAAGGTGGCTGGACCATCCATCAGCCCAGTAAAGAAAAAATGACCATCTACGATGCCGCCATGCGTTATCGCGGCGAAAACGTACCGCTGATCGTCATCGCCGGCAAAGAATATGGTTCCGGTTCATCGCGCGACTGGGCTGCCAAGGGCACCATCCTCCTCGGCGTCCGCGCTGTCCTCGCTGAAAGTTTCGAACGCATCCATCGCAGCAATCTCGTCGGCATGGGCGTCCTTCCGCTCGAATTCATGCCGGGTGAAAACGCGAAATCGCTCGGCCTCACCGGCCTCGAAACATTCGACGTCGAGGGCCTGGCGCAACATTTCGAGCCTCGTAAGAAAGTTCGCATCCGCGTCCGCGACGCCAGCGGCAAAACGCGCGACATCTCCGCGATCGCCCGCGTCGACACGCCCTTCGAAGTCGCCTACTACCAGAACGGCGGCATCCTCCACTACGTCCTCCGCCAAATGCTCGCCTGAATTTGACGTTCGTCCGGGAACGCCAATCTCCTGATTGGCGCCTTTCGCCGTGGTTGGTATCAATCGTAGGGGCGCTGCTCGCTGCGCCTGCAGACGCGCGTCTCATCCGCTCGCCGTGGCGGGACGCGCCGCCGTAGCTTGTCATCCTGAGCGAAGCGAAGGATCTCTCCTCGTTTGCCGTTGAATGTGCTTCTGTAGCGGCCCCTGGTTTTCAGGCGGGCGGGCCGGTCTGTGTGGCACAGCCGACCCGGCTGTGCGAATTTCTCGATTTATATCGCCGCTCGCCTTTTGTGTGTCGTCGTCGCGCGCTGCCGCAGCGCAAACTGTAGGGCGCTGCTCGCTGCGCCCGCGTCGCATCGCGCAAATTTCTAGCGGTCGTCCGGGAACGCCAATCTCCAGATTGGCGCCTTTCGCCGTGGTTGGTATCAATCGTAGGGACGCTGCTCGCTGCGCCTGAAGACGCGCGTCTCATGCGAGCGGGTCGCGCCACGGCGAGCGGATGGCTCCCTGCCACTCGCGTGACGCCATGTCATCCCGAACCCCGTCCCGCGTTTTGTGCGGGAATGGTGGCGCTTCGAGCGCGCCTGTAGCGTGAGGGACCTGCTTTTGTTTTCTTCTTTCTTTTTCCCCACAATGTTGATACGCCTCGTCGTGTCCAGGATTTCCGTTGCTTCAATCTCACGTCTCCGATATGGTTCGCAGTTCCATGCTGGACCGCACCTATTGCGTATACATTCTCGCCAGCCGTTCCCGGAACCTCTACACTGGTGTGACAAACAATCTGGCGCGCAGGATGGTCGAACATCGCGAGCGCTTGGTTCCCGGCTTCACCTCAAAATACAAAATCTTCCGTCTCGTCCACTTCGAAATCTTTACTGACGTTCGGTACGCGATCGCCCGCGCAAAGGAGATCAAGCGCTGGCGTCGCGAGAAAAAGATATGGTTGATTCAGAAGAGAAACCCGCTGTGGCAAGGCCTCGCCGCTGGGTTCTTCGACGAGGCGCAGCGACAGGCGCAGATACACTCGCGCCCGGACACCAGCTCCGCGCTATGACGACGTATGTCTTCCCAACTCCATTCGTGTTTCATTCGCCTCCCACTCGTTTCGTGTCCAGTTACGTAACGCAAAGGGACTTGACTCCCTCCCAACGCCGCCGCACAATCCCTCCAGTTTTTTGAGATCTCTCAGGGGTGTGCGGTTTACTCGCATAGAAAAGCCGCAGGTAATTGTGTCGGTTTGTAGCGGCCGCCTTGCCGTGCAGGCGGGCCGGTTTTGTTCTGTTTTTGCGTTTGTAGTTTTGGTTCCGCATTAGTAGCGGCGGCCTTGCCGTGCAGGCGGGCGCATTTTTAGTTGTTTAGAGACGCTCGTGCGTTGGCTTTGGGCGTTCCATTCGTAGGCGGACGAAAATTTAGGCGACCGGCATCACAACTCTGCATTCCTCAGAGGCGCCATGTTATCCAGCTCCATGGCTTTTCTGCCGCAAGGCAGCGTGTCCAGCAGAATTCTTCGATCAGCGGTTTGGACCGCCGCACTCTTCCTGTTCGCGTCCATTGCCGCCGCGCAACAGACCCCTGTTCCCGCGCGTATCACGCAGCCAATCGACGCAAGTAAGCTCACAGTCCTGAAGGGCAACGTCCATCCGCTCGCGCGCGCCGAATTCGACCGCGGTCCCGCGCCATCCAGCCTCCCCCTGAACCGCATGCTGCTCGTCCTGCAACGCAGCTCCGCTCAGGAAACTGCGCTCGAATCGTTGCTCGACCAGCAGCAGGACAAATCCTCGCCCAACTATCACCAATGGCTCACTCCGCAGCAATTCGGACAGCAGTTCGGTCCCGCCGACTCCGACATCCAGACCGTCGTCTCCTGGCTCCAGTCGCAGGGTTTCCAGATCGACAAAATTGCCAACGGCCGCGGCACCATCGAGTTCTCCGGCACCGCCGCCCAGCTCCAATCCGCCTTCCACACCGAGATCGACAAGTACGCGGTCAACGGCCAGACTTATATGGCGAATGCCACTGATCCGCAGATTCCCGCTGCCCTTTCACCCGTCATAGCCGGTGTCGCCAGCATGAACGGATTTCCCAGGCAGCCGATGTACCGCTTGGCAGGCATTTTCGCAAAATCGAAGGAAACTGGTCAGGTAACGCGACTCGGCGGTGTGACCGGGGAAACGCCCACTCCCAGCTTCACCACAAGCTGCGGCACGAATCCCGACACGGGTCAACCCATTCCGTGTTACGGCGTCAGCCCTTACGATTTTGCGACCATTTACAACACCCTGCCGCTCTGGAACGCCAGCACGCCAATCAACGGCACTGGCGAAACGATCGCCATCGTCGCGCGCACCAATATCAACCCGCAAGACGTCAGCGATTTCCAAACGTTCTTCAGCTTGCCCGCGAATCCGCCAAACATCATTCTCAACGGTCCCGATCCCGGCATCGTTCAAGGTGATGAAACCGAATCGGACCTGGATGTTGAATGGGCCGGTGGAGTCGCGCCCGGAGCAAAGATCGACCTTGTAGTTTCTCAATCCACGGAGACGAGCGACGGCGTCGATCTTTCCGCTCTCTACATCGTCGACAACGACCTTGCGCCCGTTATGAGTGAAAGCTACGGCCAATGCGAGCTTGGCCTCGGCTCGTCCGGCAATCAGTTCGTGAGCAACCTCTGGCAGCAGGCCGCCGCGGAAGGCATCACGGTCTTTGTTTCCAGCGGCGACAATGGCTCCGCCGGCTGCGACTTCTACAGGGGCGCCGCATCGCCTGAGCCCGCGCAGTTTGGCCTCGAGGTAAACGGCCTCGCTTCGACGCCCTATAACGTTGCCGTCGGCGGCACGGACTTCAATGATCTTTCGAATTCCGCTCTTTACTGGAACTCGACCAGCAACTCGACCACGCAAGCGTCAGCAAAAGGCTACATTCCGGAAACCACCTGGAACAACTCCTGCACGAACGCCCTGTTCGCGCAAGTCGGCTTCACCACAAACGCGGAAACAAACTGCAACAACGCTCAACTCGTAAATTACATCCTCACCGTTGCGGGAGGCGGCGGAAAGAGCGCCTGTACGACGCCCACAGCCCTCTCGCCCGCGAACTGTGCCGGCGGATATGCCAAGCCGTCGTGGCAGTCCGGCAATGGCGTACCGCAAGATAGTAGGCGCGATGTCCCGGATGTCTCTTTGTTCGCCAGCAACGGTTTCGTCGGCAACTTCTACATGTTGTGCGAACGCGACGCAACGGGCCAACAGCCGTGCAGCACTTTCGAATTTCTCGGCATCGGCGGCACGTCGGCCTCTTCGCCCGCATTCGCGGGAATCATGGCGTTGGTCGACCAGAAAATGGGCGCGCCCCAAGGCAACGCGAATTATGTTTTTTATAAGCTCGCGGCAAAATCCGGTAGTTCCTGCAGTTCCGCTGCAAATCCCGCATCTACGTGCGTGTTTTACGATACGCCGCCAGGTTCCACCATCGCGATGCCTTGCCTTACAGGTTCCCCGAATTGCACCACGTCGCATTCCGGCGACGCATATGGCGTGCTCTCCGGCTATTCCACAGCAGCCGGTTACGACCAGGCCACCGGACTCGGCTCCGTCAACGCAGCTAATCTCGTCAACGACTGGAACACCGTCAGCAACACGCCCTCCACAACCACGCTGATCCTCAATAACGGTAGCGCTGTAACTATCACGCACGGCAGCTCGGTGCCGGTTTCCGTTTCCGTCTCTCCAACTTCGCCAGTTCCCACTGGCAACGTTGCTCTATTGGCGCAGCAGAACGGAACCAACACGGATTTCGGTACTTTGACTCTAGGCGGTAGCGGTACCGTCTCCAGCAACCTAAGCACTCTGCCGGGAGGGACGTCCTACGCCGTCCTGGCGCATTATCCCGGCGACGCGAATTACAAAGCGAGCGACTCAAATTCCATCACCGTCACCGTCAGTCCTGAGGCCAGCAAAACCGCTCTGGGCGCCATCACCTTTGACCCAACAACCGGCCAGATCACCAGTAAGAACGCGACCACCTTTCCCTATGGCTCTCCTTACATCCTGCGCTCCGATGTGACGAACGCCAGCGGCACGCTCTGCTTCAACGCTTCAAATAAAACTTCCGTGTATCCCTGTCCCACCGGGAATGTCGCTCTCACCGACAACGGGACTCCGCTCGATGCCGGAACGTTTCCTCTCAATAGCGAAGGCAACACAGAGGACTTACCGATACAGCTCACCGGCGGAACGCATAGCCTCGTCGCAAATTACAGCGGCGACAACAGCTACACCGCCAGCTCCACCACCAACGCCATCACCGTCACCTCCGCCCCCACCACGACAAAAATCACAGGAACAACTTCCCCAGCGATAATTGGCGTACCCTTTACGATCAACGTCCAAACCCAGTCAACTAGTTCAGGTGCTGTCCCAAGTGCCAACTATACGGTTTTTGACGGCACGACCGCTCTTCCAACGACAGTTTTTTCCACGACGCCCCAATCGCAATCCGGAGTCGTTTCTTTATACGCCGCGTTATCTATCACGCTCGCGGCGCCGTCCGGTCAGCACTCGCTCTCGGTTCACTACAACGGCGACGCAAACTACGGCACGTCGGCGTCCGGCGGTGCCAGCGTAACTGCTCTCTTTCCCGCGAACATGGTGCTGACCGCGACGCCAACCAGCACCGTCTATGGTCAGGGGAATGTCGTAACTCTAACAGCTACCTTGAGGACGACGAACTCGGCCAGCAACGCTGCTTTAAAGCCAACTGGCACGATCTCGCTTTCTGGCTCCGCCGGCACTGTCGACAGCACGCCGACCCTGACCACGATTCAGGATTCGAACGGGAACTGGGAACTGCAAGCGACAGCCACATTGGCGCCTCAGCAAACGGGGCAAATTTACGCGAACTATATCGGAGACGCAAACTATGAAGGTGCGAGCGCGTCCACTTCGATCTTTGTGACAATTCCTGATTTCAGCTTCTCATCAAGCTCCACCCCTATGGTGATCACGGCTGGACAAGCAGGGAGCACTACCATCACTGTTACTCCCTTAACCAATTACATAACCACCGTCAGCCTAAATTGTTCCAATATGGCTTTTTATGGAGAGACATGCAGCATCTCGCCTCAACAATTGACTCTTACGAATGGTGCGCCGCAGACGGCGACGTTGACCATTAGTACGATCGGTCCGTCGTCGACTTTGACAGCCGTAACGCTCCCGAATCCATGGCGGGACCGCCCCCCGTTTACGGGCATGCGCAGGGTCTGCTGGTCGTTGAGTAGTTTGGCCGCGCTGGCGGCCTTACTGCTGTTTTCATTGCCGCAGCGTCGCCGTTTCGACAGTATTGCCGCAGGTCTCGCCATGCTCTGCCTCGTGACTTTCCTGATGGGCTGTGGAGGGAGTGGAGCTGGAAACAGCGGCGGAAGCGGCGGTGGTGAACAACCCAGCAACTTACCGACCAAGACAACTCTAACAGCCTCGGCTGGCAAGGTTGCTGCGGGGTCGGCGGTAACGCTGACTGCTAACGTTACTTCCTCAAACTCCGTCAGCGGGATGGTCGATTTCGCATGGCCTAACTGTGGCGGAACATTCGGTATCAATCAGAACTTGGTCAACGGAACTGCCCAAGCACAGATTTCGTCTAACTCGATCGGAGGTCCTGGCGCGTGCAACATTGTGGCCGGATACTTAGGAGACCCGTTTGACCAACCGTCGCAGAGCGGGAATGTCGAGATTGTTTTCACCGGTAACTCCTCACAGGGCGTCGGCGGGCAAATCAGTGGGCTCTTTCACTTCACGTCCGTTAACGTAACGCTTCAGTAGCATATCTTCAGTAGCGTATCCTCGACGAACGCATTTGCTTCGGCGTTTGCGACCACTGATTCTCCCGGACAATTATTTGCTACGTCTCAGTTGTTGCGGGAGCGAGATATAGCAGCGACTCGCCCGTTCACGGCGCGTCAACGAAATTAAAGCCGAATGGCGGAGGAAAGGCATTCCGTCGAGACGGCCTTGCTCCGTCCAACGCCTAATCGCTACACCCCTGCTATTAAAACTCGCCGCATCTCTTTGCAAACAAAGGAGAAAACATTTTCTAACCGCCACAGGTTCAGGATTTTGTTTTCACTAAATCTTCGCCTCGCCCCGGCCCTAGTACGCGCCTCTCCCGCTAGAGACGCCCCGCATGAACCACACTTCTTCGCCAGATCCTGTTGATTGCCGGTCCGCCTTGGACTATTCTTCGCTGCGTCAAAATCAATGCGCCAGGCGCTCAAATGGACGTTGATCGTTCTCGTCGCAATCCTCGCGATCGCCTTTGGCGTCGGCTGCTATTTCATGGGTGGCCCGAAGGACCTCTACGGCTTTCTTCGCTACGCCCGCCCCCAATGGCATAATACGAAGCTCCACGTCGGCGATGCGGCTCCCGACGCCGTGCTCTACTCGCTCGACGGCAGTTCCACTTTCCGCCTCCGCGACCATATCGGTACGCGCCCGCTCGTCCTGATTTTCGGCAGCTATACTTGACCTCCTTTTCGCCGCCAGATCGGTGATCTGGTCAAAATGTATAACCAATACAAAGACCGCGCCGATTTCCTCGCCGTCTATATCCGCGAAGCGCATCCCCTCGACGAATGGGAGATGAAGGACAATATTGCGCAGAACGTCTGCTATCCACAGCCGAAAACCCTGTCGCAGCGCGTCGCCATCGCTAACGATTTCGTGAAGCGCTTCAATTTCCCGATTCCTATCGGCATCGACGCGATGAGCGATCCTGCCGACCATATATATGGTGGCTGGCCCGAACGCCTCTATGTGATCGACGAGTCAGGAAAGATCGTTTACCGCGGTGGGATGGGCCCCTTCGATTATCATCCGGCGGAAGTCAGCGCCTGGCTGGCCCGCCGTTTTCCCCAAGTTCACACGGCCAAGCTCAGCGACGCAGGCGAAACGCACGAAGCGACCGCAACGTTTGGCGCGATGTCGGCCAATGCGCCGCAGAAGAACGCGTCCGAGCGCCACGCGAACTGAATAACGGTCGAGAAAGCGGCGGCCTCTTAGGGGTCGGAGCCTGCCTGCCGGCGGACATGGCTTTAGCTCCGACACTCGACCCGCGGTTTTTCAGGGGTTTTAGCCCTGAGGGCCCTTGCCCTCCCGACCTTCCGCAATGGGCACGCCGCTACGACTGCCCGAGCAGCTGCTTTTTCACTTTCACCTGATACAAGTAATCTTCGTGTGCCTCAATGAACCACGGCTTCGCTTCGAGCGCCCACATCATGTCTTCGCAGACCGAGCACAGCGGCGCATTTGTGCTGAAGTAACTCAACTGCCCGACCAGAACTTTCTTCCCGTTCTCTTTCACGGCGCACACACCCGCTGGCATTTTCCCGGCTCCAGGCCAACCGCATTCCGGACAGCTCATCGTCCCTCCAATTGCGGCTCGGGGCCGAAATCCGCGAGCCGGCAACCTCATCATGTTGCTGTGGGACGGTCGCAGCGAATGGGACATCAGTCGCCTTTCGTTTGCCCCTTCGTACCTTGCTGGGGTGGGACTAGTCGGCTAGTACCCTCCCGTTCGGTAGGGTAGGTGCCGCAAATACCGCTGATTTCAGTTCGTGTGGTAATCGATTCGGTAGACGCGAACGCTATGCGGCGGCACTTCGGCGTGCAAATCCAGACTCGCGCCCGTAGGAGGAATCTGCTGGCCTGTCATAAGCTCGCGAATCCCGGAGGCAGGCTCTTCGAGACGGCGGCTGAATGCGACCCGTGCGGGCTGGTCCGTATGATTGAAAAGGAAGACAAACCGGCCCTCCGGCGCATACATTTGCCGCAATTCAACCAGCGTCGGCGCTCGTAAATCGGGCTTCGATAGACCCGCCCAGTCAGCCAGAATCCCTCCGAGCGGATTCATCGCAACGGGATGCAGGTAATTCTCCTGGCCCGCGAAGCTGCCCAGAATGATTGCTCTTCCTTTGCCATAAGAATTTTCATATGCGATCGGCAATCCGTTGGCCGTAAATGCAACCGCACGCGCGGACTTGTTTTCTACCTCGAATTGCTCGTCAAATTTCATTGACTTGAATTCGGCGCCGCCCCACTTCACTTCGATCTCGCCCGCGGGAATGATCTGCTTCTCGCGCACGCCGAGGATTTCATCCCAGCCGAACCCGGGGATTTTTGGTTCCGCGTGGCCGCGTTCGTCCACCCATCCCGGCCGCGCCTCAACGAACATGTGCCCGCCGTCTGCGACATAGCCCTTCAGCGTATTCGCTTCCTCATCCGTCAGCATCAGCGGGTAGGGAACGATCACTAATTTGTACTGCTGCAAATCATCCCGCGCCAGTTCGCGCGAGCTGACCACATCCACTGGTATATTGCGCTCGAAAAACATCCGGTGATATCCCGCGACGGCCTGATGGATGGCGTTGCGGCTGCCCGATGGATCGTAGCCGCCAAGCAATGGAACCAGCGGGCTGAACACGATGGCCGCCTGCGCGCGTTCCGGACGCGCTTGCAGAAGCAGATCAGCATTCTCCGTGACACGCTTCGCGATTTCTCCCGCGCGACGCGAGCGTTCCGTCAGCGTGCCATCGAGATGAATCATTCCGTAGCCGCCCGATTCGTAGCCCGCGCTCATCGGATACCAGGCGTAATAATTGATCGCACGAGCGCCGCGCGAAATCATTCCCCACGTCCACATTTCGAGATCGTTTGCCGTTACCGGGGAGCCTATGATCGTGCCGTGGACCCCGTACCCGCTTTGCAATTCGCCAACGTAGAAGCCGTGGCGCGGCTTCGCAGCAGACTCCGCCGCAGCGGCGTGATGCACCGTGATGTCGTACGTAAGGTCCATCGCGAGCACGCGTCGTTCGAGCGTCCAGTTCAAATCGGGCGACGTCAGCTTCGGATAAAAACTCGTCCCGAAATAATCGACAGAATCCTTCATCAGATAATCGTCCGAGGGATCATACGGATCAGCCAGCGTACGCGCGAGCGGCGATGGATTCGGCGCGTGGCTTGTAGTTACGTGATTCGGATCGATCGCCTTCACGGCATCGTTGCGCATTTTCAGGTCTTCGGCCAGCTTGTAGCCGTAGTAGACGCGCCAATCCATGAAATCCGTGTAGGTAAGGATCGTTCCGTATCGCGGCGGCTCCACTTCGGTCCAGTTGGTAAATGTGCGATGCCACGATTCGTTTAGCGCGTCGAGCGTGCCGTATTTCGTTTTCAGCCAGCGGCGAAAGCGTTCGATGCTGCTCGGGCAATAGCAGAACATCGGGTTCGCCTTGTAGCCGATGCGCGCCCAATTCAGGGCGGCGGGCTCGCTCCAAAGATCGTAGCCGTAGAATGCTGGGCTCTTCTCCGCGTGGCGCGCCACTTCCTGGAAAAAACCCAGCACCGCGTGTCGCACGCCGGGATTATCAAAGCAAAATCCGGGCGCGGCTTGCGAGGGAATCGGCTGGCCGTCCTGCGCTTCGTAGCGGCCGTCGGGATATTTCTGCCCGACCCACTCCGGCGCCGAATCGACGTAAACCTGCACGATCACTTTCAATCCAACTTCGTTCGCCAGCCGTAGCAGCAGATCCAGATTTTCGAGGTGATATTCGCCTTCCCTCGGTTCGCCAACGTTCCATTCGACCCACGTCCGAACCGTATTAAAGCCGAGCCCTTTGATCTTCAGCAGGTCGGCTTTCCACAGGCGCGGCGAATCCGGCGTTACCTTTTCGAGCATCGGCGCGCGCGCTTTCCCGCCGCTGTACCACACGGCCATAGGAAAGAACGCATTGTCTCGCACGCTTTGCGACAGGCTCGCACCGGTACCGTCCGCCGTTTCGTGTGGATGTCGGAACGTTCCGCCTACGCCGATCCCAATGACCAAAGAAAGCAAGACGATTCTGGGCGTTTTAGTGCGTGTCATATGCCTGCGCTCGCTGCCGCTGCCGCGATCTTTCGCGTCGCGCTCGAGATTTGAAGCTCTGCAATACCGGCCAGACTAATGATTCTCGACCGCGATAAGCGCGGGAGCGCGTCCACACGTGCCAGAAACGGCAGCAGAGTAATGTTGCGGAAAGTGACGCCATGGCGCGCAGTTTGCAGCCGCTCTAGCCGCGTGCCATTTGTGCAGTTCACCCCGGCTGTAGCGTGAAGATGCGTCGCGAGTTCGGCCTCTGCATCACTCGTAACCGCAACGGCAGGGAACTGCCACATGCGCGAGAAGAGCACGTCATCGTGCGCGCCGGGATCCCGGACGAGCAACGTCCGCCCACGAGGATCGAGCAGAACCGCGGCGGCAATTTCCACGCGGACAGGAGGGGTTTTTCGACGCGGGGAGGGAATCTTGCCAGTCAGCGCGAGCGCATGTGCGCGGCACCAACTCGCGATCGGGCATCCGCCGCATTGCGGCGATCGCGGGGTGCAGATCGTCTCGCCCAGCTCCATTAGCCCCTGATTCCAGTCGCCTGCTGCATTCACGGCGAGCAGATTCTGTGCCGTTTCGGCAAGCTGTTGCCACCGGCCGTCAGCGCGCAGGTCGCCGCGAATCGCAAACAGGCGCGCGAGAACGCGTGCCACGTTGCCGTCGAGTACGGCGAGAGGAACGTCATACGCGATGCTCAGGATAGCGGCTGCGGTATAAGGGCCAATCCCGGGGAGCGCCAGCGCTGCGTCGAGTTCGCGAGGAAAATGGCTGCCGTGGCGCGCCACAATCTCCTTCGCCGCGCGATGAAGATTCCTTGCACGACTGTAATAGCCCAGCCCGGACCACAGCTTCAGCACGTCAGCTTCACGCGCTGTTGCCAGTGATTCCAGGTCAGGGAATCGTGCGAGGAACCGTTCGTAGTAGGGAACCACCGCCGCGATGCGCGTCTGCTGCAGCATGATTTCCGAAATCCACACGGGGTACGGATCGAGGTGCGTTCGCTGTGAACGGTGTGTCCCTCGAGGATGCCTCGCTCTCCACGGCAATTCGCGGCGACTCTCCCGGTACCAGCGCAGCAGTCGCTTCCGGAATGCCAGAAGTGACCGACCTTCCAAATGGGATGTTTGACTCATGGGAGCGCCCGTATTCTCGCACACGCGCGCAAACCCGTGTCGTGCCGCTTTCATTTTGTACTGTGGACGACTGTGTGTCGGTGGCAGTTCTCGCTGGCGTTTTTGCCTTTGCGTTTTGTAGCGGCTGATTCGTCCGCAGGGCCGATTATTTAAAGGTGGCCCAGATGAACTAAAGTGCATCGATGAACACGAAGTAGGACGACGACCAGAGCGCCGTTGGAATCGAATGCTGCGATCTTCGCGTCAGAATGATCTTGAAAACCTCGTGCTCGCAAGTGAGATCGTCAAGAAACGCGCCACCGCTCGATGACATATCCGGCTGAATCCGTGCAAGCTCGCCCAGCGCCTCGTAGATGATTTCTGCTGCAGGCGCCATTGGCGTCATGAACCGATCGGTGCGGAACTGAATCACCGATCCAAGTTCATAAAAGTGCCACGCGATCGATGCAGCGAGTGACACGGCACCCTCGAATCGTTCGGCGACGGACGATTTGCCCGTTTGCTGAACGTTATCCACATCGCGTCCGATAAACGGGTCGAGGACGATCATCACGCGGCGCTCATCCTCGCGCGCGAATTCCCTCACCACCAATTGGTTCCTCTTCGCCGTCGTTTTCCAATCGACGAACCGCGCGCTGTCCGTTGGTTGATAATCTCGCAACGAATGAAGTTCGTGGCCGCGCCCTCGAAAGTAGCTGGCCATTTCGCCGCTCAGCAGCGGCAGCACGTCATAGAACTGGTCGGCTGGCTCGACCCGTGGGTAAACCAGGATTTCGATCTCTGAGTTTACGTGCCGCGCCTTCTCGAAAAACCCGAATGGAAAACGGGTGCGGATCGCGAACGCGTCCTGGCGATAGACGCCGCGGTGCGCAAAATTCAACTCAACTTTCTGCTGCGCGGAAGAGAGGCGAGGAATATAAGGGAAGAAAATCGGCTTGGTCAGCACCTGCTCCGCATTCTCCTTGTCGTCGCCGGCAACGCGGATTGAAATCGACGGCCAGATCTGCTTTTCATTGCGAAGCTCGATTTCGGCGATCACCGGCCTCTCGGCAAAAATGTGCTCAGGAAGATCGAATTTCAGATCGATGGCCGTCAAAACGGCGCGCGACAGCACTCCCGAAATTAGAATTCCCGCCAAAGCGCATGCGAGCAGCATGAACAGCAGATTGTTGCCCGTATTCACTGCGGCGAGCACCAGGATTCCGACCGCTGCGAGATAAATGACGCCTTCGCGCGTCAGGCGGTAATCCACCTGGTATACGAGCCAGCGAAGACTCGTACGCCGTGCGAGCGCTGGAACGATCGTGATGCCAACCCACGCGGCCAGCCCAAGCGCGACTGCGGTGGAAACGGCGGCGAGGCGGAATCGTCCCTGTTGAGCGACGGCTGCTGAAAAAAGCGCGACGATCAGCGCGAACGACAGCACCACCATGGCGATGCCAAAGGTTCGCCATGCCGACGCTGAAGATTCGCCCGCATTCGCAGACGGAGAACTACGGCCGCCTCGATGCCTGAAACGGGAGATGAAGGATGGAGTCGCTGCCATGTCTTTGCGCCGGATTAGCCGTTTCCGCTGTTCTCCGGTCGTTCTCGCGCTCTGCCCGCCACGGCAGGCCGACTGTGGTGAGACTTCTATTTGCGCGAATTGCCGAACGGCCTTTTAGACCGGTACGCGCGTGCTTTCGACAATCTCTCGCAGGATCGCTTCCGCCTGTTCGGATTTTCTCTGAGTCGAAACGTACCGCGAACTCACCACTACGCGATGCGCGAAAACGGGAACGATCAAGCTTTTGAAGTCGTCCGGCAGGCAATAATCGCGGCCTTCGAGAAACGCGCGTGCCTGCGCGGCACGATGCAGCATCACCGCTCCTCGAGGACTTACGCCAAGCGTGAGCTGCTCCGTCTGGCGCGTTCGATCGATGATTTCGAGCGCGTAATCGAGCAGGCTTTCATCGACTCTGACTTTGCCGGCGGCCTCCTGCATCGCGAGCACATCGTTCGCGTCCATCAGCGGAGCAGCTTTTTCAGCCGGCGCATGCCCCGAGCCGTTTCGGATGATTTCCTTCTCGCTTTCCCGCGAGGGATAACCCATTCGGATGCGCATCAGAAAACGGTCGAGCTGCGACTCGGGCAGCGGATAGGTGCCATGATGCTCGATCGGATTCTGGGTCGCAAGTACAAGAAAGGGCTTCGGCAGCGCGTGCGTGCGGTTGTCCACCGTAATCTGCGATTCGTTCATCGCTTCCAGTAGCGCGGATTGGGTCTTGGGTGTTGTGCGGTTAATCTCGTCGGCCACCACGACGTTGGCGAAAATCGGTCCTGGCTTGAATTCAAACTGCTGTGCCGCCGGATTGTAGACGCTGATTCCGATCACGTCGCTCGGCAGCATGTCGGACGTGAACTGAATCCGCTGAAACGAGCACTGAAACGATCGCGCCAGTGCTTGCGCGAGCGTCGTCTTGCCCACGCCAGGCACGTCTTCGATCAGCAAGTGCCCGCGCGCGAGCAGGGCGGTCAGCGCAAGGTGAATCACATCGTCCTTGCCCTTGACGATCCGCCCGATCGATTTCCGCAGTTCGGCCAGCTTCGAGTTCGCGCTCTTTGCGTTTGCAGGCGCGTCCGTCGTCAGGTTCATTGTTTGCAATTCGCCGTTCCTTCTGCTACAAACGCTTTGTTGCGCTGACTTTCGTCGGTGCTGCTTCCCCAAGCTGAAGTAGGGGCGCTACCCTGGCTGAGATTTGCGAAGGCTAGCTGCGCCTTGCCCCAAGCCGGATTTTGGGCGACTAGCTCAGTTGGTTAGAGCGTTCCCCTCACACGGGAGAGGTCCAAGGTTCAAGTCCTTGGTCGCCCACCATGCCCCCACATCCATTCTGCCATCTTCGGCACGTTGCTTCATTCGCCTTTCGCAGACGTGTGCCCAAACCGTGTCAGATTCCAAAGGTCACACATTGAGAGAACCGGCCTGAGAATGTACGTCGAGAGCGTTACCGAATCGGTGGCCACGCGCGGCACTCTGAAACACTGACGGGCGCCGTCGCCGCGCCACCCGCTTTCACGTGAATCACGCCATCCGAGGTTGCGCAGAAACTCTTCGAGCCGCTACTGGCTGCGACAGGGGTGCCAACCACCGTGAAATCGGTGCAATTTTGCCCGCTGCACGTAGCCGCGATCGTGAATCGAAATCCCGCCTTGGTACACCACCCGCCGGTCGCACACGT
>DASUJR010000258.1:0-41464 GCA_036279175.1 Candidatus Acidiferrales bacterium | reverse complement strand
ACCTAGCCTCATCCCCCAAATCAGCGCGCTCTCATCATTGGGTCGCGCCGATCCCGCCTGCCGCATGCAGAATTGCCTCGCAGACAGCACCATGGCGCCGTGAACACGAAGCGCCACGCCTACGCGTGCTGTCACTTTTCAGGCGATTCGGTCGCGTTCCGGCTGGGCGGGGAGCGCGACTCGCAATCTGGCGTTCACACCCGATCGCAGAAAGGTCACCGCGTGCGCTATTTCGTCTGATTTTGACAGGAATTATCGTAGCGTGATTTTGTTTGCGGAACTCCCTGTCCAACAGTGCAACATACGGCCAGCTGTTCACATTCACGCAACGACGACAGAGATGTTGCTATAATCCCCCGCAACCAGTTCGGAGTGTGTCATTTATGGCGCTCCAGACCTCACAAACTGCGGCCTTAACAGTCGATGCGAAGGGCCCGTTCCGCACTGAGCGCATCCAGTCTGTCGATGTCTTCCGCGGATTGACGATCGCGCTGATGATCCTCGTCAACAACAACGGCGATTTTCGCACCGCCTATTGGCCGCTGCTGCACTCGGAATGGAACGGCTGGACGCCGACCGACTTGGTTTTCCCGTTCTTCATATTCATTGTGGGCGTGTCGATGGTTTATTCGTTTCGTTCACGACTCGCGCGAGGAGACTCGAAAAGCGCGATCCTGATGCATGCGTTCCGCCGCGCAGCGATCCTGTTCGCGATTGGCGTGCTGCTCATCAACAGCTTTCCGGATCACTACAATCCGGCACATATCCGAATCTACGGAGTGCTGCAACGAATCGCGATCTGCTATCTGGTCGCGGCGGTGTTCGTTCTCTGGACGGGAATCGAAGGGAAAATCGCGGCGATCGGAGTCTGCCTGATCGGCTACTGGATTTTGATGCGCTACGTGCCCGTGCCCGGTTTCGGAGTCCCGACGCACAACATTCCGCTGCTCGATCCCGATCGCAATTGGGTCGCCTGGCTCGACCGCAAGCTGCTGATGGGCCATCTGTACGAAGGCGTGCGCGACCCGGAAGGCCTGCTCAGCACGATTCCGGCGATCGGAACGGTCCTCTTCGGCGTACTGACTGGCGAATGGTTGCGCTCGAAAGCAAGCGCCGGCAGGAAAGCTCTCGGGATGCTTATTTTCGGCGCGATCGGCCTGGCCGCTGGGGAATTCTTCAACATATCGTTTCCGATCAACAAGAAATTGTGGACCAGCTCTTACGTGCTCTTCACGGCCGGGTTCGCTCTCGTGGTTCTTGCGCTCTGCTATTGCCTGCTTGACGTCCGCAAACTGCGCGGGCGCTGGACGATGCCGGTGCTCGTCTTCGGAATGAACGCAATTGCGGCCTACACGCTGTCGGAAATGCTCGCGGCGGGGC
Source organism: Candidatus Acidiferrales bacterium (assembly GCA_036279175.1). GTDB lineage: Bacteria > Acidobacteriota > Terriglobia > Acidiferrales > UBA7541 > Palsa-295. The sequence continues at coordinate 40,084 of DASUJR010000258.1, read as the reverse complement.
TGGACAGTTGGGTTCTGACGTCGCACGCGCATTCCGGAATCTCCATGCAGGAACTCATCTATCACCGTCTATTCGCGTTCGGCGGCATATCGACGCCGAATGCGTCTCTGGCATATGCGATCGCGTTTGTGCTGGTGTGCTGGCTCGCGATGTTGATCTTGTGGCGAAAGAAAATCTTCCTGAAGGTGTGACCGGCCGCAGAGCTTTCTATTCCGCTCTGGCAGGCGGCTTCTGGTTCTGTGGTTTGCGTCGAGCAATCCAATAAAGCATGTAGCAGATAAAGCTGGCAGCGATCACGATGTAGAAGGTTTTGATTTGGAGTGTGATCGCAAAAGCGACCACGGAAGCAGCAAAGCCCCACATGAACATTTCGCCACCGAACGCCTGACCCCATTGCGGGAGCGCTCCGCTCGATTTTACTTGCGGCCTCAACGCCGGGAAAAAGCGTGGAACGGCGGCGCGGTACGCGCGAAACGACTCACCCTGCGATTCCGTGAGTGCGGCTTCTTCGCGCAGAACGAGCCGGTAGTAAAACAGCAGCCATCCGAAAGTTATCACGAACCATCCGACCCGGCTGGCGAGCAGTCCCATGCCCGCGGCGAGCAGAATGCCGCCGTCGTAGAGTGGATTGCGCATCCAGCGAAACGGGCCGTCGGCCACCAACCCTTCCGAATGCAGCGCGTGGTCGTGAACGATCGCGCTGCGCAGATGCGCCGCGGCCCATGTCCGAAGTGCGGCAGCCAGAATGGCCAGCAGGCCCGCAAAGCCGAAAATCAGATGCAAGGAATGTGGAAACACGGCAAGCGAACTCACATGAACAAAGCTGGGCGGAATTAATCCGGCGAGAGCAACAGCCGCGTTTTGGTGGTCGAACCTGTAACAGGCCAGGCCTGCCCAGAAAATCCCGGCAAGAAACCAGAACCGGTGTTTAAATTCGAATTCAGTCGCGCGCATCATCGCAAGCCCTCGACTCTAGGTTTTCAGCATCTAGTACGCAAGAGTACCGCGGAAGATTACATAGTCCCGGGGTTGATTCAGCGCGCACTGAGGGAGGTCAAACTGTGAAGAGTACTTTCGGAGTAGTTGCGATCGTTGCGACTGGTTTGGTTGTAGGCGGCGTCTCGCGATCGGGGATTACGGCTAGGCGTGCATCGATGTCCGCGCCCACCTACTATATGGCCATTTCGGGAAAAGTCGTCGATGAGCACCATTTGCAATTTCGAGGTGCCTCGGACCTGCCCGTCGGAGCGCGAATCAGTGTCGCTGCGACAACGTTCTCTGGGTTCGGTTGGATGGACCAAAGCACCAGCGTTTGTGTTCCGGTCGATCAAAGGGGGGGGTTCGTCGGGCTGATCGGTTCCTATCCGAATAGAGCGTTTTGGGAGGGCACGAAGTACGGCGATACATTGCTGCTTCGGGCCGACTTCCAAACGCGTTTGTGTGGTCCGCAACCCGCCAACGTGTTGCGTGCATTGGGGAAAAAGGGAGAAGGCCTCGCAAATGTCGCAGGGGGCGATGTTACAGAACTCGTCGGTCTCTCAGACAATCCGCAGCTCTACCAGGTATCCGGGTGGTATTACGGCATTCAGACGATCGCGCGAGTCGAGTGAGATGCCGATGTTACTTTTCGGCGAGCACCGAATCGAGGTAGGAGAGCATCGCCGGGCTGTTCCAGTCTTGCGCGCCGATGAACTTGCGGTCGATGCGTCCGTCCCGGCGAATGACGTACGTATCCGGCCACATCGTGGTGCCGTAGGTTGTTGGGATGTCTTTCGACGGGTCGCGGAAGGTGGGGAAGTCGACGTTATACTGCTGCAGGAATTTCTCGTACGCAGCGGGATCTTCATCGATGCTGACGCCGAGAATCGTGCCGCCCCGCGGCTCGATCTGTTTCTGCAGCTGATTCAACGCTGGTGTTTCTTGGACGCAGGGCGGGCACCAACTTGCCCAAAAATTCAGCAGGACGACGCGGCCGCGCATATCCGAAAGCCGCGTGGCTTTGCCGTTCAGCGTGAGCGCAAAATCGTGCTCGGGCGTGCCTCGCAGGCTGGGTTCTCCGTGGCGGTAGTCCGGATGCGCAAATGCAGCTACGAACGCGACTACGAACGCCAGCGCCAAGCCAGTCTTCAAATTCCGCTTTAACCGTTCGCTCAAAGCACTCCTATAATACGAGTAGGTCCGTCCGAATGCCAGCGAGTGCAATAACGCGTAGTGGTTCAGTTTGAATTTCTCGATCGTGACATAAGCAGTTAAAATTCAACTGACCCATTATCCAATAACGCTGCGCATTGGCGATTTTGTTGTAACGAAACACGTTTTCGGCCCTCTTTCTATTGGACAGCACTGAGCACCTGGAGACGAAATGCTGGTTTCGGCCATTATTCCCGCGCGAAACGAGGAAGTGTCCATTGCTCGAGCGGTGGAGTCTGTCGCCGCGCAGGCGGAGATCGGCGAGGTAATCGTCGTCAACGATCAGTCGACCGACCGCACGGGCGAAATCCTCATTGAACTTGCCGCGCGAATTCCGAAGCTGAAAGTTCTGGAAACCGGCACGCTGCCGTCCGGCTGGACGGGAAAGAACTACGCCGTTTCGGTTGGCGCCGCTGCCGCGCGCGGCGACTGGTTGCTGTTCACCGATGCCGACACGTTTCATCTCCCGGGCTCAACGGCGCATGCGCTAGCGGACGCGCAGCAGCACGACGCAGCGCTCGTCTCGTATTCGCCCGAGCAGGAAATGGAAACGTTCTGGGAACGCGCGCTAATCCCATTCGTTTTCTGGCGCCTATCTACGCGCTATCAGTTCAATCGAATCAACGATCCTCGCGTTCCGGATGCTGCCGCGAATGGTCAGTTTCTCCTGACCCGCGGAGACGCGTATCGCGATGCGGGCGGCCACTCGGCAGTCGCGCGCGAGGTCGTCGAGGACGTGGCGCTTGCTCGTCGTGTGAAGAAGCTGGCATACGGAATCTACTTCGCGCCTGGGACAGGAGTCGTTCGTACGCGAATGTATCGCACCTTTCGCTCGATGTGGCAGGGATGGACGAAAAACTTGTACCCGCTGATGGGGGGAACGCTGGGCGGATTGGTGCGAGAGTTGCTCGTTGTGATTCCCTGGTTCGAACTAGGCGCGATGTTGGGAATCTGGGCGTATCTGCACGATGCGTACGGCGTGTCGGGATGGTTTCTGCCCATTTTCATCGGAATTGCCCTGCTCGGACGCCAGTTGGAGCACGCAGTGGAACTCTATCGGAATCTTTTTCCCTCCGCGTATGTCCAATACTATGTTCCCGGTGCTTGCCTCTATACCGCCGCCTTGATCGCATCGTGGTGGAAGAACACGCACGGCTCGGTGGCCTGGAAGGGAAGGGCGTACCCGGCGAGAAGCTCATGATCCGAATCACGCGAAAACTCGAATTTTCGGCGGCCCATTTCTACCACAATCCGAATTTTTCGGCCGAAGAGAACCGGAAAATCTTCGGCAAGTGCAACAATCCGCACGGGCACGGACATAACTACGTCCTGGAAGTGACCGTCGCCGGCGAGCCCGATCCCGAAACCGGAATGGTGCTCGATCTGAAAGAGCTGAAGCAGATTCTCCAGCGCGAAGTCGCGGACCGCATGGATCACAAGCATCTGAATTACGAGGTCCCCGAACTGGCCGGCCAGGTCCCGACCTGCGAAAACATCGCCACCGTAATCTGGAATCTCCTCGAGCCGAAGATCAGGCAAGGCAAGCTCGACCGCGTCCGCCTGTACGAGTCGCCGGAACTATTTGCAGACTGCACGGCGGATAGTGCGAACGGCAGCTTCGGGAGCGTGCATCTGTGAGAGTCTCGCTTGGTCGGCGCTACACATTCGCGGCATCGCACCGGTTGCACAATGCGAAATGGAGCGCGGAGCAAAACCGCCAGCTCTACGGGAAATGCAACAGCCCGTATGGCCACGGCCACAACTACGTCCTCGAAGTGGCTTTTACCGGGCCGGTTGCGCCGGAAACGGGAATGATCGCGAATCTTGGCGATCTCGACCCATTCGTCCAGCGCGAGGTGATCGACGCGTTCGATCACAAGTATCTGAACGAACAGATTGCGGAGTTCCGAAACGTCGTACCCACGACGGAAAATGTGACGCGCGAGATTTTCCGTCGCCTGAAAAGTTTTCCTGGAGCGAAACTCGAGCGCGTTCGTATCGAAGAGACGAGCAACAATAGCTTCGAGTATGGCGGCGAATAATCTGGCTCACGGCCCCTCCAGCCGCAGCCTGGCGAAGCGAAATGCCGGGAATGATAAGCAATGAAGCGAAATGAATAGTCCCTGAGGGACGATTGAACGGCGTCGCTCCGTCACGATCATGGAACGACAGAATGAGGAGCGGAAAGCACATGAGCGAAACAACCGAAATCGAAGTTCCCGAGACGTTGGAGACGGGGAAAATAGCCGACCTTGTGCGGCAGATGCTCGTTCAGCTTGGCGAGGACCCCAATCGCGAGGGACTCCGCCGCACGCCAGAGCGCTACGAGAAGGCGCTGCGGTTCCTTACCAGCGGCTATCGCCAGGACCCTGAAAAGCTGTTGAACGGTGCGGTGTTCAAGGTGTGCTACGACGAGATGGTAGTCGTGCACGACATCGAACTGTACAGCCTGTGCGAGCACCACCTGCTACCGTTTTTCGGAAGATGCCATGTAGCATACATTCCGAACAACAAGGTCGTGGGACTCAGCAAGATCGCGCGCATGGTGAACATGTATGCGCGGCGCCTGCAGATTCAGGAGCGCTTGACCAGCCAGATCGCGAACGCAATTCAGGACAAGCTGAATCCTCAGGGCGTCGGTGTCATCGTCGAAGCGCGCCACCTTTGTATGGTGATGCGCGGCGTCGAAAAGCAGCACTCCACAGCCACCACCAGCGCGATGCTTGGCGTATTTCGCGAAAACAAACAGACGCGCGACGAGTTTTTGTCGCTCATCCGCGGCGGTAAGGTTTAGGTTTAGGGTTTATCGCGGGTAATCCAGGAGCAACTGCTTTTGTTTTGCAGCCTCCCGCAGCGCGTTGAATTTCGCTCTGCGATCTGGCATAGCACGCCTGCCTCTTTATTTCTCGCTCGTTTCAGCTTCACTCAGCGTTAGTTCTTCGTTGTCCTCGGTTGTCGACCCACGTCTTTCTTGAAGTCAGCGAGTGACTCTTGTTGGAACAGCTACACACTAGCAAGGCAATCATCCCATGCCAGATCGCCGCCCTAAATTCAACGTGGTGCGGGAGGCTGCAATCCAAAAGCATGCGCGTGTTCAGCGGAGCCGTGAACCTACGCTGTCGCCTGGCGCCAATGCTAATGCGGTACCCTGCCCAGCCCGGGCGACCTAAGGCGAACTACAGGAATTTCCTTTGCGCGCGTCCCCCCGTGTGCTAGCATTTTTAGTGTAGAGAAGAGAGAACACAAAGGCAGAAGGGCTCGGTAGCGGACAGGAGGGCGAGATGGAAGTGATGGCGGCGAAAGCGGGCGTAATCGAACAATTCCGGGTACATCCGAAGGACACGGGATCTCCGGAAGTGCAGATTGCGCTGCTCAGCGAACGCATCAACTATCTCACCACGCACCTGAAAGCTCACGCCAAGGATCACGCTTCACGGCGGGGACTGATTATGATGGTCAACAAGCGCCGCCGCTTGCTCGACTATCTGAATCGCCGGGACCCGGATCGGTATCGCGAGATTGTGGAACGGCTTAGCTTACGCAAGTAGCGCGAGGCCTTCAGGCCTACTCGCCAACCGCGCTTCCTTTCGCAACAACGAGAGCAAGAGTGGTCTGCGTGTGCTAGTAAGCGCACGCGACGCGCAAGTGTAGCCGCATATCCCTCCGGCGGCAGTGGCCGCTTCAGGGCCGCCCGCAAGCCTCAATTCTTTCTCTTCCAAAACACACGCGGAGTTCGACTTCCAAACCGAGCACGCAATCTTGCAATTCGTCCCGCTGAACGGGACCAAAGGATTCTACTGATGTTTGAACAATTGAGTATTGATGTTGGCGGCCGGCAGTTGACGTTTGAGACGGGCAAGATGGCCCGCCAGGCGCACGGCGCTGTTGTAGCGCGTTACGGCGACACGGTTGTGCTCGCCACGGCTTGCATGGACAACAAAGCGACGGAAAAGGATTTCCTGCCGCTCACCGTCGACTATCGCGAGTACACCTATTCCGCGGGCAAAATACCCGGCGGCTTCTTCAAGCGCGAAGGCCGTCCCTCCGAGCGCGAGATCCTCACTTCTCGCCTGATCGATCGCCCGCTGCGCCCGCTGTTTCCTGAGGGCTGGGCCACTGAGACGCAGATCGTCGCCATGGTGCTTTCCGCCGACAGCGAAAATGATCCCGATGTGATCGGCGTCACCGCCGCTTCCGCCGCGCTCTCCATCTCGAAAATTCCATTCAATACGCCGATTGCGTGCGTGCGCGTCGGGCTGATCGACGGCAAGCTGACCGTCAATCCCACCGTTTCCGAACAGAAGACAAGCCGCCTGAATATCGTCATTGCGGGCTCCGACCAGGCCATCGTGATGGTCGAGTCGGGCGCACTGGAAGTTTCCGAAGACGCCGTTGCCGAAGCGCTGGAATTCGGCCACGCGGCGGTCAAGAAGATCGTCGCCGCCATCAAGGAGCTGCAAGCGCGCGTCAACGTGCAGAAAGTCGCCGTCACGCCGCCTGCATTCGACGAAGCTCTTTATAAGCAGGTCAAGTCGAAATATGAAGACCGTTTGCGCGACGCGCTCGACACCGCGAAGCATCCGAAGCTCGAAAGCTACGGCCTGGTCGACGCGATCCACAAGGAAATCGTCGACGCGGTTCCCGAAGATGACGAAGACAAGCGCAAGCTCGCTAATCGCGCGTTCGAGCGGCTCCGCGAGCGCATTTTCCGCGATGATATGTTGATTCGTCGCCGTCGTCCGGACGCCCGCGCGTTCGAGCAAATTCGCCAGATCACCTGCGAAGCCGGTGTTCTGCCGCGCGCGCACGGCTCGGCGCTCTTCACGCGAGGCGAGACGCAGGCTCTCGCCACGGCCACGCTCGGCACGAAAGACGACATGCAGCGCCTCGATCTGCTCTTTGAGGAAGACGTGTTCAAACGCTTCATGCTGCACTACAATTTCCCGCCGTTCTCCGTCGGCGAAGTGAAGTTCCTGCGCGGACCCGGCCGCCGCGAAGTCGGGCACGGTGCTCTGGCCGAGCGCGCGCTCACGAACCTGCTTCCTCCCGAAGCGGATTTCCCGTATGCCGTCCGCGTCGTTTCAGACATTCTCGAATCGAACGGCTCGTCGTCGATGGCCACCGTTTGCGGCGGGTCGCTCGCACTGATGGACGCGGGCGTGCCGCTCAAATCGCCGTGCGCCGGAATTGCGATGGGGCTCGTCGTTGAAGATGACAAATACGCCATCCTGACGGACATCGCCGGCGCGGAAGATCACTACGGCGACATGGATTTCAAAGTTGCCGGCACTCGCGAGGGAATCACGGCGCTGCAGATGGATATCAAGGTCGCGGGCGTCAGCATCAATATGATGCGCGAGGCGCTGGCTCAGGCCCGCAAGGCTCGGCTTGAAATCCTCGACACCATGGACCGCACGCTGGCCACTGCTCGCGCGCAGATTTCCGCCTACGCTCCGCACCTCTATCAGCTCTCGATTCCGACGGACAAGATTCGCGACCTGATCGGGCCGGGCGGCAAGAAGATCCGTGCGATCATCGACGCCACGGGCGTGAAGATCGACGTGATGGACGACGGCAAGGTGCACGTATTCGCGAACAACGGCCAGGCCGCCGACGAAGCGTTGAAAATGATCAACGACGTCACGGCCACAGCCGAGATCGGCAAGACGTATCTCGGCAAAGTCGTGCGCATCGCGGACTTCGGCGCGTTCGTCGAAATCTTCCCAGGCACCGACGGCTTGCTGCACATCAGCGAAATCGCCGAACAGCGGATCCGCTCCGTGCGCGACGAGCTGAAGGAAGGCGATCAGGTGCTGGTGAAGGTTCTCGCGATCGAAGGCAATAAGATTCGCCTGAGCCGCAAAGCCATCCTGCGCGAACAGCGCGCCAAGCAGGCGCACGCGCAGCCGCAAGGCCAGGGGCAATCTCAATCACAAGATGAGCCCCAATCCGAGGAGCAGAAGCAGGAAGCCGCCGGATAACGCCGGATCGGAGTGCAGAGCGCTGCCTTTCGTCATAACAGGTCAGACGTATGTACTTCGCCGAATTTGCTTTCGGGGTCGTTGCTCTCGTTGGACTGCTTGCGGCAAAGCGACCAGACGTGCACTACTGCCTTGCGAAATGGCAGCGCAGTCGCATTGGCGGCAACTGGGCTGCGCTTTCGTGGACGGGTTGGATTCTCTTCATTTTCGCAAATTGCGTATTCGCCGGGATGCTGATCGCGGACGCACTCCAACGCTAGCGGCTGTTCGTCCGCCCGGCACCCGATTGCGCAACGCCAATGCTGCGCTGTCATCCTGAGCGGAGCGAAGGACCTCTCTTCGTTTTGCCCATCCGAGGGAACCATAAAAAAGGGGAGGCAGCTGCCTCCCCTTTTTCTTCTGTCCGATTGACCGCTAAAAGCCGCTAAACCAGACAATCCGTCCGCCTAGTGCTTGATGTAGATCCCTATATCAAACATCGAATGATCCCAATCCGCGTGATGATCGCGGCACCAGTGCCGGTCGGTCTCCATTCGATCGATGTCTTTGTCCACTCGGCGGCTGTGCCGGCCATACTTGGCCGCGTCACGGTCGATTCTCGCCTTGTCGTGTTCCAGCCGTTGGTGGCAATCGGCTTTCCAGTCGTGCGGTCGCGCGCCGAACGTAGCTTGCCCGACGGGCAGCGATATGAGTAAAGCTCCTGCGAGCCCTAGTACAATTCGCGTCAGTCTCGTGGTCATCACATTCTCCTTAGTGACAATCTCCTCTGAATCGATTTCATAGTGGCCCTGTGCGAGCAGGAGAAAAAAAAGAACTCGGGATCACAGCCTCCCTTTCTCGCTATCACCGCCATGATACGGACAAGTTAAATCGAGTGTCGATACGTCCTTGTGTGTACCGACGGGCGTGTGGTCGCGTAACCGCTTGCAATAACACACTGATACCTCCGGCGCCTCAACGAACGCATGTACTCGCGCGCGCAATCGATCGCCGTCGTATAACGAAACGTCCGCACGCGAATACCGGAATCAGCGGAGCGTCAACTCCTGTGCCGCTTGCTAGGCTTGGATGGGCAGACGCATCCGACATCGCCGAGTCCGCGCGTTTTGAACGCCCGGCCGGCGCCTGAGAAATGGAGGCAGGAGTGAACTCACATCGCGAAATGAACCCAATGCGCTGCAGGCCGTTCGGCCTGTTGGCGGCCGCGTCCGCTGTTTTGATGTTCGCGCTCGGCGCACCCGTGCTTCACGCGGCCGATCCGCTTACGAAGTGCCAGCGCGACACGGAAAAGGCGGAGGCGAAGCTGGATAAGGCTGTCGCCGAACATGGAAAGCACAGCCACGAAGCCGCCAAGGACGAAGAAAACCTGCGCAAACAGCGCGAAACCTGCTACGAGCACATTCACGAGTGGTGGGACGGAAAAGACCAGAAGTGGCATCACGACGACGATTACGGTACCGACCTCCACAACCACGGTCCCGATTCCGATTAGTTCTCCGCGTTCCGGCTAACGCATACTTCTGGGGCGATGACGTCGGCCCGGCTCTCGGGCAGCTGCTCGTGCTGCGCCTTACCAACGCCCTAGACTTTTAAGCGCCGGGGACCCTTTTGAGCGACTCCAGGAACTCGCGGAATTTCTGGTCGGTCATAAAAGGTTTGAACGAGTCATCAACGCCGGGATCGGGCATGGATTCGCCGGGAATCACGTTCCCTTTGTACGAGAACGCTTTCCGGAGAAGATCCATCGTTTTGTTCTCGTCGTTTCGCCCCGCGGCGACACAGGCCAGGTTGTAGTAAAAGATCGGATATGTCGGGTCCTGTGAGAGTCCGTAGTTCACGGTCTCCTCAACTCGGTCCAAGTCTCCTGTAATGCCGTAGGCCATCGCCAAATTATCCACCAGCGCGAGCCACAGATTTCTGGGCAGTGTGCGCTTCTGCTTTTCGGCATCTAGAGCCGCCTTGTACGGCGCAATCGCTGCTGCATAGTTGTGCTGAACGAAGTACAGGCTGCCTTCTCGAACGTAATCGAGGGTCGTTTGTGCAGGCTTCTGCGCGGAGGCATCCGCCGTTGCTCCCGACGGCGCATTCTCGACAAAATGAGCCGAATTCAAAACCGCGCTGAGTAGCTGTTCCTGCCCAGCTTTGAAAAGTGATTTAGAAATATGTATGTCCACGTACACATCATCCTTGGGCAGGCAAGCGAACAAGTTCCTCTGTTGCACGGGAACGCCTTGGAATTGCGGGATCGTGTATTCGACGATGGCCATTCCGTCTTGGTTTTTCGTTTCAATCTTCTCCCGCTTGTAATCCACGTTTTGTGCAAGTCTCCGTTCCTGGTTCGCTTTGCACTCGTCGTCGGTTGCTTTGCTGGAAGTTCTTTCGAGGAAAACGGAAAGAACTGCCCCTGTCGATTGGTTGTCGGCTTCCAGGTAAGCGCGCCCATCCTTTTGCAATCCGTTGATGTTCACTTTGAAGCCCGGAGCGTCGAAAACTAGTGACCAGGGCTCACCCGGCAGTTCGACGCTAAGCTTGGAGGTAGAAGCGTTCGGGGCCGTCTGCGCGACCGAGAGACCTCCGCAGAGAAGCACACCCAATGCTGCGATTAGTAAGTTTCTCATCGGACTTCTCCTCTGCTCCGTTTAGCCAGGCTTTGGAACGTTATCCCTCGACTTCCGCAGCACCGTCGTGCGGCCGGTAATGTCGCGGGCACGTTTATACGCTATTAAATGTGAAGTTGGAAAAAGAAGTGTGGCCGCGTTCACTTTTCACGGTCGGCGATTCGTTCGATGCGGACGTCGACGCTCACAAGTAATAGCCCAAACCAGAAAAGATCGTTCGGGCGGTTCCATCCTGCACGCGAACAACCTGGAACCAGTGATTCTCGTACGCGTCTCCTTCTAGGACGATGTCGTCACGCCCAGCGCCTTCGATTTCCGTGATGTCCACGAGAGCCCATTGAGTTACATCTGGCTTGTCGATATCCGTTTTCTGAAATGGTAGCTCGCGGATTACGACCGCATGCGAATGTTTGTCGATGACCGCAACTACTTCGCAGAGCCAGATGTCGTCTCCGCTTGTGAGCGAGTAATAGGCCACAGCGAGGGACCAGTCAGACGTCGTGGGCTTCCAGACGGTAAACCAGGTTTGGCCCTTCGCGTCTGCTGGCAGGCCGAGGTGATGCAACTCTGCCATTAAAATCCCGCGAACCGAGGGAGACGGTTGTCCGCGTTGCTCACAATCCGCGTGCTGCTCGCGGTCGTTCCATTCGCATCGGTAGTCCGCTACAACGTCGACGCCCGCCGAAGGTTTCTCCGGCATCTTAATCTCACAGCTGTCATCCGGTCCGTTTCCGGCAGGCGACTCTCCGCAATAGTGAGCCTTCACAAAAGCTTTGGCTTTTCGGCACGCCTCAGTAGTGCAGGGAGAACGGTCGGGGTCCTTCTGTGTCTGAAGCGTTGCGTCTAGGCTTACCAGACAAATGGCCACGATGCCCGCGACGAGAATACCTTTGCCAAATGGCGTCATCACTCTTCGCGGTCGGAAATCCGTTCAATCCGGGCGCCGAGCTTGCTGAGTTTCTCTTCGATGCGCTCGTAGCCGCGGTCGATGTGGTAAACGCGATCGATCACGGTAGTGTTGTTAGCAACAAGCGCCGCGAGGACGAGTCCCGCGCTGGCGCGCAGGTCCGACGCAGTCACAGGAGCGCCGGTGAGCGGCGTAGGCCCGGTCACGACGGCGAGGTTGCCGTCGATCGTGACGTTCGCGCCCATGCGCATCATTTCGACGGCGTGCAGGAAGCGGTTCTCGAAAATCGTTTCGCGGATACGCGACACGCCTCCCGCCTGCGTCGCAAGCGCCATGAATTGCGCCTGCATGTCCGTAGGGAAGCCCGGATATTCCTCGGTCGTAACATCCGCAGCCACCAGCTTCTTCCCGCGGCGGACGCGCAGCGCGCGCGGCCCTTCCGCCTTGACCTCAACGCCGCATTCTTTCAGCTTATCGATCACTGCGCCTAGATGATTCGGCTCGCAGCACGTGAGGACGATCTCTCCGCCAGTGATCGCTCCGGCGACAAGGAACGTTCCTGCCTCGATCCGGTCGGGAATCACGGCGTGCGTTGTTCCATGCAGCTTCTCCACTCCCTGCACGCGAATCGTCGGCGTGCCTGCTCCGTCGATTTTCGCGCCCATCTTGACGAGCAGGTCGGCCAGGTCGCCGATTTCCGGCTCGAGCGCGCAATTTTCGAGGATCGTTTCGCCTTCGGCCAAGACAGCCGCCGTTAGGATATTTTCCGTGCCCGTCACCGTAATTTTCGGGAAGCGGAACGTCGCGCCGCGAAGCCGTTCAGCGCGCGCTTCGATATATCCGTGATCGACCGTCACCTTCGCGCCCAATTTTTCCAGCGCCTGAATATGCAGATCCACGGGCCGCGCTCCGATCGCGCATCCGCCGGGAAGAGAAACGCGCGCGTAGCCGAATCGCGCGACCAGCGGCCCCAGCGTCAGAATCGACGCGCGCATCGTCTTCACCAGTTCGTACGGCGCTTCCGCGTGCGAAACCGTTTCCGCCTGAATCGTAAATTCGCTGGGAGGCAAATCGGGGCTCTGCACCGTGCAACGCATGTGCGCCAGCAGCTTCGCCATCGTGATGATGTCGCGCACGTGCGGAATATTTTGCAGCCGGACGGGCTCGGCGGTCAGCAGCGCGGCAGCCATCGCGGGCAGGGCAGCGTTCTTTGCTCCGCTGATGCGCACCTTGCCTTCAAGTGGCACTCCGCCGGAAATTTTAAATTGCTCCATCTTACTTTCTCCGTCCGCTGTTACTAACCGCCAACGAATTCTCTGCGCCTGCCCGCCGTGGCGGGAACTCTGCGTCTCTGCGGTAGAGGCTCTCTGCTTCGTCTTGCACGCTAGCGTCGTCGCTTCTTCAAAATTTTTGCCGTTTCGCTACGGTTCGCTTTCGCCACCGCCTCGCGCACGTTGCCGCTGCTTTCCTTCAGCCTTTGCTGCGCCTCCGCAGCCGTCGTACCTGTTTTCAGCATGACGAAAGCCAGCGGCAGATTGTGTCGCGTTTGCCGCAGCGCGTGTTCCGCCGTAGACGCGTCCACGCCCGCCGTTTCCTCCAGAATTCTCGCGGTGCGCCGCCTTAACTTCTCATTTGTGGCTTCCATGCAGATCATTCGGTTTCCGTAAACTCTGCCGAGCCGCACCATCGATGCGGTAGAAAGCATGTTCAGGACCATCTTTTGCGCCGTGCCCGCCTTCATCCGAGTCGAGCCGGCAATTGCCTCCGGGCCTGTTTCAGGCACGATCGCAATCTGCGCCTGTTTCGCAAGCGGCGAACGTGAATTCGACGCCACCGCGATGGTCGTTGCGCCTTTTGCCCGTGCGTATCGCATCGCTCCCAGCACGTACGGCGTCGTGCCGCTCGCCGCGATGCCCACGACAACGTCGCCGCGCTTCAATCCCGCTTTGCCAAGATCGCGCGCGCCGTTTTCCGCGGAATCTTCCGCGCCTTCCACGGCGTGCAACACCGCACGCTGGCCTCCCGCGATCAGCGCCTGAACCATCTCCGGCCGCGTGCCGAAAGTCGGCGGACATTCCGCCGCATCGAGAACGGCCAGCCGCCCGCTGGTCCCTGCGCCTACATAAAAAAGACGCCCGCCCCCGCGCAGCGATTTCACGATCGCGTCAACCGCGCGAGCAATCTTCGGCAATTCGCGGCGCACTGCTCCCGCCACGCGCGCGTCTTCGCGATTCAACACGCGGACGATTTCGAGAGAGCCCTTCTGATCCAGCCCTCGGGAGCGAGGGTTGCCTTGCTCAGTCGTCAGATGTCTCAATGCCCGCCCCGGTGCGATCATCGATTATAGCCAGACGTGCCGGACAGACAGTTCCTGTTTTCCGGTTTGGATACGCCCGATTGTGCCGATGGAGTTACGGCGAGAGCGAGGCGAACTGGCCTAGTCAGGCGCTCGGCCTTTTCGCGCCCGACTGGAAGACCGTGCGTTCGGGAGCGCCAATATCCCGATTGGCGCTTACTTGGAGGTCAAAGCGAAGCCTGTCTGCCGCCGACAGGGAGCCGGTCCGTTGCCCCAGCCGCCTCGGGAGGGCAGCAGGAACGCTGTCTCCGGGAACGCCAATCTCCCGATTGGCGCCTTGCTTGGAGGCCGAAGCGAAGCCTGTCTGCTGCCGACAGGGCCGGTCCGGGCCCCAGCCGCCTTCGGGAGGGCAGCAGGAACGGTGTCTCCGGGAACGCCAATCTCCCGATTGGCGTTCTTCCGCATTGCCGTCGCTTGCCGCCCGAAGTGGATAGGACATGCCAGTCGCTTATGCGTCAAGCCGCCAGAGAAAAAAATACCCCTGGGGACCATGCGGCCGCAGAGGGCCGCTCGCTTCCGCTAAGTGCTTCCGCATCAGCGATGCCTCGATAGCTTGGCCCCTCAATTCAGCGGGGTACTCCGGGTGACTTTGGTCGACACACCTGCTGAGCAATAATTCGTCTAAGTCCTTTGCCATCAACGAAAGCACAAAAATCGGTCGACACACTTTTGCGTGTTTCAGCAGCCGCCTAAGACTGCATCACACCTGGTGCAATTTTGGGGGTTGGATTGGGCACATGCCACGGCTTCGCGGAGCAGTTGCTATGCCGGCGGATAGGCGTTGCCGGCTGACTTGGCTGGTGAGCGGATTATTGCGAGACGGCGGTAAGCCCGAGCGCCTCGCAAACGGCGTTATGCAGCGCAGGGCGGACGTCCCGGATTTTCTCGTTTGCGCGCGTCGGGTTAACGCGATTCGTGAGCAGAATGACGAAAAGATCCTTCGTCGGGTCGATCCAGATGGACGTCCCCGTAAATCCAAGGTGCCCATAGGCTTGCTGCGAGAAGTATTTCCCGGCAGACGAGTCCGGCTCGGTGACCACATCCCATCCCAGGGCCCGCGCCGAGTCACCAATGTCGTCGCGTTTGGTGAACATGGCAATGGTCGACCGGTTCAGCACTCGTTTGTGCGCGTAGATTCCGCCGTTCAGCATCATCTGCGCGAAGATCGACAGATCGCCCGCGGTCGAAAACAGTCCTGCGTGCCCAGCGACGCCACCCATCGCCCACGCGTTTTCGTCGTGCACTTCGCCCCACACGAGCCGATGGCGATAGCTCGTATCATCCTCCGTAGGCGCGATGTTCGCGCGCAAACGCTTCGGCGGATTGAACATCGAGTGCGTCATGCCAAGCGGATCGAAAATATTCTGCTTCGCGAATACGTCCAGCGCCTGTCCGGTCAGTCGGTGAACGATTTCACCGAGGAGCATGATGCTCAAGTCGGAATAAACCACGCGCGTGCCGGGTTCGTATTCGAGCGGCGTTGCCATCGCGCGCGCGAGGATCGCGTCGGAGCCCTTCGTGTCTTTGAAGAATTGGACGGTTGCCGGCAGCCCTGCATCGTGCAGCATCAGATTGCGCACCGTGATGCGTGCCCGCCAACTGGGATTCGGATCTGATTTAGCAGCGTTCATGAACTCGGGCAAATAACGAGAAACCGGCGCGTCCAGATTCAGTCGGCCCTGCTGCCACAGCATTTCGGCTGAAGTGGTGGTGACGACCACTTTTGTGACCGAAGCCATGTCATACATCGTTTCCGCGTTTACCTTGGCCCACTTCGCGCCATGCGCCAGCTTCCCGAACGGATGAATCGAAACCTGGTCCTTCCAGCCAACTGCCACCACGCCGCCGGGGAACGCATCGTTCGTCACAGCCTGATCGAGCAGATCGTAGACGGGCTTCAGACGGGTGGACATCGACGCCGGCGCAGGCTGAATCGTCATCGGATTCGCCGCTAGAGTCAGTCCCGAACCGCGCGGCACGAGGTCCGGAACGGTGACCGGGAAATGGCCGGAAAACGCGGCCTGTCCAAACAGCGCACGGGCCGCGGCCTTCTGCGAAACGTCGTTTGTGCTGAATTCGGAGATCCACGTCTTGGCGTTCGGGAATCGCCCGATCAGATAGGGACTGCCGAATCCGACGATCACCGTTGGCTTTCCCGTAGCGATCATCTGCTCGACAAAATCGCGCTCGTCATCGGGAAAGGCGACGTTGCCCTTGCGATCCGCCACGCGGACGAACAGTGCGGCGATCGCGATGTCGTAGGTGTTCGGCGGAGGCAGCTTCAGGCCGCTCACCGGAAAAAACTGTGTATCCGCGCGCAGCGCAGTGAGCGAGTCAACGCGCCAGCGAATAGCCGGCTCGAGCGTTTCGCCCGGGTATGGATCGGGATCACCTGAAAGCGAAACGAGCAGCACGCGCATCGGCTTCGTTGCGTCCAGGGGAACGATGTTGTTCGCATTGCGCAGCAGCGTGACGCCGCGGTCTGCGATTTGCTGGGATGCCTCCTCGTATTCGGGCAACGCGAATTTCTGGTTCACACGCGGAATGTCGACGAAGCGATCCTTGGCGAGTCCCAGGCCTTCCTTCGCTTCCAGAATGCGCCGGACGGATTCGTCGATGCGCTTCTCGGAAATCTGACCGGTCTTCACAGCGCGTTCGAGCGCGTCCATCGCGGCGTCGGGCACCGGCGGCATTAGCTCGACATCCGCTCCTGCTTCGACGGAACGTATGGCCGCATCGCCGGGCGGATAGAGATTGGTGACGCCGCCCATATCCATCGCGTCCGTGATGATGATTCCTTTGTAGCCGAGCTCGTCGCGCAGCAAGCCCGTCATGATGTTGTGCGAAAGCGTCGCCGGAACTTCCGGGTTTGGCTCGAACGCCGGCACGGCGAGGTGCGCGATCATGATCGAGTCGACGCCGGCCGCAATCGCCGCGCGGAAGGGAACCAGTTCGACGCGCTCGAGTTCGCTGCGGTCGCCGGGCACGGTCGGAAGAGTGAGGTGCGAGTCGGCATTCACGTTGCCGTGGCCGGGGAAGTGCTTCGCCGTGGCCATGGCGCCATTGTCCTGCGCGCCGCGAATGAAATTCTCGGCGTACTCGGAGACGCTGGCGGGATCTTCGCCGAACGACCGCGTATTGATGATCGGATTCAGCGGGTTATTGTTGACGTCAACCACCGGAGCGAAAATCCACTGCACGCCCGCCGCGCGAGCTTCACGAGCGATGATTTTCCCCTCTTCGTAGGAAAGCCGAGGATCACCGGCCGCGGCGACAGCCATTGCGGCAGGGAACGTCGTGCCCTCGTCGAGCCGCTGGCCTGTTCCAGCCTCGAAATCCGCGCCGACGAGCAGAGGTACTTTTGAGCGCCGCTGAAATTCATTCAGGATGACCGCTGTTGGATAAACTTCGCTGCGGTTGATTCCGAGCGGCCCGCGCGTGGTGCCGATGATCACGCCGCCGATGTGATTGTCCTCGATCTCGTGGAGCATTTCCTGGTAATCGGGGCTTTCGGTCGAGGTGAAGCGGCCGAAGTAGTAGATCATCAGCATCTGGCCGATTTTTTCGCGCAGAGTCATGTGCGCGAGCGTGTTTTCAACCCATGCCGAACGCCGGCCAGCGCGGCTGGACTTCGTGCTGGATTTTTTCTGTGCGCGAGCAGACAAACTCATGAGGAGTACGATGGCGAGCGCGAACCGCGCTGAATTACGCATCTATATTGGCCCCAGTGGCTCATATTGAGGACAGTGAATCCGCGGCACTATATAGCACACGCATTGGTGCCGCACAATATAAGCTCGCGCCCGATGTTTCTTTCTCCGCGTCGCGGCGGTTGAGGCATCTCCCATCGCGCGATCGAGCGAACTTATCGGGAAGAGATCACTTGGCGGGCGAGAAGCGGCTTTGCCGATCGCGAGCGCCGATCGTCGGCGGCTTCGGCGTTGTACGCGGCGCCCAGCAGCACAATTGTTGCGGTGAGATACATCCACAGAAGCAGTCCAATGGCTGCGGCAAGCCCGCCATACACGATCGCGTAGGGGACGCGGCGCATGTAGTACCCGAACACCACGTCGGATGCCCACCACAGGACTGTCGCCACCAGTGCGCCGGGCAAGAGTTCGACGATCCCCGGATGGCCTGGACGGCCGAGCCGGTAGATGATGATCAGCGCAATCATGGCGAACAGAAAGATCGAAGCGGCGTAAACCACGTAGGAAAGCTGAGTCGCGAACTCGAGTGAAACTCCCTCGCGATGAATGAACCACAGCCGAACCGCTTTGCCGAATACCGTGAATGCCGTCACGATGAGGATGGGAACGATGGTCAGGCACAACATCACGAACGCCCGGACCTCGCGGCGCCAATAGCTGAACGAGAGGGGGTCGCCTTCGATCATGCAAAAACTTTCGATGAAACCGACCATCACTTGCGAGCCGGCAAGCAGCATTCCGCCGAGGCCCAGATAAATCCATCGTTGTGGATGAAGCGCCCGGCGAAGGAAATAATCGGTGACCACCTGTGTGCTGGTGGAGGGAAGAATCAGATTGAGGTTATCCGGGATTGCACGCAGAGCTTCATGGAGAAACGATGTGCCGCTGATCAATCCGAGCGCAAAAAGCAGCGTGGGAAAAAAGGCAAGGAACATGTTGAAGGCGAGGGCCTGGCTGACGGTGACGCAGTCGGGGAAAATGCGCCCGCAACCAAGGACGAAGTATCGGATGATCTTTGGCACGTCCCAACCTACCTCAGCAACGGATGGACGCAGATCGGTCGCAGGGATTATACGGGACAACGCAAGTGCTGACGGCCTGGAACGGTTGCGATCGCGATTGGCGGGCGATAGACTCCCCGGAAGTGCGAGAGGTGAAGAATGATGACGGCGGCGAAACAAGGCGAATCGCGAAGCGAAGAAATCGTACGCAAGCACAAAGAATTTATCTGGCCTGCGGTGACGAACTCCTACTCCAAGCCGCTCGTCGCCGATCACGCGTCGATGCAGTATCTCTGGGACATTGAAGGCAACAAGTACCTCGACTTCTTTGGCGGCATCGTGACCATTGGAGTAGGGCACTGCAATCCCAAGGTCACGTCGAAGATCAAAGCGCAGGTCGATCGCCTGCAGCACACCTCAACACTATTTCCCAACGAGCACATCGTCGCGCTGGCGGAGAAGCTCGCGCAGATCACGCCTGGAAAGCTCCAGAAGAGCTTTTTCACCAGCTCAGGAACGGAGGCAAACGAAGCTGCCATCCTGCTGGCGAGGATGGCTGGGCCGAGTTATGACGTCGTCGCGCTGCGGCATGCGTATGCCGGCAGTTCGATGCTGGCGAAATCCGTAACGGGACAAGCGCCGTGGCGCAAGAGCGGCGTGATCAGCGTCGGCATTACGCACGCATTGAATCCATATTGCTACCGTTGTCCTCTGGGTCTGACGTATCCCGATTGTGGCGTGGCCTGCGCGAACGACGTTGAGAATGTGATCCAGACCACAACCAGCGGATCGATTGCCGCGTTCATTGCCGAGCCGATTCAGGGCGTGGGCGGATTCATTACCCCGCCCCCGGAATATTTCAAGATTGTCTACCGCGTCGTGAAAAATTACGGCGGGCTGTTCATCTCCGACGAGGTGCAGACCGGCTGGGGCCGCACCGGCCGGAAATGGTTTGGCATCGAGCACTGGGAAGTCACTCCCGACGTCATTACGTCGGCGAAAAGCCTCGGAAACGGTGTGCCAATCGGCCTGACGATCGCCACAGCAGAACTGGCCGACAAATTTCAGGGGCTGACGATTTCGACTTTTGGCGGCAACCCTGTGACGTCCGTCGCCGCGCGAGCGGTGATCGAGGTGATCGAGGAAGAGAATCTGCGGGAGAACACGTTTGCGGTTGGCGCATATTTTCGCCAGCGCCTCGAGGAATTGAAAGAGAAATACCCATTGATCGGCGATGTGCGCGGCATGGGAATGATGCAGGCTCTCGAGCTGGTGAAGGATCGAACGACGAAAGAGCCGGCGGCCGTCGAGACATCGCAAGTGCTGGAAGCAGCGCGGCGAAACGGGCTGCTGATCGGCAAAGGCGGGCTCTATGGCAACGTCATCCGCATGGCGCCGCCGATGAATATCTCGAAGGCGGATGTGGATGAAGGCATCCTCCTCCTCGATAAGACATTCACTGAGTTGCGTAGCTGAGTTCGACGATGCGCGGCGATGTGCCTGTTTCTGGCTCAGAGAGCTTCGGAACCCATGAGTTCGGACACTGGATTCCGTTTAATGGGAGCAATGGACCGGCGGCGGGATGACGCATCTCTCAGTGAGCCTGCCCAAAGGAATAGTATCGCAAGCTAGAAATGAGGGTCCGCGATTCTCAAGTCCCAGTTTTACGAACCGGGCGACAAGACCGCGAACCCTCATTCGTTTGCTTAGTGCCTATCGTGGTCGCGGTCGTCGTGCTTCTTCCTCTTTTTGTTCCGATGCCGCGAGGGTGGATCGGCGTGCGGCCGCGGTGGATCCGCCGTAGTGGTCGTAGTGGGTCCGTCAATCGGCACGATCACCTGAGCCGACGCCGAAGCCACATTACCTGACGCATCTTTCGCCGTGTAAGTGACAGTGTAGAGTCGGCCCAGTCCCATTCCAGCGCGTTCTGCGCGTAGCAAGAACGACGACACATCGGTGCCGAACGGAATCGGCCCGCCGCCGATGCTCTGGATGTCATTCGGTTTGTCTCCGTCGCCCAAGCCATCGTCGGGCTCATTGCTGGTAATAGAGACCAATGTCACGGCCGGATTGGCATCACAGCTGTCGCTCGCTTGGACGGTTGCAGTGATTGGGATAAGCGTATGGTTCGGCGGCCACAGCAGGTTCGGAGACAACGAGACTTGCAGTGTGGGCGCGGTGGTGTCTCCAACTGTTACGTGAGTTGAGGCGGTGGAAGAGAGACCCGCCGCGTCCGTTACGGTGAGCGTGAATACGTGGGTACCCAGGCCCACGGTCACCTGAACGGTGGCTGTCGTGCCCACGATAGTTCCTGTTTCATCCGTCCAAACGAAAGTGAGCGCGTCACCATCAGGATCGCTGGATTGCGAACCGTCTAACGTAAGAGAGCTGCCGTTTGGCCCTGAGCACGCGATCGTTTGATTGAGTCCTGCATTGGCGACCGGCGGCTGGTTTGCAACCGTGCCTCCCGACAATCGGCTGAAAAATACTTGGGAGACTCCCGGTGTCGAGTCCTGCCAGGTCACGTTGATGTTGCCATTCTTGTCTGCGGCCATATCCGCGGCTAAGGACAGGAGCGGATCGTTTGAAAGATTGATTGGCTCCGAAAACGTCGCTCCTGAATCTGTCGAGCGGCTGAAGAAGATGTCCTTATTGCCCGGCGTGTCATCCTCCCAGGCCACACTGACGTTCCCGCCGCCGTCGACGGTGAGAAATGGGTCAACAGAAAATCCGCCGTTATTTGAAATGTTCACTGGACTCGAAAACGATCCGCCTCCGTTATTTGAACGAGCAAAGTAGATATCCGAAGGCATGTTGTCTTCCCAAACCAAATTGATATTTCCCTTGGCATCCAGTCCCATCTGCGGATTTTGCGCATTGCCCGAGCCATTGGATACGTCGCTTGGAGTCGAGAACGTCGCTCCGTTGTCAACCGAACGGGTAAAGAAAATGTCGAACTTGCCCGAAGTCTCGTTTGTCCAAACCACATCGATGTTTCCGTTCAGATCGATCGCGATTTGCTGGCTCCCGGAATTCCCGGTGTGATACGAGAGGCTCTGCGGACTCGAGAAGGTCGCTCCGTGATCAGACGAGTGACTGAAGGAAACATCGGAAACGGATTGGCCATCGTCTTCCCAGACAACAGAGAGGTTGCCGTTGGTACCGATCGCAATTTGCGCGGAATACGAGCCAGACGTATTGGTGGAAAGAACTGCCGGGGTCGAGAATGTGGCGCCTCCATCGCTTGAGTGGCTGAATAGAACACCTAGATTGAGCGAGTCGTTCTCCCAAACAACGTAGATATTACCCGCAGTGTCTGTCGCGATCTGTTCATTCTCCGAATCGGCAGGATCGTTCGAGAGGTTGATCGGCGGGGTGAACGTCAGGCCCGCGTCTGTCGAATGGCTGAACATGATATCCGTATTGTCCGCCGTCTCGTACTCCCAAACTACATCGACGCTGCCGGCGGCGCTTATTGCAATTCGCGGATTGAACGAATAGTCGGATGCGTTGGAAAGATTTATCGGCGTCGAAAACGTCGCGCCACCATCCGTTGAACGGCTAAACAGGATGTTCGAATTGGTGGCGGTGTCATCCTCCCACGCGAGGTAGATGGTTCCTTTGGAGTCCACCGCGACTTGCGGCGTGTAGGAATAATCCGAATTGTTCGACACATTTTTCGTTGCGGAGAACTGTTGCGCTTGGGCGGGAGCGCAAATCCCGATCAAACCCAGAATCACAATCGCAAAAATCAGACACCATCGCGTGTGGCGAGCCATTGCGAACCTCCTTATAGGCGATCAGTGAATCGAGAACGTTCTACTCGATCCGCTGTTCGACGTTCGGACGCAAGAGAAACCGCCCTGGCCACCGCCCCGTGCTACGTTTCGAATTCTTACTGAGGACTGTCTTAGGTTGAGGTCGCTCTCGCATTCCCCAATGCGAGGGGACCGTCTGGTTTTCTTCCGCTATTATAGGGGCAAGCCAAAACAGGCAAACCGCGAGCAGCCTATGATGTGTCCAATGGCTTAATTGGACTAATGGCCATCCGGTAAGTCATGTGTTGTTATGCAGTTATGTGAAGATGATCCAGCGCTTTGCGGTTCGGAACACCGTGCGTCGGGGAATTTAGCCCAAAGACTGCGCGAGCATGTTGTGTGCTGCAGTGCTACGCGGTTCACCCCCTTTGAAGGATCAACGCGGCGCCGCGGCTCGGTTTAGAGGAAGCTTTCGCCCCTGTCGACCAACGTTCGGTAGAGTCAAGGTGTGAGCGGGGTCGATCGTGCTGGCCATGGGGCTTACGCTTGCGTTTCTGCCAGTTGGGCCGCAGAAGGTTCTCGCAGCCGATTCTCGAAAATAAATTGAGTTTGGAGGCGCGGGAGAGAATCGAACTCTCGATAAAGGTTTTGCAGACCTTCGCCTTACCACTTGGCTACCGCGCCCCTGACGATCTGAAGGGAAGGAGCGACAACAATCCTAGCATTAAACGTTCCGATTCTCCCACGCCGGGAATCGCGCGACGAAGCGGCTCAAGCGAGCCATCGGATGCCCCAAAAACAGAGTAGGATTCACGGTCTAATCGGTTTTGCCCTCGTTTTCGATCCGGATGTCGCCTGCCGAAGCGGTCGACGCATCTGCGTTCCTGAACTTTCTTTGCTTCGCTCTTGCCGCCTAAGCTAAACTTTCTGTTTTCACTTTACCAGGAGATCCGGCCATGTTGGTGGTAATGCAAGCGCACGCTACGGAGGAGCAAGTTCGCGCCGTTTGCGAACGTATCGAGTCGTTAGGCTACAAGGCTCTCCCGGTTCCGGGCGCCGGACGGACTGCTGTGTGCATCACGGGCAATAAAGGTGCGGTCGACGTCGGCTCGCTCGAATCGATGGCGGGCGTCGTCGAATGCATTCCGGTCAGCAAGCCCTACAAGCTGGTCAGCCGCGACGTTAAAGAAGAAAACACCGTCATCCGCATCCCCACTCCCCTAGGTGAAGTGGCGTTCGGCGATATTACGCTTGCGATCGTCGGCGGGCCTTGCGCCGTGGAAACGCGCGAGCAGGCGTTTGCCGTGGCGAAGGGAATCAAAGCCGCTGGCGCGCGGTTATTTCGCGGGGGCGCGTACAAGCCGCGCACTTCGCCGTATAGCTTTCAGGGACTGGGCGAGCCGGGGCTCGAGATCCTGAAGAACGTGCGCGAGGAGTTCGGGCTGGGCATTGTGACCGAAGCGATCGACAACGAATCGCTGGATTTAGTTGAAGAATACGCGGACGTGATTCAGATCGGCGCGCGCAACATGCAGAATTTTTCCCTGCTGAAGCGCGCCGGCCGGTCGAAAAAACCAGTGCTGCTGAAGCGCGGCATGTCGGCAACGCTCGACGAGTTTCTGATGGCTGCCGAGTACGTGATGTCTGAGGGCAATTACAACGTGATCCTGTGCGAGCGCGGCGTGCGCACTTTTTCCGACTTCACGCGCAACACCCTCGACCTGAGCATTATTCCCGCCGTACAGAAACGCAGCCATTTGCCGATCGTGGTCGATCCGAGCCACGGGACGGGCAAGCGGCACAAAGTGCTGCCGCTTTCGCGTGCGGCGGTCGCTGCCGGCGCGGATGGGCTGCTGGTCGAGGTGCACCACGATCCGGACCGGGCATTGTCCGACGGCATGCAATCGATCCTGCCGGAAGAGTTCGCTCGACTAATCGTTGAGGCGCGCGAAATCGCCGCCGTCCTCCATCGCACGGTCAATTAGCCGCGCCGCTGTTGCGCGCGTAGGGGTCTGGGGTCTGCTATGAACAATATTGTGCGACCGAAGGCTTGGCTTGCGTGGAGCAGCGGCAAAGATAGCGCCTGGGCACTGCACACCGTTCGCCAGAGCGGGGAATTCGAAGTTGTCGCGCTACTAACAACTGTGAATCGCACCTACCAGCGCGTTGCGATGCACGCAGTCCGCGAAGTCCTGGTTGAAATGCAAGCGGATGCCGCAGGACTGCCGCTGGTGAAAGTTCCGATTCCATCGCCCTGCACGAACCAGGTGTACGAACAATCGATGGCAGAGGCGATGGCCCGCGCTCGCGCCGACGGCGTCATGCACGTTATCTTTGGCGATTTGTTCCTCGAAGATATTCGGGCCTATCGCGAGAATCAGCTTGCGCGCTGCGGCATGACTCCTGTTTTTCCCCTTTGGCTCAGCGACACGCGCCGGCTGGCGGAAGAGATGATCGCCGGTGGGCTATCCGCGTTTCTTACGTGCGTCGATCCGAGGAAGCTCGATCGCGGTTTCGCAGGACGCCGCTTCGATGCGCAGTTACTTCGCGAATTGCCGCCGGGTGTCGATCCGTGCGGAGAGAACGGCGAATTTCACACGTTTGCGAACGCCGGGCCGATGTTCTCGCGACAGATCGCCGTATCCGCGGGCGAAATCGTCGAGCGCGACGGCTTCGTCTTCGCCGACCTGCTGCCTGCCGTAGGTGCGATGCGCAGCGCGTAGGCTCGCGGTCCGTCGGCCGTTATGGCGCACTGATCGCGCGACGGTCGCCGGTGTACTTCTTGTGGTAAAGAAATTGTCTTCGAGAGAATCGTAGATGCGAATCGTTTCGCTGTTGCCATCCGCGACTGAAATTCTTTTCGCGCTCGGCCTGGGTGACTCAGTTGTAGGAGTGACGCACGAGTGCGATTTCCCTCCTGAAGCTGCGAAGAAGCCCGCTCTGGTCCGTCCGCGTGTCGATCCTGCGGCTGCGCCGGCGGAAATCGACGGGCAGGTGTCAGACGTCGTGCAACGCGGCGAAAGTATTTACGCCGTCGACGCGGAGCTTCTTGCCTCTCTTGCGCCCGACCTGATCGTGACACAGGATTTGTGCCACGTTTGCGCCGCTTCGCCTGACGATCTCGCAACGGCACTGACACGCTTGCCGAAGCAGCCGCGCGTATTGTCGCTCGCTCCGCATTCGCTAGCGGATGTGTGGGACGACATCCGGCGCATTGGCGAAGCAACCGGCCGCAAACGCGAGGGCCAGGCGCTCGCCATGACCTTGCAACAGCGCGTTGCCGCAATCGAGATGAAGACAGCGCAGATGAAAACGGTGCAATATATGCCGCGGCCGCGCGTCGTATGCCTGGAATGGCTCGACCCATTCTATGTGGCCGGCCACTGGGTTCCCGAAATGGTGGCAAAAGCAGGGGGCGACGATGTGCTTGGTCGCGCAGGCCAGCCATCGTTCCGCGTCAGTGTGGAGCAGGTGGCGGACTCGGCCGCGGACGTGATCATCGTAATGCCGTGCGGCTACAATCTGGCGCGTGCCGCGCGGGAGTCCAGCGCGTTTCGTTTCCCTGAAAGCTGGAAGGACCTTTCTGCCATTCGCGAGAAACGCGTGTTCGCGGTTGACGCGAGCAGCTATTTCTCCCGTCCCGGTCCGCGGCTCGCGGACGGTGTTGGCATACTCGCCCACATTTTTCACCCCGATCTTGCCTCTAATCCACAACCGCACGCATTCGAGCGATTGTAGGTTTTTGGGATGCTCATTCTCGCCCGCATTGCAAGCGCTGCTGGTGGGGTGTCGCCGGTTCTCGCGGGACTATCAAGTAGCGTTCGGCCCAGCATTGAGTGCAGGGGCGCGGTCGCGCCAGTGATGATAGAAGACGAGGCCGAACAGCATCATGCCGAGGCCTACGGCGGACGGTAGCGGCTTCTGGATGCATGTATTCACCGTAAGTGCGAGCGCGCCAATGATGAAAAGGATCGGCACCACAGGATAGCCCCACGTGCGATACGGCCGAGCGAGGTTTGGCTCGTTTTTGCGCAAGCGCAGGACCGCATACGTCTGCAGGCCGTAGAAAATGAAAACCGTAAAAATATAAAGAGAATACAGGCTCTCGAACGTTCCCGTCAGCGCGAGAACGGAAGCAATAATTCCCTGGAAAATAAGAGCGCGAATCGGTGTGCGGAATGTTGGATTTACGTTTCGCAGGCCGCGAAAGAAAACGCCATCCCGCGACATAGCATACGGGACACGCGCGTTCGTCAAAATCGACGAATTTAGAGTGCCGAGCGCGCAAATGACCATCGCGATCGTCAGCCAGTTGGCGGCGCTGCTTCCAGTCGCGCGTGCAATCAAATCTGATGCGACCACGCCCGACGTAAGGATCTTCGAAAACGGCAGCACCAGAAAGCACGCGAGGCTCATGGCGAAATAAAGCGCACAAACCACCGCGACGCCGGCGATGAGGGAAACAGGAATATTGCGTCCAGGATTTTTGATTTCCGAGCCGACAAACGTCAGGTTGATCCAGCCGTCGTAGGCCCACAGCGCTCCGACCATAGCGGTCAGGAAACCCGAAAGACCCCCAACGGATACGCCCGCAGACGCAGCTGCAGCGTGGCTCGCGTGAAAATTTGCCCACGTACCGCGGCCCAAAAAGAATCCGATAGCAATTACGGCCGCTATTGCCGCAACTTTGATAATGGTGAGCACCACCTGCAGGCGCCCGCCAAGCCGTACGCCGAGGCAGTTGATGAACGTAATCGCCGCGATCGCGACCGCCGCCCCGGGTTGCGCCCATGTGAATGCAAACGTGTACGGATGGCTCGAAAAGGGCAGTGTGAAATGCCATACGAACAGCGGTTTCCCAACCACGGGAAACAAAAAACCGACGAATCGCATGAAGCCGGCGGAAATGGTTCCAATCGAGGCCGGAGCGCCCAAAAAGCAGTAGATCCAGCCGAAGAGATATCCCCAAACAGGACTGAAGCCGCGATTCAGGTAGGCGTACGTTCCGCCCGCTTCGGGCACTGCAGCACCCAGTTCAGCAACAGACAGCGCGCCAAACAGCGTCAGCACACCACCGACCACCCAAACCAGCATGACGGTGCTGGCTGAGCCTGTATCGCGCGCCATTTCGGCGGGAACGATGAACGGTCCTGTTCCGATCATCGTGCCGACGACGATCGCAGCCGCGGCCCACCCGCCGAGAGCGCGCACAAGGTCTCCCGCGCCTCTCGCGTTTGGCGTTCCACCAGTCGTGCCGCCGCGCGTTCCTCCGGCTCCGATGGATTCCTTTGCTATTCCCACTCTTTGCGTCCTCTGCGCCTCTGCTGTAAAGAATCCGCCGAAAGTTCCATCACGAAATTCCAACGATCTGCATCTGTTTCCATGTCCGCCTTATCGGCTTTCATCTGCGCTCATCTGTGGTGTTTCAGCAATACGGACCGGTTCGGTATTCGAAGGCGGCCAAAATGTACTCGCCACGGAGCCGATGGTGAACGTCACGACGGTTCCCGCCAACACGTACCATGTCCACGCCAGCGGTACATGCAGCAACTGCACGGCGATCATGGTCACAATTCCCGAAACGAAGCCGATCATCGCGCCGTTTTCATTCGCGCGGCGATTCCACGTGCCAAGCAGAAAAACGCCCAGCAGCCCGCCATAAGTGATCGATGCGATCGTAAGCCCCGCGACGAGCACGGGTCCCCATCGAATCAGTCCGAGTGCGCAAAGTACCACGCCCCACGCCAACGTCATCATGCGCGAACGGCCCAGCGACTGCGCCATGCTCGAACTGCGCCGCGCCCCGCCCAGGTCCATCATGCTCGACGATGCCAGCGAGTTCAACGATCCGCTGGCGTTTGACATCGCGATTGCAAAGATCGAAGCCAGCACAAGGCCGGCTATTCCGACGGGCATGCCACGCACGATGAATTCGGGGAAAATGCGATCCGGATCGCTGGTCGGCAGCAGCGCTCCCACGTGGCGAACGTAAACAAACAGCATCACGCCAATCACCAGGAACAATGCGAATTGAACGAATATGATGACGCCGCTGACGAGCAACGCGGTCTTGCTGTCGCGCTCGTTCCGCGCGGAGAGCAACCGCTGAACGATTGTCTGGTCCGTGCCGTGGCTGGCCATCGTGAGGAACGTTCCGCCGAGCACGCCCGACCAGAACGTATAGCTTTTTGTCAGGCTGAACGAAAAATCGAACATCGAAAGTTTGCCGCCCGACGCAGCCGCAACGTGTGTAACCGTGTGCCAGCCCCCTGGAATCCGGTGCAGCAGCAGAAAGAAGGCCACGACGGATCCTGTTAGATACAGAATGAACTGGATGAAGTCGGTCCAGATCACCGCCCGCATACCGCCCTCGAACGTATAGAAGAGCGTGAGCACGCCGACGATCGCGATCGAAATGCGTTCGCCGGTCCCGAACGCGACGCTCACAACTTTCCCGATTGCGGCAATGCGGACGCCTTCTGCGAGAGCGCGCGTTCCCAGGAACACGACCGACGCGGCCGACTTCATGCGATCGCCGAAGCGCTTTTGCAAAAGTTGATAGGCTGTGTAAAATTCGCCTTGAAAATACTGCGGGATCAGAACCACGCAGAGGATGACGCGGGCGATCAGGTATCCGAGGACGAGTTGCAGAAACCCGAGATTTCCGCCGAAGGCGATTCCTGGTGTGCCGATGATCGTGAGCGTGGACGTTTCAGTGGCGACGATAGAGCACGAAATGGCCCACCACGGAGACGTCCGGCCGCCGAGGAAGTAATCGCGCAGGTTCTTCTGGCCCTTGCGGAAGAGCGCCCCGAACGCGGTGATGCCCGCTAGATATAGAATCAGGATGACGAGATCGATGGGTCTGATGCGCATAGCGTCGTCTTATGAGTCGCGGGATGCTAACCGCGCGTTCGGAATCCTGTCAATACAAGTGAGAGCGTTATTGAAATAAACCGGCGAGGATGCTGCGTATCTCCGCCGGCGCACTTCGAAAAAAAAGCGACCATGATCGAACGTGATTCGACGTCCGAGCCCGCGTACTTTCTGGGATTTGACGGCGGCGGGACGAAAACTGAATGCGTCCTTGCGGGCGCCGACGGCCAAATCCTTGCTCGCGCAACTGCAGGGCCTTCGAATCCCTTGCGTATCGGCTATTCGCGCGCGTGCCTCTCGTTGAGAGAAGCTGCGGACATTGTCCTTGATCGGCAGAAAGTCGCATCGAATAATATTAAGGGAATCTGCGCGGGGATCAGTGGCGCCTCTCGGACTTCTGTTGCTCACCAGTTGACGGCCTTCCTGCAGGGAAGTTTTCCGCGCGCCGAAGTCGAAGTGACTACCGATATTGAAATTGCATTTGAGGCGGCTTTCGGCCCAGGCCCCGGAATTATCCTGATCGCGGGCACGGGTTCGGGCGCTCTTGGGCGCGACTCGGCAGGACGACGCGAGCGCGTGGGCGGGAAAGGGCCCTGGTTCAGTGACGAAGGCAGCGCGTTCGACATTGGCCGGCGCGCGGTTCAAGCGGCCTTGCTTGCCGACGAGAATCGCGGCCGGGGAACAGCACTTTCCGGCAGGCTGTTTGCACACCTTCAAACGAACGATTGGAATGGCGTGCTCGATCAGGTGAGCAAATCACCGGACGCAGTATTCCCGCAGGTGTTTCCCCTGGTCGCGGAGCTTGCCGAATCCGGCGATGCGGTCTCGCGCGAAATTCTGGCTGCGGCGGCGACGGAACTCGTAGCCCTCATACGGAGCGTGGCTGAACGACTGGGCTGGCGAACGGCGCAAGTGGCCGCCGGCGGAACGACAGGAATTCCCGTTGCGCGCGTCGGCGGAATGCACGGCCGCTCGGAATTTCTGGATGATGCGATCGATGCGGAAATGACGCGAGCTGTGCCCGGGTGGAAGCACGTCGAGTTATCAGTGACGCCGGCCGAAGCAGCTGCGCGTGTGGCCGTTCGCACAAAGGGAAATGCCGCGCCAATTCGATGAAAATCGTCCAGCGTCTGCTGATCGTCGACCGTCCACGCCGGCCGCCGACGAGCATCAACGGGCGCGCGTTGCCGCCGGCGATGAACTGACCGCACTTCTGCACGACAAAAACGAAGCAGTCCTGCTTGCGCTCGCCGAAAATCCGAATCTGACCGAACCTCACGTAATCCAGCTTATCGAGCGGCTCGATCTTTCTGGGAGCGTGCTGAACGCGGTCGCCGCGAACAAGGAGTGGCTCGCAAGCGAGGGCATTCGTTTGCGTCTCGCTCAGCATCCGCACACGCCCAAGCGGATTGCGCTTGCCGTTGTGCGCGAACTGTATCTTTTCGATCTCGTCCGGCTGAATCTCCTCCCTTCCGCGCCCGCTGACATTCGCCGAGTGGCAGAAGAGATTATCCTGACGCGTGTCCCACATCTGCCCGTCGGACAGAAGCTGACGCTCGCGCGACGCGGGCCATCTCGCGTTGCAGGCGCGCTGCTGGCCGAAGGGCATCCGCAGGCCCTCAAGCTCGCATTGGAGAACGCGTTCCTGACCGAAGCCCAGGTGCTGAAAGTGCTCGCAAAGCCCGGAGTTCCCGAGCGTGTCGTCGCCGCCATCGCGCAGCATCGGAAATGGTCAACGCAATATAACGTCCGCATCGCGCTTCTTCGGAACCCGCACACGCCTGCGCCATCCATCCTTGCATTTCTGCCGCACCTCACGCTCGCGGACCTGAAAGACCTGGCAGCTTTGCAGGGTTTGCGGCCGCACGCAAAGAATTACATCCAACGGGAGTTGGACCGCCGCCGCAGCGGCGTGCATGAGCGCGAAAACTAAGGGATAATCTTTAGCCGATGGCTGAACGAAAAAAAGTGCAAACGCGCTGGATGATCTTGATCCTCGCGATCGTCTTTATCGGCGCCTTGGTGCGTTTTACGTTCCAGCAGACGCGCCTCGAGTATCAAGTTTGCATGAATTTTGCGGGCGGTTCGCATTGCGCTACAGCTAAGGGCGCCACAGCCGACGATGCGATCCGCAGCGCCAAGAACATCGACTGCGGCCTGCTGGCGAACGGCCGCGATGCCAATATCCAGTGCATGGGGGCCGACGCCACAATCACTCAAATCAAGTGACTTCTTACGTTTCTTAGGCGGTCGCCTGCCCGGAGATGTTAGTGGCCCCGGGTCATTACAATTGCACCATCCTGGGGCAGTTAGTTTAACTACTCCGGGGCCAGACGAACGGTGGCGGTGCAGGTCTTCCTAGCATCCGCAAGCACATCATCAATTGTGCGCGATGATGGACTTCGTGCTCGTTGATGCCGAACAGAATTACGCTGACTCTTCGCCGGAAACCGAGCCCTGAATGCGTACGTTCCTCGTCGAAAATCGCAGCTGGACTCGCCGAAACGGTGTCGAGCGTTTCCCGGTGTACCCGGTCGATGTTGGCCAGTTCGCTTTCCAGCGACCCGGGAGTGCCCAGGACCGCGGATAACCCTCCGGGGATCCGGGCTTCGTAATAGGCGAAATTCCCATCCAGTGCGACGCGCCGTACGCCGTCCTCGGACACCCAAAGATGCCGCAACATTTCCGCAATGCTCAGCGCGTCTTTCGAAGGCCGCCAGTGCATGTCTCCAGGGCGAAGCAATGGAAATACGTCCTCGCTCCGCTTCCGGATGGCCTTCTTCTGCTTGAGGAAGAATTCCTGCAGTGTCATCGGCGAATTATACTTCAGCCTTTTGGTCCGATTCCGGTGTGTAAGGTAGGATGGAAGAGGAGCATCCGTGTGCGTAAGCCGCGCCTGCCGTCTGCAGGTTTCAACGCTGCGTTAGAAGTCCGAGTTCTATCGTCTTGAACGGCTTGATGACACGCTGTTTGAACTGTGGGGCCGAACGCGAGCAAGACGTGTGCGACGCGTGCGGCTTGCCGTCTTCGCTGGCCGAATTGGCGCTGCGGAAGCGGCTGCTGAATCGAACGGCGTTTTTCCTCCTGGGAGCGATCGCGTTCGTCGCGGCGAGCGTGCGATACCCGGCGCTTGAAATCGACGGCATCCTCATCTTTATCGGTATCCTGTTCTTTTTTACGCTGGGATTTGCGATTTGGGTGGAAAGGCGCGCGTTGCAGCACCGGGAAGTTGAAGTTTTGAAGCGCATTTATTACGGACTGATTCCCGTCCCGTGGCTGCTCGCGATCGTTCTGGTAGCGAATGGCGCACTCGATCACTCGCGGCCAGATGTTGAGCCCAGCCGGGTGATAGGCAAGTTTTCAATGCCCGGGCCGATTCCAATGCACCGGCTCATCGTGAGTTCATGGCGCGACGGGCATGGCGTCGAGCGCCTGGCGGTTGGCGTGCAGGATTTCGAGCGCTTCAACGTGGGCGATCCGATCAATGCGGAAATCGGCGGCGGCCTGATCGGAATTCCGTGGGTTCGCGGCGTTTCCAGCCGGTGATAATGAACGCTGACGCCGGGGAGCAGAGGCTAGAGGACCGTCAATGCGAGATAGCGTCTCGCTATTCAATTGTTACCTGAATTCCAAGTTGTGCCAGCGCGCTAGAGCAACGGTCGAACCATGCTACGTTCTAGTAGAACGGACGCAGATCGGGCATGTGCGGAAGTTGAATGTCGAGCACGCCGCCGTAATCCCCCAGCGTCAATTGGATTGATTCAGCGGGGCCAATGTCGCGCATGGTCCAGTTCCTGCTGACAATTTTCTTCGACGACTCCAGAAGATTGTCGGTCTCAAAGTCCTTTCCGTCCGCGTGTAAATCGGTGGGAACCACGCCATACACGAGCTTCGTCTTCGTGTTCAGGATCAGGTAACGATGGCCGAGCAGAATCAGAACCAGATTTGCCTGCTTCTTCTTGTCAGGCTGGTAGATGTTCCATGTAAGAGGAGGTTTGCCGTCTAGCTTTAGGATCCCGCCGTCCACCGGCTTCCAATGAATTCGCCCCGAATCGCGTCCGGCAAGTGACGTACAGCTGAGAGCGCAGCCGAGCGCGACCAGCATTGCCAGACGGGCTCCGAGTTCGATCGTCCTTCGACGCAGTTGGAAGCCATACGCCATTCGCCTCGCGAGTCTCCTGCCTTCATTCTAGAACAAGCCTCAGTAGACCGACGACTCGCGCTTTCGTCCGGTGTAATCTACGTAGACGATTTTGATCTCCGAGTAGAAGTCCAGCGCGCTGCGCCCAACCTCTTTCGGTCCTATACTCGTCCCCTTCGTGCCGCCAAACGGAACGTGCGCCTCGCCGCCGACGGTCGGCGAGTTGACGTGGACCATACCTGCTTCGCTCCTCTCGACAAATTCGAAAATCTTGTTTGCGTCCGCCGTATAAATCGAGCTGGTGAGACCATAGCGGACGGAATTTGCCGCCGCGACCGCCTCGTCGAAATTCTTCACGCGGATAACGCTCAGCACAGGCCCGAAAATCTCCTCCTGCGCGATCGCACTTTCCGGACGGACGTGGTCGAAGACTGTTGGAGCGACGAACCAGCCTTTGTCATATTGGGAGCCGGTGAGGCGCTCGCCGCCGCATTTCAGCTCGGCCTCCTGCTTCCCAATTTCGATGTAGCCGAGAACCGCATTCATCTGGCCCTCGTCCACCATCGGGCCCATGTCGATAGCCGGGTCAAGCCCGTCGCCGACGGCAAAACTCTTCGCACGTTTGATGAGCATCTCGACCCATTCATCAGCCACGTTTTCTTCGACGATCACGCGGCTGGTTGCCGTGCAACGCTGCCCGGTCGACGCGAAGGCGCCAAACAGAGCGGATTCCATTGCCAGTTGCAGATCAGCGTCCCGCAGGATGACGACAGGATTTTTCCCGCCCATTTCGCACTGCACTTTTTTCAACCCGCTGGCGCCGGTTGCGTAAAGATCGCCGCCTACGCCATTCGATCCCGTGAAAGAAACCGCCTGGACGTTCGGATTCCTCACGATCTCATCACCAACCTCTTTTCCGGAGCCAGCCACAAGGTTAAGCACGCCGGCCGGCAGCCCGGCCCGCTCAAGCACCTGCACCAGGCGCATCGCGCAAAGTGGCGTGAACGTCGCTGGCTTAAAGACGACTGTGTTTCCGCAGACGAGCGCCGGCGCGATTTTCCAGACGGGAATTGCGAGCGGGAAGTTCCACGGCGTGATCGCGCCAACGATTCCCACCGGCTGCCGGATCGTGTAAGAGAAATTCTTCGGCAGTTCGCTAGGCAGCGTCTCGCCGGTCAAGCGCCGCGCCTCGCCGGCCATAAATTCCATAATATTGATCGAACGCTGGACCTCGCCGAGAGCGTCCTTCAACGCTTTGCCTTCTTCGCGCGTCAGCAGACGGGCCAATTCGGTCTTTTGTTCGTCCATCAGGCGCGCTGCTTTGAACAGGATGTTTCCGCGGACCGGCGCGGGCGTTGCACGCCAGGCGGCGAGGGCCATCTTGGCCGCGGCAATGGCGTCTTTGGCTTCGTCGCGCGTCGAAAGTGCAACGCGAGCGACAAGTTCATCTGCGTTCGCCGGGTTGCGTCGCTCGACGATTTTCCGTGATTTCGACTCGACCCACTCGCCGTTAATGTGGTTTGTGCAGATCGCCCCGGCTTCCGCCGCCGTAGCCATACGTGTCAGTCCCTTCTGAATAGCTGCTGACCTGCCCGCAAGATGCGAACAACCTGGATGAATGCAGGACACTGATTCCGCGGTCGCAGTCTATGCCCATCGATAGAAGAAGAAAAGGTCACACTGTTGGAAGGTGTGGCG
The DNA here is from genome assembly GCA_036279175.1 of Candidatus Acidiferrales bacterium. GTDB lineage: Bacteria > Acidobacteriota > Terriglobia > Acidiferrales > UBA7541 > Palsa-295. The sequence continues at coordinate 4,848 of DASUJR010000258.1, read as the reverse complement.
GCACGGCGCCAGCGCGTGGGAACCACGCTTCTCGCGTTACTTTGACTTGTTGGTCAGTTCCTGTTGCAGAAGATTCTCGACAATCGGCTTCAGAAGGTCCTTTGCCAGCATGTCGCGAATTTGAGGTTGCAGCTTTTCGAGCAGCCGGCTGACGACCGCATCGACGGATGACTGCTCGACCGGCTCGGCGGCCTGTTGCGCGTCATTCGCCGAGGCTGCAGGGGGCTCGAAGGGAGCCGGCGGAGGAGGCATCAGAAACGGAATGTCGGCTATTGCTTCACGATTGGGCGGCGTCGTTGTCGGAATGCGCTCCTTGGATGCGTTCGCCGGCGTCATAGGTTCTGGAATCGCCGCCGGCTCAGGGTCCGCCGCCGACAAAGGCGGCACGAATATCGAGCTGAGCCGCTCCTGCCTTGCGGCATCGTTCGACGAACTCTCATCTGCTCCGTGCGACGCACGCGAAGTGTTCGCGGCATCATCGCGCGCTCTCTCAACCGCGCCCGAGAAAGTACTCTTACGCTCTTCGTCCGCCCGCTTTTCTTCGTCAGACGAAGCTTGAATGTAGGTGGATGGCGATTCGGGCGTTGAATCGCGCCCACTTTCCGTCGCCGTTTCGGATGCCGAGTTCGCTCCAAAACCAGCAGAGAAATGCGACCGCTCCCGATCGTTCACGTCGGCAGGCGAAGCGAGCAGGTTGCCCGCAGTGTCCGCAGGGAACTCGGAAACGGTCCCATGCGACAGCCCGGCGTCATCCAGACTAGTTGGATTCGGCGCAAACCAGGACTCGGCTGGGGGCGCATCGGGAACCTCTTGCGATTCGTCTGCGAAAAAGCTGCTTCCATATCCTTCAGGTTGTGCGGGCTCGCCGGCCGCAGCCGTAATTGGCGCTGATTCATGTCGCTCGATATCTGACGGCAACGCTGGAACAGTGCGTTCGGGCTGGAGTTGCAACGGAGCTTCCGATGAGGCAAAGACCGGCTTCGGCGTACTGGCGATTGACTCGGAAGCGGCCTGTTCGGCTTGGGAACTAGACTCAGCGGCCTCGGCACTCTCTGCGTCTGCGGATTCATCCTGAGGCGTCTTGCCTCGGCGGAATTTACCCAGCAACGCCGACATCCATCCATCTTCGGCATATTCCGACGGCGAAGGCAGCGGGTCCATTTCAGCCGAGTTGTCTGGCTGGGCTTCAGCAGCGGGCGAAGCCTTTTCCAGCTGCGCAATTCGATCAGATTCGTTGATCCCCGGGAATCGCGATTTCGTCGCGGAGTCGTTAGGCGCGGTGGTAAAGCCAATTGGAGGCGAAGAAGGCTCCTCCTCGACTGTGGTGAACCCGGGCACGGAACTGAGCGGAGGCAACGAAGCCCGCGGAGATTCCTGCGGTTCGGGATCCTGGCTCGAGAGACGTTTTGCGGAAGCATCGCGCTCAGAAGGGAAGACTACTGACGAGAATCCCTCGTCCGGCGCAATTGGTTTGCTGTTCAAATCATCGGGGATTTCGAGATCCGCAGCGCCTCGGCGCCAGTCGCGAGCCGTAGTGGCGTTATCGAAATCCTCTTCGGCATCTGGCCGCTTGCGCGAGAAGCTAGGACGCGAATCCGAATCCTCTTCGTTGTCCGATCTTTCTATCTTCTTCTTCTCGAAGCCGTAAATCAGGGCGGCTTCTTCGGGCGAAGGCTCGGGAAAATCGGGCAGCGGTTTCGGAGTCAGGCGCGCCGGAGGCTCGAGAGCGATTGCAGGAAGCTCGGGCTCAGGCGGCGCCGCGGGCTTTTCGCGCGCTTTCTCCATTTCGGCGGCGACGTGCGGATTTTTTTCGAGTGCCGAAGTGACCATGGCGATCAACGGATCGGGTGGGACGAACGGCTTTTTCAGAACGCCATCGGCGCCTACCCGACGCGCTTCCTTCTCATCCAGCGGATCGAAGGCCCCGACCAGCAGAATCACGGGGACGTGAGCGAATCGCTCGTTGGTCTTTACGAACTCGCATACTTCGTACCCGTTGCGAACGGGCATGAACACGTCGGCCAGCACGAGGTCGGGCGACAGGTCGGGAATGCGCCGGACGGCCGCTTCGCCGTTGCCGACGGAAACGACGTCGATTCCGCGCTCTTCCAGGGCCAGCGCGACCATCTTCTGAATGTTCGAATTATCGTCGGCGACTAAGATTCTTGGCACTGACTTCCCCTTTGGCTTTGCCGCCTTCGCCGCGTTACGAATCAAGTCCGCAGCTGCATAACCTGCGCGCCGCACGGCAAATGCGCAGAGCGACACGCCTGCCCGCTGTATCTATTGCTAACATTCGCCCTTATGGACGTCAACGAAGTCAAGGGACAGGAGTGCTTGAGAGTTAGCAGGGCGAAAGGGCAGGGAAGGCAAGGGGCAAGGGGATAAAGGATGTATGAGGAGAAGGCGAACCTCGGGCGAATGAGGGACTGCGAAGTAATCGAAGGCGAAGCGAAAACAAGAACTCTTACACCCACAGGCTGCAAAGGATTCGACTTGCCCCTGCTTCCTTCGCCCGCTCTGCGTCTTTTCCCGCTGCTTTACCAGGGAATGATCTTCTTGATTCCCTTCTTTTTCTTGCTGCTGGATTCGCTCGAGCTGTCGAGCTTCGGCGTCTTGTACTTCTTGTTTTTCTTGTCCTGCGCGGATGGATCCTGCGCCGTTGAATCATTGGCGGCTGGCGATGGCGAAGCGGGCTGAGTTGCGGCCGCCGGCTGAGACTTGCCTGCGACAGGAGCAACCGAGGTCGCGGCAGGCTGAGGATTCGTATTCGGCGAGGCCGTGGTGATCACCGTGCCGCCCAACGTCGAGAGGCCGGATGGGGCGTCCGGTGCCGCTGCGCCGGACGAATCAGCGGCCGGCTGCTCCGCTCCTGCGGTCCCGGCCGCCGGCGTCGACTGAGACGTCGGTGCCGCGTCCGTCCCTGTTGTCGGTGAAATGATCTGGGCTCCCACTCCGGCGCCCTGTGGCAGGTCAGGAGAAGAAGTGTTCGCATCCACTGGGCTGCCCTCATCCGCCGCCGGCGGCGCCTGGAGCGGCGCGTTCAGCTGCTGATTGGCGAGCTCGAAATCCGGGCCCACGGCCCCTTGTTTCAAAACATCGCGAGCGGAAATGATGTCGGTGGGCGCGGTTAGAGTGGGCAGGCCAAAGCGAGCTGCATCCGTTACAGATGGGCTCGACTTAAAAAGAGCCAACGGCGATTTCAGAAACGCGAAGGCCGTGGATTCGTGATGGTGATTGTCGTAGATCTGTTCGCGTTTCATCCGTTCCAGGGCGTCCGGGTCAGGCGCAGGGACCTTCATGCCCATGCCTGTAAGTCGTGACTTGGCCCGGTCCACCAACGCAGAGAGCGGATAGTTCTGGAGAATGCGGTCGTAACACTCGGCAGCCAGATCGGCCCAATGGTTCCTCTCGTCCTCGTTTTTGGAGGCGTGTTTGGCGCGCTCGTAGACATTAGCGAGCATCCAGAGCGCCTGATCGGTCTGGCTATAGAGCGGGTACCGCTCGACGAGTTCCATTAGCCGGGCTGCAGATGCTGGATAGTCCTGCTTCAGGTAATAGAACCTTGCGACGCGGAATTCGCCGTCTGCAATTATTTCCTGCACATCGCGGAGGTGCTGTTCCGCCTGTGGAACCAGAGGGCTTTTGGGGTATTTCAACAGAAACGTCTGAAACTCCTGCTCCGCATCGAGCGCCTGGGACGTATCGCGATCGGGCTTCTCCATCATTCGGAAATGCGCCATGCCGATCTGCATTTGGGCGTAAGCCGCTTCGTCGAGGAAGGGGAAGAAAATGATGAAGTTTTTGTATTCCTCGACGGCCTGCGTCATGCCGGATATGCCGCCTTCCTTGTAATAGGAATCGGCGGTGGCCAACTTCGCTTTCGCTAAATATTCGCTGTCGGGGTACGTATTGATCAGGGCTTGCAAAGAAAGTCGGCCCTCTGTGTAGTGGCCTTTCTGGATGTCGAGGATGGCGCGCTGGTAGAGCACTTTGTCGGGAGCGACGGAGGGCCCCGTTGTCTGAGCCGCAGGTTTCTTCTTGTCCTCTTTGACGATGTGAACTTTTATTTTCTTCTCGTGGTGAGTTTGGGCGATGGGGGGCTTCTTTTTCTTCCGTGCTTGCTTCTTCTGCTCCTGCTTTTGGGCGTTTGCCGCGTCTGCCTGGCTTTGGCTCGATCCGGTCTGCGCCTGAACGGCCTGCGCTTTCGCGCCCCCGCAGAATACGGCGGCCAGGAATGTACACAGGACGACTCCGAAGAGTTTGCAGTTAGGTCTGAAGAATCCAGGCATGAGACCTCTCATCTTATGTCTTCTTGACTTCTTCGGTATTACGCGGCCGTTGCGCGTCAAACTCGCTGGCTCAGGGCTTCCGTGGCGATCCTCCGCATCTGCCGCGCGGCCGCGGCGGGATCGGGCGTGTGAAAAATCGAAGTCCCCGCCACCAGCGTATTCGCTCCGGCCTGAATCAACTCGGCCACATTTCCCAGATCGACTCCGCCATCGACCTCGATTCGGAATTGCGCATTATAGCGTGCCCGCCATTGGGCAAGCTGGCGGATTTTCTCGAATGCGTTTGGGATAAAACTTTGCCCGCCAAAGCCCGGATTCACGGACATGACCAGGACGGTGTCGAGTTTATCCAGCACGTCGGACAACATCACCACGGGCGTGCTCGGATTGAGGACAGCTCCGGCCTCGCCGCCATTTTCGCGAATCATCTCCAGAGCGCGATCCAAATGCGGTGTAGCCTCCTGATGGACAAGCACCCGGTTGGCGCCGGCGCGAACGAAGTCCTCGATGTACTCTTCGGGCTGTTCGATCATGAGATGCACGTCGAGGGGGAGGC
>DASUJR010000257.1:0-8950 GCA_036279175.1 Candidatus Acidiferrales bacterium | reverse complement strand
CGTAACTTATTGAAACAGCGCGTAGCGGATGGCTCCAATAGCGCTATCAGGAAGCCCTGGGAAGCCTTATTGACCCCTTATCGAACCCACGTCCTCTGTCCATTCGACCTCTGCCCTGCTTCAATTTTGCTGGGGTTTTTCACGAATTTTGCGTCCGACCTCTACCGCGGCAAGGCAGAGGTCGTGGGTTTGAAAAACTCTCCCTTCTTGTCCTCCTTTGCAGAAATGACCAAAGCAACGGCACCTATTCTTTTGGACAGAGGACGTGGGTTCGATTTGGGCGCAGCTTTTGACCTGCTTTTCGGAAGGTCACTTTTCACAAAATGCCCGCCCTCACTCCCGTGGACGGATTAATGAGCACATCGACGATCAGCCGCCCAACTGTCAGATACAGCAACTCGTGCCTGCCCCCAAAATTACTTATATTCAAATACTCGTCGCACACGAGCGTAAGCGGCATCTGAAATTATGCAGGATAAAAGGATCTCCACGAACATCCACACCTGGGCTTCGTGTGGTGCACCGAGTGCAATGCCAACAAGGCTGAGAACCGTGGCTAGCGGGGTGAGTATTAAAAGGGCCTTCAGTGTCGCAGCTAAATTCGTCCTTGTAACCCGTCCGAGAATTGATACTTTAGCAGCGAGCTAGATATAGACGTTTGCGCCTACCGTGCCTAATAGGAAGGCAAAGAGGATCGTTTCAAACACACGTTTAAGACCAGAAAATGTTGAATCCCGCAGCAGAAGAATAAGCAAGATCAGCCCTGCAGAAAGGGCTGATGCGAAAATGGCAGTCTTGAGCTGTTTGATTGTTCCTTGTGTAGATGTTGGCACAGTCGTCGCCTGAATCATATCCTATGCTTGAAAAATGTTTGCTACCCAAATCTGGGTGGCGAAAGCTAATCCTTCGGTAGGTGACCTTCCAACGAATCTGACAACCGAGATGCGCATTCCCGTCAGTAAGGGATATCCGCTGTGCGTATCAGGACGGTTCCGTCCGGTTCAACCTGGCCAGTGAGATATTTACGCCGTGCGATCTCCTCAATGGCGGGACGATTTTCCCGGAACGCTTCGAGCTTGTTCCTATTGTCGCCGTGAAAATGGTCGTCAAGCGCTTCTTCGTTGATCACACATTGGATACGCTCTCCCCTGTCGAGCCCCCAAAACACGACGACATCCCGCATCGCGTCAAATCGCTCTTCGGGTGCGGGAAACACCAATTCCTTGTTTTCCCAGGCGACCTGCCACGCAGCAAACTCGCTTGGCCGGACCTGAAGACGCGCAAAATTCCCCTCGTGCAGGCCGAGAATATCCGACTCGGCCATATCCCTGAATGTCCCACGGTCATCGGCTGTTACATTGTCCTTCACCCACGTCGCAATATAGACAGCCGCCGCCTTCCTATCCATCTTTCCTCGCACAACCTCGCCCACGAGCTGCCGCAGCGCTTCCCGGTGCCGCTGTCTGAAGGGATCAGGCTCGCCTAAAGACTGCCTCACAGCGGCGTAACGTTCGGCTGATCGCTCGTAGGCCCAGATGAAGACATCCTTCAAGAGATCCACCTTGTTCAGCTCATAAATGCCGAGCATCGCATCCGTATAGCTTGAGCGTGGTACGGCTGTGAAAGACAGCGGCGACAGATTCCTCTTTATGAAAGGGATGTTCGCTGCCAGGCGCGAGACGCGCTTGTTCACATCGTCGAAGGGTTGAAGATAAGGGAGATGGACCATGACGAAGAATGATTGCTCGAATGGATCACCGATTGCTGTCGCCGTTGTCAGGAGCTGATTGAAACATTCCTCAATCAGCTGGGGGACTTCGAGAGGATGGAACGCTGATTTTTCAATGCCGACGGCAATGCGTCGCAAGCGTCCAGCCGCAGCCTGATCCGGCAGAAGATTCTGTGCAAGAATTCCATGGAGGTTCAGGACCGTGTAGCGATTGAAGCCAATCTCATCCGCGGCGCTTACAAGAAACGCAATGGCGTCCTTGTGGTTGAGAATCATCTGAGCTTCCAGCCTGTTGTGACCTTCTACCGCTTCTCCGAATTCAATTAAGCGGCGGGTATCGAGCAAGGAATAGGTATTGCCTTCCAGTCGGCTTGAATTCCAGGACAAGTCAATCAGCAATCGATTGAGAATTTGTTTCGCATAGGTTCCCGCCGCTTCCGCGCCGGCCTTTGTCGTACCGACTTCTGCCAGGTGTGTCCGTTCTTTCGGCGACAGATAGAAAGTTGTGTTCGGTCGATAGCCGTCAAGAAAAATCCGGTTGTACCCAACGGCTTTCCTTGCGGCGGATGGTTGCTGCAAATATTCGCGTATCTTCCCGCTTTCAGCGGAAAGAGGCAGCGCCACCTCTTCTGGTTTTTCTTCTTCTGTCCTCGCTCGCTGTACGGGAGTTTCTTTTTGCTCCTTTGTTCCAATTGGAACCCGGTATCGTGCCGCTGGTCCCTTGCCTTCCTGTGTGAGTCTTCCTTCGTCAACGAGACTTTTCAACCAATATTGGAGGGTTCGTTGCGGCACCTTTTTGAGCGCTGTAGCAATATCGCTCCTACGCGCGCCCTTGGTATTTTGCCGGACGATGTCTATGACCGAAGCTAGATCTTCCTGCCGAAGGCGTTTGGGCATACTTCCCTCTGTTTTTGTTGCGCGATTTCCTTATCGCGCAATTAAACCACTAAATCGCGCAAGATTCAACCTAATCGCGCAACTTTAATTGCGCAATTTAATGGACTTTGCGCGATGCGGGTGGATGCGCAGACAACGCCCAGTAGCGGGCTCGAAAAATTGGTACGTGGGCAGTGGTCATGGAAACAGTGAAGGTCGGCATGAGGGAGTTCCACGATGAGCTCGCCATCAATCTCCACGCATCGAAGTGCTTCGGCGATAATGCGTAACCCAGGAGCGCTGTAACCTGCTGGTATGTCTGTCCGCTTGTTCTCCGCCGGTGAAGCGGGTGATCCCATCTACCTGAGCCTGCGTGATCTGAAGAACGAATGGACCGAACCGGCCAGAGAGTTTTCTGAAAGCCTTTGGGACCGCTTTCGCAGTTTTGCCGATCCGCATTTTCTGACCGAGATTCGCCGCGATTTCCATCCGCGCTTCTGGGAGATGTATCTCACCTGCGCCTTACAGGAATTCGCAAACCAACAAGGCTCAGTCTTGTCTTGCCCCAAACCAGGCCCGGATATCCTCCTCGAGCGTGACGGCAGCCGCGTTTGGGTGGAAGCCGTGGTCGCGACCAATGGAGATCCCGGCCGCCCAGATTCCGTAGTGGAGCCGAACCCGGACGGCTCTGGCAGGATCCCCGAGGAGAAGATCGTGCTTCGTTATGCCAACGCGGTCTCGGAAAAGTATAGGAAATACCAAGGATATTTGAGAGACGGCATCATTCATAAGAACGATGGGTTCGTGATAGCAATCAATGGCGCGGCACTGTCGTACAAGTGGACGCAGTTAGCGAGCGACGCGCCCCGATTCCTGAAAGCTGTTTACCCCCTTGGGGTTTACCAGTTGCTGCTGGATAGAGGAACGGGAATGATCGTCGGGCGACAAAACGAACCGAGATTCAACATCGTGAAGGCGAGCGGCAACAATGTCACGACGATGCCGTTCCTTGAAAGGCGCTCAAGAGGAATCTCCGCGATTCTGGGATCTTACGCCGATGTGATGTGCCACTGCCAAGCTCTCGGCTTCGACTTCGAGTTAGCGCCCAATCCTCAGAGCCGGGTTCCGATCGCCGACTTCGTGATCCCGGCGAAGAAGGTTTGGCGAGCGGTTTTGAAGGAGACTGGCGGGGAGCTGAGTGGTCATATCTTGGGATAAGCTGGGACAGATCCGCCCCGTACATCAACTACTCACCGTTCTACTGGATATTGAGTGGCCGACTTCCGAGAAATCTACCGCTCATGCATACATGAGCGGTTTCGGATAGGGAGCGAACGTCGGATTGTGTCCGCCGCCTCTCCTGCATGACTCTAGGGTGATGCCTTCAGGGCGAAGCGCTCATTGAGCCGGGGAGCCCTCGAACATGTGGTCAGTTTACGACTCGGCGATTTGGCGCCAACCGACAACTTGATAGGGACTCATACGTTCGTGCTGTTCGTACTCAGTGCGATCCAAAGCGCAGCTTTGTCTCGCTCATCGATAAGCTCTCCGCATCTGAACATCGACGCCTGTCATGCGCAGTCGCCACTCGCACAGGGCTTCGCTCACGCCGTAGAGATTTGCAATTTCCGGTGTGGAGCGACGTGCGGAACGCAGCTGTATGAGGCCATCGCGAGGCAATAGAAGGGCGGCGGCGAGCCAGTCAGCTTCCTGCTCCTGCTCATCGGAATAATCGCTGAGCAACAACAAGCCCGTCTGCGAGACTTCGACGCGCGCCGGCGTATGCTCCAATTCAACGTGCGCGAGTTCGTGCATCAAGTCATTGCGCCGCCGGGTGATGGCGTGGGCTGGGTTGAGTACGATTGCGAAAACTCCATCCTGCTGCAGCGTCATTGCGGACCAGCTGTCACCATCGATCACGGTAAGTTGGGAGGTCTCTTTTGCAGGCAGTCCAAGTTTGGCGAATTCCAGAACCCGAACGCCGAGATGCGCGGCATAAGCCCAGGGGTCAATCGGCGCATTCGGGGGTAACCCCAAAGCTGCTCTAGCGGCGGCGGCACTGCGTTCCGCCTGTGCTTTGAACCCGCGACGCACCGATCACCGACCAACGAGATCTTCAGCTGCAAGGATGGCTCTTTGAGCTGCGAGGATAAGTTCGCCAAGGGCTTTTGCGGTCTCAATTCTGACGGTTTTCTTCTTCTTGAAGTGAACGACCGCACGGGGTCTCTCGGGCGCTTCGCTTGTCTCCATGCCCAGGAACTCGCGGGGGTCGCGGTCGAGCCATTTACAGAGACTCGCAAACGTGCGCAAATCCGGCATATGGCCGTTCTCCACCCGTGAGAAAGTAGCCGGGCTGACGCCTGCATCCAGCGCAGCGGCGCGAACCCCGCGACTACCCCTCTTTTTTGCCATTAAACGACCGAAATCGGCGATCGTTAGAGCCATCCGCCCTCCCAAAGCGAATATCTCCTTGACGGGAGCCAAGGACCGTGATTCACTGTCTTATAGATAAGACACATTGTATCTGATGCAATACGTCTTACCTGTGATGCCCACCAGCATCATAAAGCAGATTTGTAAAAGCGCCAGCAGAAAAAGAAGACAGGATTGCCTGGGGAGGCACATCGGCACCACAGTGAAAGAACAAATGCTGATTACGAAGTAATGCGGACGCGCAGACAGCGAGAGCTCCGCACATGGAGATGAAATGGCGATGACCGATTTGGCAGTTCGTACAGATGCGTTGGATCTCTTGCTTTTTGATGTCTGTGACAACCTCCAACTTTCTCCGACGCAGCACCAAAAGGCGGAGGACCGCTACCATTCGATAGCGAAGGTAATCAGCGCCGCCAATAGCCCATTTAGATTTTGGGATTCGGAGATCTATTCCCAAGGCTCGATGCGGCTTCGGACGACTGTGAAGCCCATCGACACCCCGCACGATCTGGATCTTGTCTGCGAGATCGATGTATCTCATGCCGAAGTCAATCCGATGTCTCTCCTCGATAACATGTTCAAGCTCTTTAGTGAACATGGGGTCTATGGAGGCATGGTCACAAAGAAGAATCGGTGCATTCGCATCGAGTACAAAGATGAGTTCTGGCTCGATATTCTCCCGGCGTGCCGCGACGACTATAACGGTGGCACCTGCATCCAGGTTCCAGATCGCGATCTCCGCAACTGGAAGCCGAGCAATCCAATCGCTTATGCGGAGTGGTTCAAGAACGCGTCTCGCCGCATCATTGTGAAGTTCAGCGACACTCGCAAGGCGTTGATCGTTGCCGAAGCTACCGTCGAGCCGCTGCCTGCGTTGCAGGCGACGGAAGAAAAAACCATGCTGCAGCTGGTTGTTCAACTCCTCAAGCGGTGGCGGGATATCCATTATGCGAACTCCGAGTATCCACCGATCTCGATCGTTCTCACGACCCTGGCGGCCGACTTGTACACAGGGGAGCAATCCATATCAACGGCTCTGCTTGAGGTCCTGGACGGAATTGTCGGACGGCTGGATGCGGCGCATGCGCAGGGCAGGAGATTGTCGGTGCCGAACCCAGTTCATTTGGAAGAGGATTTCAGCGAACGCTGGGACTCCTGCCCAGCAGCGTATCTTGCGTTCAACGACGGAATCCGTAAATTCGCTGAGGCCTGGCGTGCGGTCTGCACCACGCAGGCCAATCCGGGCAAGCTTGCAAAAGGCGTCTTTGGCCAGGTGATCGATGAAGCGATCCTGCGGGAAGCGAGAATGATGCAGGCGGATCGCAGTAATTCTTTGTTAGGCGTTGCGGCGACGGGACGGATCGTTCCAGTCGCGGCGTCTGTATCCCCTATGATTCACAACACCAACCATGGCTCGCTCTGAGCTTCATCAAAGGCGCATCCAGCTTACGCCGGCGCAACAGATTGGCCGTATGCGCTCGAAGTTTCCAGGCCTCGCTGTCGCTTTAAGGCGAGGCCGAGTTGTCTGGACCGGAGATTGGTGGCCGCATCCATTAAGCGACACCTATCGCATCGAGGTCTCCTACACACTTGGACGTCGTCCTCGCATCGCCGTGCTGAGCCCAAAACTGGAACTCGCAGAAGGCAAGGTCCGACTACCGCATGTATATTCCAATGGTCAGATGGATATCTGCGTGCATCGACCCGAGGAGTGGACGCCGGGTAACTTTATCGCAGATACGATCATGCCATGGATATCGCAATGGTTGAGGTTCTATGAAGTCTGGCGACAAACTGGAAGCTGGGAAGGCGAGGGGACGCACCCCGAAGCAGAATCCCATCGGCGAAGCCAAGCCTAACGCAGCGAAGAGTACGCGCTACTATGATCCCCAGACATTGAAGCTCTTGTGGGGACGAGCGGCTGGCCGCTGCGCTATGGCTCACTGCCGCATCGAACTCTTCGTGACAGAAGATGATTACGACCCAGTGTGCGTAATTGGAGAAATGGGGCACATAGCCGCATCAAGCAATTCAGGGCCGCGCGCGCATCTCGAACTCGATATGCGCGCCCGAGATAGTTACGACAACCTTATTCTTCTCTGCCGCAATTGTCACCGGACAGTGGACACGCTGAAACTCCGCTATCCGCGCGAACGTCTTCTCGAAATTAAAGCCAATCATGAGGCCTGGGTTCGCACTGCGCTTCCCGAGCGGGGATTCACCAATCTCCGCTGGAATGTGTTGCGGCTGCAGGGAGACTTTCCATTCGATGCAACGAGCATCGCGGAGGCGTTGTCGCCGGACCAGGACGCAGGCGTGCTCCAAATCAGGGTCTCCGCTGCGCGCGAACCCTGGAGTTCGATACAGGAGAACCTGAAGACACAGATTCATGCCTTGATCGCAAACAGCGATGCAGTCGCCTCTCGCGTCGCGGTTTTTCCGCTTGCTCCGGTTTCAGCTTGTGTCTACGCCGGATATCTGCTGACCAATCGGCTCAATGTCCGTGGCTTTCAATATCATCGGGACCAGGCGACATGGATCTGGCCTAAGAACTCAGAAGGGCTGACAACGCCCGTGGTCGCGGGGCCAGCCGGATCTATTTCAGCGTCGGCAGAAGTTTTCTTCATGTTTGAATTGTCCGCTCCTGTGGACGCCTCAGCGACCGTGGATGCCACTGGAAAGGACCGTGTGGTCTATCGATGTTCTGTCCCCGATATGTCAACTGGCTGGCTGAAGAGCAAAGCCCAACTGGACGAGTTGGCCCGCAAGGCAAGGGAGATGTTTGAAGCTGCAGCAGTCCGCTATCCAGATTCTCGCCGATGGCACATCTTCTACGCTGGCCCTGCTCCAGGCGGAGTAGTTGTCGGACAACAGCTCAACCCGACAATGATTCCTGAGGTGCAGCTTTATGAGTTCCAGCGCCCTCGTCACATACCGAGTATCACAATTACCCCACACGACTCTTCGCTCACCCGGTGGACTGTAACGGATGACTCTGGGTCAGCGTGGACCAGTAAGAGCTCTTGACGCCACAATGATTTGAGCCCAGCGAGTAGTAGGATCTCGCGGAGGACGTTGGGATGCGCGTGACTTGACCCGCATGTCAGAACAGCCTGGAACAAAGTTGGAATGATGACAACAGGTCGTGGCACTCATTCAGCTAGGAGTCGGATCCGAATGCGTGCCTGGGCAAGAATTCCGCTTATGCATCCGCTCTCCCCTCCTTCAGTGGTGCAGCGCGGTCGAAGCTCTCGACCAAACCCGACCAGTATTCAAGCCGTCGCTGGCAGCACGAGCAGTGCTGCGTCTAGACCGGAAGCTATTTTTCTCCTCACCGAACTGAGCGGGCAGGATGACTGGTATTCCTATCCGCTCAAGATTCAGTGATCCAAGCACCAGGCCGACGCACTGACGGCCTCTAAAAAGGTCCCGCTGTGACTTCGCGTAACCGCCGCTCCAGCCATCTGCGCTCCCGGTCGTTTCCTGCCAACTCGAGCGCACGACGATAGCTGGTTGCCGCCCGCTGCATCTGTCCGCTGCGGCGCAGGAGGTCAGCCCTGGCAGCGTGCAGCAGGTGATAGTTCTCGAGGTTGCCATGAACGGCCAACTCGTCCAGAATTTTGAGGGCCGCGTCTGGACCTGCCGTCATAGCAACTGCTACGGCTCGATTTAGCGACACGATCGGCGAAGGCTGCACATCTTCCAAGAGGTCGTAAAGGCGAAGAATCTCGTTCCAGCCGGTATCGACGGAGCGCACCGCCCGGCAATGGACAGCGGCAATTGCAGCCTGCAGCGCGAAGGGACCCGGAGCCGCAACCATGGCCGCGTGTGTCAGCGATAGTCCTTCCTCGATCTGCGGCTGATTCCAGCGCGTCCGGTCCTGATCTTCCAGCAGCACCGGGTCTCCTT
>DASUJR010000256.1:0-7710 GCA_036279175.1 Candidatus Acidiferrales bacterium | reverse complement strand
TTTCTCGCCGCAGAGATAACACGTCAGAATCTTATGGGAACAGCCGCAACTGTTTTCAAGACTCGCGTCTAGCTTGGACGCATTCGGCCTCCGCGCAAATCGGCACGCCTTGTCACGCTTGGAGTGCGTCGATTGGTAATGTCAATGCTTACTTCAAATTGCGGCGGGAGAAGATCGCGGAGGAGGCGATGAGGACGATGGCCGCGTAGAGGATGGTGTAGAGCGTGTTCTGCCAGATGAGGCTGCCGGGGATGTACTGGGCGTGGCCGGCGGCTTCGATGGCGTTGAAGTTGTGAAAATTCGGCACGAGATAGTACACGAACTTCGTGAAGCCTTCGATCAGAGGACTCTTGGTGAGCTGGCCGAAGTCGCGGATATCGGCGGCGAAAACGCCGGTGATGTAGATGGCCAGCGTGAACAGCGTCGACAGCATGGGGCTGGAAAAACAGGAGAAGAACAGCGCGAGAGCCGTAACGAGCGCGAGTTCGAGCAGAATGAAATAGACGGCGACGAGAACGGTCAGGTCGGAACGGACGAACGGCCGGCCGACCCAGTACAGCGCGGCGGCGAGGCCAAGCGTCATGAACGACGTATTGACCAGCAGCGTGAGCAGCAGCCCGGCGTATTTGCCGACCAGAAACTGCCAGCGCTTCACGGGACGAGCGAGCAGCGTGTAGAGAGTGCGCTTTTCGATTTCCTTGTAAACCAGCCCCACGCCGATGAAGACGGCCATGACGAGCCCGATGATCGAGATGGCGGAGAGGCCGAGATTGACGATGACGAGCCGATGAATGCCGATGGAGATCTGTCCCATCAGGATCGCGGCGCCGATCATCAGCAGGCCGAAGAAGACCAGGTTGTAGAGGACGCGGTCGCGGACGGCCTCGCGGAACGTGTTGACGGCTACGACCTTCGTAATGGAGCTTACCGCGCCGGGCGTGGCACCCACAGCACTGGCCGTTGCGCTCATCGCGTGACCACCTCCATGGCGTGCGGTGCGGCGGCTTCGCGCCCGACCAGGCGCAGGAAATAGTCTTCGAGTGTGGGACGAACCTGCGCCACCGACAATATTCTGGCGCCGGCGTCGCGCAGCAGGTCGAGTGCGCCGTAGAGTCCCGATTCGGCGACTTCGATGCGGTAACGGGCGCCCATTTGCTCGGCCGTGGACGCGAGCCCAGCGGGGACGGGCCTCCCTTGCGGCATCTCGAACAGAATCTCCATGCCTTGCACTTCGATGGAGACGATTTCACCCGGCGCGCCGACGCCCTGCAGCTTGCCGTTGACGAGGACGGCGACGCGGTCGCAGAGCATTTCAGCGTCGGGGAGGATGTGCGTCGAGAAGAAGATGGTGCGGCCCTCTTTTTTCAGGCGGACGATGATGTCGCGGACTTCGCGGCGGCCGATGGCGTCGAGGCCGGACATGGGCTCGTCGAGAAACACGACTTTGGGATCGTGGAGGATGGCCTGGGCGATGCCCGCCCGCTGGAGCATGCCTTTTGAGAACTTGCGAAGCTGCACGTCGGCAGCAGCGGTGAGGCCGACGAGTTCGAGGAAACGGTTGACGCGCTCGGTACGCTGCTGGCGCGAGAAGCCGGAAAAGCGTGCGTAATAATCGAGCAACTCGCGAGCGGTGAGGTAATCGTAGAAATAAGGCTGCTCGGGCAGATAGCCGATGTCGGCATGCATGGCCACGTCGTCGATCGAGCGGCCCTGGATTCGCGCGGTGCCCTCGGTGGGATAGATCAGGCCCATCAGCAACTTGAGGGTGGTGGTCTTGCCGGCGCCATTGGGACCGAGGAAGCCGAAGACTTCTCCTTCCTGTACTTGCAAAGAAAGGTGGTCGAGGGAGCGGCGCATGCGTTTGCGCCAGAAGCCGACGGCGTAGTCCTTGGTCAGATTGTCGATTTCGATGGCCGGCGGTGCCATAGCGCTATTTATTCTATTGCATTCCGATTGGAGGCAAAATCCGGAAGCAAGAGAAACGTATTGCACGGGAGGGCACATTCCAGGGGCAGCCAGAAGGAACGAATTTGCGATTCCCCCAGGACGCGTCATTCTCGAACGAAGGCGGCGTGCTGGCGTGTGCCGTAACGGGAGCGCTGCGGGCGGCGAGATGTTGAAAAATTAAATATTGCCCGAAAAACTCAACGGCTCCCCGCGGGCCGTATGGTGTGGCCCAGGTGCGGCTGTGACTTAAGCGCCTTGCTGTCAGCGGAGTACAGCGCGGCCGTGGCCGGGCCGACTTTGGCGCACCGTTTGCAAGAAGCCAGTGCATCGAAGGCGCGAAGTAAGCGCAACAAGAACTCGGAGGGGAAAATGGCGAACACACCGAAAGCGATCAAGTCAGCAAAGAGTCTGGAAAAGGGCAAGAAGCTGGAGAAGAAGGAGACGCTGAAGAGCATCCGGCCGATGATGAGAGTCCAGTAGTCTCGATATCGCGGTCTGATAGTGAGACAGCCCCGCTGAACCCCAGCTGAATGGCAAGCTATAGAACCAATGAGGTCATCAACCACGCCGCTGGCGAACCCAGCCGCTAAAACAAACATAAAAGGGAGAACCCAGATGAAAAAGAGCTCCAAGAACGCAGCCAAGCGCGGAAAAAAGTTGACGGCCGGCAAGAAACTGCAAAAGACGCAGACGTTGAAGGGTGTGGCTCCGAGCGAGAGTCTTAGTTTGAATTTCACCAAGATTAATGCGACCTACCAATAGGGCCTTAACTTGGGCCTCGTCTGACGGTGAGGCGAGGGGCGTGGAATTTCTTACGTCAGCCGACGCCGCGGCAGGAAGTGAGGCCGCACCGAACGCGCCAGCGCTGCGGGGAAATTGATTGGTTGCTTGCGTTTTTATGGGCCGGCCGGAAGGCCGATTTTAGGAAAGAGGTGGACGAGCATGGCAAAGAGCAAGAAGCTGGCAAAGGGCAAGAAAGTGGAAAAGAAACAGACACTCTCCCGCTCACTGGCGCGGTAGCGCCACGAACAGCCTGGCGGGCGGCCCAAGGAGACGAGGGACGACCGCCAGGCTCAAGTTCAGTTCAGGAATTCATGGAGCCAAGCGTGGCAGGAAAATCAAAACACGGTAAACCGACGGCAAAGAAGCTGAAGGCGGCGAAGAAGATCGAGAAACAGGAAACCCTGACGGTTACGGTAGGGATGCTGCGCAGAGTACCAACGCAGTAGCCGACTGCCACACGAGCCCCGCAGAGCTCGGGGTTCGCCTCATGAGCCGCAGTTGTTTCGGTCCGGGCAGCGATTCAGAATCAAACATCGCCTCCGCCGGGCGGCCTTTCGATCTTTTCTCCAAATCAGAACGCCTGGTTGGCTGTGCTACCACACCTGCGAGTGCACCCACCGCGAGAGCTGGCGGCCCCATTGTCGTGCGATGGAAGCTCGACCAGTGTAGATCTTTGCCGTTCCAGTCATTCCTTCCCGTAATGACGCGTCCGGATTTTGGAATTCGACCTCGATGGCGAAGTAGTTCGTCAGGTCCTGGCCAAGCCGCTCGAGGCGCGCCGGCTGCGAGACAGGTCGGTCGGGAGCCGCAGCGGGTTCAATGCGGTCGATTCGGCCCGCGTAGGTGCGATACGGGAAGGGCATGACCTTCATCCGCACCGCTTGATTTGTGTGGACATCAATGAGCTGACCGTCGCGCACCAAAATACGCGCTTTCATTTGCCGGCGATCGACAATCCGACAGAATTCATCTCCAGCGTAGAGGAATTGGCCCACCTTTTGGGCAACGGCAGGAGTGGTTACGATCCCTTCATGTTCAGCTCGTAACTGAAGCTGTGCCGCACTACGGTGAGCGATAGCAAGCTCCCTCCCAAGACGTTCGCGCTCACGGATTGCGGCTGCCGGATTGAGGGCGTCGGGATTCTGCTGCGCAGTTCGGAGCCGCGCGGTTGCGTCGGCAAGTTGCCCGGCAGTGATCGTTTCGGTAGTCGTAAGCGCCGGATTCGCCAGAATTGCAAGGAGCTGGCCCGCGCGTACGATGTCACCCTGGTGGACGAACACCTGCTGGATTTGCCCGGGAACGGTGGCGCGGACGTGGACGTCGGTTCCGGGTTCGAGCGTGAAATCGGACGTAGTGGTGGCAGGGAATGGCGGAACGAGAAGGACTACACCCAGCGCCAGAGCCCCGATCTGTTGCAGACGAGTCATTTTCCAACGCATGTAGACCTCCTTCTTTTCGCGCCACCACGCGCGGACGACTGGAGTCACTTTGCGAAGCCCTTTGCGGGCAAACAGATAGACGATCGCCAGCGTGACCAGGTATCCCCAGGGGCCAAATTTCTCAACCATGACGTTCTTCGCCCACGACAAAACCAAGAGGATTAACAGAGTGCTGTAAATGATGGCCAAAAGGCCGAACACGGTATAAATACGGCGCAGCCGGCGATTGGCGCTCGGGAGATCGATCGGCTCCCGGAGCAGATATTTGCTCGCGGCCGCGCGCAGGAAGGTGAAGGAATCCTCGCGCAGATTGTCGATTTCAAGGAACTGGGCCAATGCGTAGTAGCCGTCTGCCTTGATGAGAGGATTCAGGTTGAGGAGCGCTCCCTGAATGCCACTGAGGAGCATTGCCTTATATGCCAGATCGTTTACGAACGATCCGGCCAGGGTGAAATGCCAAATGACGGAAGCGACCGCACAAATAGTGAGCTCGATCCACATGCCAGCGAAGATCACCCACTGGCGATGAGCGCCGCGCTGGAAAAGGACAATGTCCGTAGTGTCAGTGAAGAAAGCAGGCGTGAAATAGATGAGCAGGAATCCCATCTGATGGACATCACCGCCGAAGTGCTTGCAGGTAAGACCATGGCCGCACTCGTGGATGAATCCGACCACGAGCAGCAGAATCCAAAAAGCCCAAATATCGTAAGCGGTCTTATTCTGAAAGGTGTAAAGCGCCTGAGTGTCCGCCGCGATGCGCGACCAATCGCCCACAATCAAATAAATACATATGACGAACAAAAGCGATGAGGCGAAGACGAATTGCGGCGTGAACATCCAGCTGAGATAGGGATCAATTTTGGCGAGGAAATTGTTCGGGTCCCATGCTTTGAAGCTGATGTACAAGATCCTGGACTGGTCGACGCGGCTCCTGCGCTCGTCGCGGATGCGCTGAAGGACGGCGAGGTTCTTTTCGCCGACGGTCCGTTCCCACATCTCAGCATCGACGCTATCGAGGAAATCAAGCACTTCGGATTCGGCGAGCGGCTCCGTTGGATGGCGGAGATTCATTTCTTCCGTAACTTCGGCGGGAGTACGAGTGCCGTCACATAAGGTGAGCAGTTCGAACTCGGTGGCGCCGTAACGGTTGTAGGAATTGGTTTCCGGAATTTTGACGACGCAGCTCTTTTCGCCAGCTATGATTTGCTCGCTGATACGAATGTCGGAACGCAGCTTCGGACGGCGCAATCCTTTGGCAAGGATGCTCGAGAATCGAAGGCTGGTTGGGCCAAAACGCATGCGGAATGTCCGTCAGGGCCGGGATACCGAAGCAGCCGGCCAATGTACGCGCACAGCCATTCCCGGGAGCAAACCCGACTGGCGGCCGGTGGTTAGCTGTGCCACGACGTCGTAGCTGTCGCTGGCGGGATCGATCGTCGGGCTGATCTTGGTGATTCGCGCCGTCAACTCACGCGCGGGTGCCGATATGGTCGAAAGCGTCACCGGCGCGCCGCGTGCGGGGCGCCGAGGCGATGATTCCGGGATCTGAAAACGCACTTCGAGCGGTGCGAGCTGGCTCACGCGGAAGCACTTGTCGCCCTTCTTCACGGCGTCGCCCTGGCGGATGTAACGGCTGACGACGACGCCGGAAAACGGCGCGTGAATGTGCATCTGATCGACTTCGATCTCGATCTGTCGAACTGCTGCCTCGCCGCTTTGCGCGAGGGCCTCCCAACCGTGGAGATCGTATTCGGCGCCTTTGGCTTCGAATTCGGCCTGCTCGAGATCGGCTTCGCTTGAAAGGCCGTAGTGCCGAAGTTCCTGCTGACGACGGAGCGCTGCGTTCTTCGCTTTGAGTTCCGCTTCCTTATATTGAACATTGTTTTGCGACACGCGAAGATCATCCCGCGCCTTGATCAGCTCCATTTGCAGATCGCGGTCATCGAACTGAGCCAGAACGTCTCCTGCGCGGACGGAGCTGCCTTCGTCTCTGGCTATCGACAGGACACGGCCGTCGCGCTCGGCAGCCACGTCGACCTGATGCTCGACAGAGAGAACGCTGAGAATGTCGGTGGAGGCAGGCGTGTTGGGAGCAGGGCGTGATGTGGCGGACGTAGCGGCTGCTGAAGCGGGTGCGGGGTCGGCTGCGACTACATCATTTCCACCCGAGACAGCCGGTGCAGTTCCACAACCGGATGCGATCAGCACCATTGCTCCTGCGCATAGGCAAGCGAGTTTTCGCGTTCTCATCTTTCACTTCCTAGGGCAACCACGACCACAACTTTTCCCAAATCCAGCGAAATGGCGCCCGAAGGACAACGTAGCCGACCGGGTACCAGCCGCTCTGAAGCCAGCCACCTCCCGCCAATACGCGAGCGCGGCCTACCATTCCGTCATGTGCGCGTTCGCCGGTGTTCGTGAAAATCGCGCGGACCAAGAAATACTGGTCGCCACTGTCGGATTTAGCCAGCGCACCAATCTGATCAACCGTGCCCGAGAAAGTGACGGAAGGATAAGCATTCAGTTTTAACGCGACGCGATTGCCCGGTCGAAGAAGCGGCAGTTCCGTTTCCGGGACACTCATCTCGGCGGCCATGTGGCGGTTATCGACGATTTCGCAAAAGCCTTCGCCGGGGCGTAACATTGTGCCAATTTTCTGTTCCACTTTGGGCGTGACGATCACGCCCTGGATGGGTGCGCGCAGATCCGCGTCGTTCAGACGCTGCTGCTCGAACGAAACTTCCGCGGCGTGCATTTCGGACTGAATTCTCGCGGCGGCAGCCGCTGCCGGGTCGTTGCGAAACTCGGCAGCCGCGATGGCATGCTGCGCTTGCGCAAGGTCAGCCTCTGCCCGGGCGAGCTTCATCTGATCATCACTGACGTCGAGCTGCGCCAAAAGTTGCCCCAGCCGCACCTGCTGGCCTTCGCGAACATAGACGCGGTCCACAATGCCGCCGGGAATGGAACTGACGATTCGCCGTTCCGCGGGCACGACGGTAGCGTCAGTACCGACGCGCAATGGCCAGGGAGCCAGGATGAGAATTACAGCGGCCATCAAACCGCGCTCCGCGTACTGGCGGGTACGGCCCGGCGGAATGAATGAGAGCAATTTCCGCTTGCGATGTGCGAGCGGTTGCAAGAACGTGGCGAGCGGGACTTGCTGATAGAGCTGGGCGTTGCGGACGGCGACCGTCGCCTGGTTGGTCAAAATGGCAAGCGTTTCCTTGTTGGCTGTTGTGAGGAAGTCGGCATCGCTGCTGAGGAGTGCGATAGCGCCGAGCGCTCCCTGGTCATCGCGCAACGGCAACACATATACGCCGTTGTACTCATGCTCTTCGAGAAAGGGAGCAAACTGCGCGCGTGTTTCTTCCGGTCCCACATGCCAACCGTCTTCGTACCGGTCGGCCCAGACGTTTTCGCCGCGACTAGCCGCCCATTCGAGCCGATGGCGGAGTTCTTCCATCTCGCGTGTCTTCGGGACTTCTTTCTCGCCAGCAACCGCGCCAAGGACGAAGTGTCCGCGATCAAAGAACCCGATGGC
>DASUJR010000255.1:0-13647 GCA_036279175.1 Candidatus Acidiferrales bacterium | reverse complement strand
AGACGAGGAATTGGAAACGCGTTCGTCTGCTCCCATTGCTGTGGAGGACCTCGACGAGGAAACGCAGCGCTACGTCGCGCAGGCTCTCACCGACGCGGACCTCTTTTCGAGCTACGGGCTGACGCAGAAGGCTACGGTGCTGCTTGAAACTGTATTGCAGCGCGCGCCGAGGCATACGCCCTCACTCGAACGTCTGCTCGATCTGTATCTCGGGGGGGGCAACGAGCGTCGCACGGCGGAGACTGCAGCGTTACTCGAGCAGATTCATCGTCAGCGCGACGATACGACGAATGCCGACCGTTTTGCGGAGATCCGGAAGCGGTTTCAGAGAGTTGCTGGAATACCCGAAGCCGAATTGCCGGTAGCGCCGCCCGCACCGGAACCTGCTCCAGAGCCAGTCAGCAAGGTTTCTGCCGCCCAAGTTGCACACGCCGCGCCTCCCGCGCAAACGGCTGCGCCTGTGGAATTCGAAATTCCCATCGCCGCTCCTGAGCCGGAACCGGAACAGGGTGGGGCTTCAGCGCCAGCCGCTCCGCAGGAGTTCGCGATCGAGGCTCCAGTAAGTGCTCCAGAAGCCAGTCATGCACCCGCTGCTCCCATTGAGCCGGTCGGCGCGAGTGCCGTCTCGTCCGGCCGGGAAGAATCGGTCGAAGAGCTGGATCTCTCCGACGAATGGGAGGCGATGTCGCGCGAAGCCGAGCAGGCGCCGTCCGTCGAAGCGGAACCTGCGGTTGAACCTGAGGAACCAGTCGCGCCAACGACGCCAGTCGCGTCACAAGCGCCCGCTACTCCACAGGCAAAAGCGCAGGAGGCCGAGCCGGTCCTCCACGCCGAGCCCGCTGAATTTGACATCACGCCCAGCGATGAAATCCAGCCTATTGAGGAGTTGCACGAGCCCGCTGCGGCCGAAGAACCGATTTCGTCCCAGCCTGTGAGCGGCGCGCACGTAAACGGGGATGCGCCGCGCAAGGCTCAACCCGCCGAGCCATCAGCATTCAAGCAGTCGCCGCACACTCCGCTCACGACCGACGATTTTATCCGCGAGCTGGTTGCCGAAATCGAACACTCGGGTCCGCAGGCGCCCGCCGAGGCTCCACAAGCGGCGGAAGCCGTCATGGAACCTTTGACACCGCCCGAGCCTGAACCTGAACCACGTGAAGCAGCGGAAGAAATCGTCTTCGATCTTCCAGCACCTGCGAAACCAGCAGTCAGCGCGAAGGCTCCCTCACAAGTGAAGCCTGCCGGGCCGGTGCAAGCTGCCGAAGCTGTGAATGCGGGCGCACTCGATGAACTCGCAGGCATCTTCCAGGAATTCCGCGACGAATTGGGCGAGATGGAAAGCGAAGACGAGGATCTCGAGACGCACTACAATCTCGGGATCGCGTATCGCGAAATGGGACTGCTCGACGAAGGCGTCAGCGAATTTCAGCGCGTGGCGAAAGCCGTTCAAAAAGGCAAGCCGTTCCCCTACGCGATGAACTGCGCGACGCTGCTGGCCCTTTGTTTCATGGACAAGCAGCAGCCCAACATCGCTGCGTACTGGTATCAGCGAGCTCTCGATACACCGGGGATCGATCAGGAAACCGAACTCGCGCTGCGCTACGATCTCGGCGTCGCGCAAGAGACGGCCGGCCAGGCTAAATCCGCGCTCACCAGCTTCCAGCAGGTCTACGCGATGAACATCGATTACCGCGACGTTGCCGACCGCATCGCCTCCCTCCAGAGACACGCCCCGGTGTGACCGTTTTGTAACTCCCACTATTGAGACGTTTCTGGTCGCCCTAACTGTTTTTCCGTCGGATTCCGATGCTGCCGGCTGCTACGGTGAGCTTCGCGCCGACCTCGAACGCCGTGGCCAGTTGATGGGCAGCCTCAATATGATGATTGCCGCTCACGCACTCGCACTCGGCGTGATTCTCGTTCGAATGACACGGCTTTCCGCCGCATCCCCCACCTAAAAGGCGAAGACGGGACCAAGTAACCGGAAGGCGAGGATCGCGACCGAGGAATCTCTCTTTTTCTTACTGACTCGGAGATGTGCCGGGCGAGGCGGGTTGCGGCGGCGCGCGGAATCCCACATAATCTGTCTCTAACGATGAACCGATTTCTTCGCGTGATCCTCCTCTTGATCTGGATTGAGCTGGGATTCGCGCTGATTCTTTTGCCCTGGTCGGATTTGTGGGAGATGAATATCTTCCTGTTCCAGTACCCGGCGCTCGGATTCCTGATCAAGAACGCATTTTTCCGCGGCGCCATTTCAGGACTTGGCGTAATGAACGTTTTGTTGGCCCTCCAGTCATTTCGTAGCCGTGCCACCGCCGTCGTCACCCGAACGTAGCTCTTAAGTACCGTCGGCATCTCGCCGCGTTTTGGTGTCACTCGCGCCGCTGCGAACCGTAGCGATTTCCCACCAGCCTTGGAGTGCACGGTCACGCCGCGAGACGCAGGCGTAACAAAATCGGCGTTAGAATCGGGGCGTGCTCAAGCGTGACAAACCGATCGTTTGCTACGTCACGGATCGTCATTCAATGAGTGTTTCCGCGAGTACCGATCCTGTCGGCGCGCTGCTCAAAAAAATACGGCCGGCAATCGATGCTGGCGTGGATTGGATTCAGATTCGCGAGAAGGACCTTCCAGGCGGGCAATTGCTAGAGTTGACGCGAGAAGTGGTCGCAGACGCTCGTGAATTTGGCGGCAGAGGACATGAAAACCATGCCCGAGTTTACGTTAACGACCGGCTCGACGTAGCTCTCGCAACAGAGACGGCGGGCCTGCCTGTCGTGGCGGGAGTGCATTTGGGCGGGGAATCGCTTCCCGTGGAAAAAGTCGTCCGCTGGTGTCGAGCGGGAAACGCGCCACGAGAATTCGCGGTTGGCACCTCCTGCCACTCAGTGGAGCAGGGCTGCGCGGCAGAACAAGCCGGCGCGGACTACATTTTCTTTGGTCCCGTTTTCGACACGCCGTCAAAACGAAGCTTCGGCCCTCCGCAAGGCCTGGATCGCCTCGGCGAAACCTGCCGCGCTATTCAGATTCCGGTGATTGCCATCGGCGGCATTGACAAATCCAACGCGCACGATTGCATTCGCGCCGGTGCCGCTGGCATCGCCGCCATCCGCTTTTTCCAGGATGTGGGGAGTGGTGGCGAACTAGAAGCGTTCATTTCGACTTTGCACTCGCTTGGGAACATGGCCTAAGCGGGTGGCGATCGTTGTTTTGCTTGGGCGGGCTTAAACGTGCGTTCGGCCGGTCTCAGCCGGACGCCCTCAGGAAGGTTGCGTCAAGCGCTGAGCCAGCGGCCTACGGGCTGCCAGGCCTCGACGTTGTCGCAGATCACCTTGATTACCGCAGTGACCGGGATCGCGAGAATCAGTCCCATAGCACCCCACAGAAAGCCCCAGAAAAGCAGCGAAACGGTTAAGGCTAGGGCATTTAAGCGGACGCGCCATCCCACCAGCGCCGGAATCAAAAAATTGGCGGCGATGATGTGGAAGAGGATAAGCATGGCGAAAATTCCGACAAAGGGAGCCGGCGTGTGAAACTGTTTCAGGCCGATCAGCAGAGGAGGCATCCATGCAAGGACGACTCCGATGTAGGGCACCAGGTTCAGCAGTCCGGAAACAAGCGCCGTAAGGAAGGCGAAATCGAGTCCGATCGACCAGAAAAACAACCAGTTGGCGAGCACGAGCAGAAGGCCGACAAGCGCCGTTCCGACCACATAGCTGCGCAACACGTGCGTCACATCCGCGAGGGTGTGCTTCACCTGCGTTCGCTGCGTCGCGGGAAAGAGTTGCATGGTCGCGTGCCAGACCTGGCGTTTGCCCGCCAGCATAAAGAAAACAAGGAACGGCACGAATGTAACAGCGAAGACGAATGAATACAGGGAGCCAAGGCGAGAAACGATCGCGTCACGGAGCGAGTGGGATTCCGTCACTTGAATAACGCGCGGGCCGCGATGGGCTTCCGGTTCGGCCGGTGCTAATTCCGACACGCGCGCCTCAAACAGATCGAGATTTTTCTGGATGGTGCCGGCTACTGACCGGAGCGGTGCTCGATATTGAGGCCAGTCCGCTCCGAATTGGTCGACGCGGTCGATCAAGGACCATGCCAGGACGATCAGGAGAGCAACGGTGACCAGCAGAACGACGAGTGAGCCGAGCGCGCGAGGGACGTGAAGCCGTTCGAGCGAACTCACCACTGGATCGAGGAAATAAGCCATCAAAACAGCCACAAGGAGCGTTACGAGCACCGACGATGCCCAATAGCAGAATGCGATTACGATTCCGGCGGCGATGATACGCGCACTGACGGAACTTGCGTTCGCGGTCTTTATCTCTTCGAGGGGCATTGACCGTTACGATAGCATAGACGTTCTGTCCAGCGCGCATGATGTGCTTACGCGTACACTGTAGCTTTAGCGCGCACTTCAGAGAGTTAGATGCCTGTCTGGAATCCCACTCCGAACGCAGGTTGATTCCAAGCACTCTCGCCGCATCAGAACGACACCAATAGGGGACTAGAGGGATGGCAAAGCAACTCTTCGGTACCGACGGCATACGCGGCATTCCCGGCGAATATCCGCTCGACGACGCGACTTTGGTGCGGGCGGGCATCGCTCTGGGCAATTATCTGAGCAAGGGAAAAAAGCACGCGCGCGTTTTGATCGGCCGCGACACTCGCGAATCCGGCCCCCATATGACCGAACGCATTGCGAGCGGGTTGGAGGCAGCCGGTGCCGAGCCAATTTCGGCGGGTGTGTTGACGACGCCAGGAGTCGCGTGGCTCGTGCATCGCGAAGGGTTCGCAGCCGGCGTTGTGATTTCCGCGTCGCACAATCCGTACCACGACAACGGGGTGAAGCTGATCTCATCGTCAGGAATGAAATTTCCAGATGCGGTGGAATCAGAGCTTGAGAAATTCATCTTGTCCGACAGCCACACCGTGCCGGCCGCGAAGTCTGCGCCCTCCGACGGCAACGCCGCACTGCACGAAGATTATCTCGCCGGGCTGCGCTCGGCCCTATTGCCGGGCGCGAAGTTCGGGGGACTCAAGGTGGTGCTGGACTGCGCGAACGGCGCGGCGAGCAAGCTGGCACCGAAGCTGTTTCGTTCGCTGGGCGCGGAGGTAGTCGTTATGAATGACGCGCCTGACGGACGCAACATCAACGCAAATTGCGGAGCGCTGCATCCCGAATCCATGCAAAAGCGGGTTGCGGAGGAGAAAGCGGCGCTGGGCGTGGCGTTCGACGGCGACGCCGACCGCGCGATCTTTTCGAGTGACTCTGGAAAGATGGTCGATGGTGATGGTGTGCTGCTTGCGATGGGCCGGTATATGAAGGCGAACGGCACACTGAAAAGCGGCACCGTGGTGGGAACGACCATGGCGAACCTGGGACTGGAGCGCGCTCTTGAAAGGGAGGGATTGAGGCTTGCGCGCACGGCGGTAGGCGATCGCTATGTCTTGGAAGAGATGCAGTGCATAGGGGCGAACCTCGGCGGAGAGCAATCGGGGCATATTCTATTTTTGGACGATGCGACGACAGGCGACGGCATGCTGACCGCGCTGAAAATTGCGTCGTTGGTGGCGCTGGAAGGGCCATTGGATCGGTTGGTCGCGGACCTGAAAATCTTTCCGCAGAAGATCGTCAATGTGAAGGTACGGTCGAAACCGCCGCTGGAAACGATGCCAGGCGTTGCGGGCGCTCTCAAAGATGCGGAAAATGCGCTCGGGAAAAGCGGGCGCGTTGTATTGCGCTATTCCGGCACTGAGCCGCTGGTCCGCGTGATGGTGGAAGCCGAACGCGGAGAAGACGTACAACGGTGGACGGAAGCGATTGCGTCGGCGGTGCGGACGGCAATTGGGATTTAGCCGAACTTAGCAAAACGAAACTCAGCAAAACCAAACTCGGCGAGACCATCTCGCCGAGACCTTCGCGGGATCAAAGCCATTATTCTGGAACTTCATTTGAGCAGAGTGCGCGCCTGCGCGATTTCCGCCGTCAGCGCCTGCTTGGCATCAACGACTCTGCGTGGAAGCGGGATGATCCGGGCGACAGCGGGCGGGGCGGCATGAATCGCGTCATCCACCGCACCGAGCGCCGACGGGCCGCGCAGGGCCTTCACGTACGCTTGATCGATGCGAAGCACTGCGGCTGCGGCCTGCGCGTCGCCGGGAAAATGGGTACGGGTCACCTGAAATTCGTGGTCGATGGCGGACCGCCAGTCGAGGCCGTCGGGGCCAAGTCGGGCGACGGCATTGCTGAGCGTTGACCGTTGCGGCACCGAGAGATTGGCCGTGCGGACGGCGAACGTGGCGGCGCGAAGATGCTCGGTGATCAGTTGATCCGCGACGAGCGTAGCGAAAAGCGTGCCCCCGTTGGCGACATCATGGGAGAAATGCAGACCAGCGGAGATTGCGTTCACGGCCGCAGGTTCATCTTTTAGATTGAGCAGATGCAGGGCATATAAGACGTTCAGGCGCCCCAGGGCGAGCGCGTTCCGGGCATATTCGACGGGCTCGTCTCCACCGAAAGAGTAGTCCAAACCCCAATCGCAATCCGGCAGCTTGGTGGCACGAGCCATGATTTCGAGCGGAAGTTTGTTCTTTTCGACTACCGCGCTGAATTTCGAGTCGTCGTACTCGGCGCGGCCGGCGAGGACGGCGTTCAATTCCGCGGCCTGATCGGCAGTGATCGCGGAGTCCTGCATCACGGAAAATGCGGACCAGTAACGCAGAGCTGCATTCCGATTGGCGGACCCGGTAGTCTGGCCCAGAGCGGGTCCTGCTGAAATGAGCGCAGCGACAATCACCAGCAGCGTGGAACGTAGACGGTTCATGGGTTTAGATTCTCCTGGCGGAGCACGGCGAGCGCGCTCTCGTTACCTGCCGTAATGGCAGAGGATTGCGAAGCGGCTTCCAGCGAATTCAATGCTGCCTCAATGGACACCGAGTTGACGAGCACCCGATTTGCGGCGGCGAGCGTGAGCGGCTGGGAAATCGCCGGGGCTACAGTCGTCGAATTTGCATGCGGGACGGCGGGAGCCACGCGCCCTACGCGAGAATGCAGAATGATGACGATTGCTAAAATGGCCGCAACGCCCGTGGCCCATATCGTTATCCCGAGGTGGCGCGGCTTCCGAGACGCTTCCGCGGGTACGTTGAGTGGGAGCGGCGCCGGTGGAAGCGGACGAAATTCCTCAAGGTAACATTCAAAACGAGTCTCATCAGGATTTAGCACACGGATTCTCCTTCGAGCAATTCTGGGTAGCTTTGCTGGCGAGACGCCTACACGACATAGACTCGCGAAGTTTGGCAATAGCGTAACGATACCGCGAGGCAGCAGTGTTGGGGCTGATCTCCAGAAGTTCTGAGATTTCAAGGAATGTCAGTTCGCCCCAAACGTGCATCACGACGATCTGGCGTTGGTCATCCGACAGCGCGATGAGCGATTGACGGAGACTCGTTTCGGCAGCGACATCTTGCCGGGTCGCCTGGAACCAGGGCTCGTCGGGTTCCAGCGATACGGTGCGTCGAACCAAGCGGCCATCATTGAGCGCGGCGTTGCGGACGCACGTGAAGAGGTAGGCTCTCTTGTTGGCGGCTCGTTGCAGACTTCCTTCCTCAATCAATCTTAGAAATACCTGGTGGACCACGTCCTGCGCGCGGCTGCGGTCGCCAATCATAGCCGTGGCGAAGAGCAGAAGCGCCGGGCCGTGCTGGATATAGAGCGCCTCGATTTCGGCGGCAACAGCGCGAGTGGTCGGCACGATGCGGTCTCGATGATAAGACACTTGAGAGGGCAAGATTTGTCTAGCGCGGCTTGAATGTCTAGAAACGCTAGGATGTGGAGGCGACCCGGCGGCGACTCGTTGACATGGGCCGCGCAGGAGCTGTGATCTTCCAAAGAATGTAGGGAAAATCGGGAAGGCTCTAAGAAACTGGATTGTAAATTTGTAAAACCGCCCTGACGACGTGACATTTCGAACGTAAGTCTTGTAAATACAGTGCATCCGGGAGGGGGAGGGGAGGCCAGGAAAGGTGGCAATACGCGTGCAATCTACTGAATCGGCTGTCTCTTATCCCGGGGTGGGCCGGTTTCGCCGCGCCGAAACCGGAACTTGGGGGTAGAGCGAAAAAGGGGGCCTGAATAGGCCCCCTATATTTTTGTCCGCGTCTTTAGCATGCCCGCTGACCTTCGATCCATACCCCTGCGTCCTGCCCATCGCCTTTACCACAGGGAACACCGCCCCGGAAGATCTGGCTAGGGATGAGAGATTTGACTGATTGAAGCCGGATTTGGGATCGGGCCTGACGCGTTCGGTCGGCGGCACCCCAGACTGGCAGAGCTATCGGTTTCGGCCGAGAGCGACGGCGTGGTCGAGGATATGGTTTGCGACGTCGAGCTTGCTCAATTTGGGGAGGGCCATTTCGCGGTCGCGGAAGACGAGTGTGACGATGTTGGTGTCCGTGTCGAAGCCCGCGCCTTCCTCAGTGACGTCGTTGGCGACGATAAGGTCCACGCCCTTGCGGCAGAGCTTTGCGCGAGCGTTCTCAACCAAGTGGTCTGTCTCCGCAGCAAAGCCGATCAGGATGCGATTGCCCTTGTCGCGGCCGATCTCGGCGAGGATATCGGGCGTGGGGTCGAGTTCCAGGATCAGGCGCTCATCAGCGCGTCGGATCTTCGCGTTGGAAGCGACAACGGGACGGTAATCGGCAACTGCCGCGGCCATGATGATCATGCTCGCGTGAGGGGAATGTTCCAGCACGGCGCGGCGCATTTCCTCCGCTGTGCGAACCGGAAGCCAGTCCGCTGCTTCGGGTGGATGCAATTCGGTAGGGCCGCTGACCAGGATGACGTGCGCTCCTCGCCGCGCGGCGGCTTCGGCCAGCGCGTATCCCATTTTTCCGGAAGATCGATTGGTCAAGAAGCGGACGGGATCGAGGTCCTCACGCGTCGGACCGGCCGTGACCAGAATAGTCTGGCCAGCGAGGTCTTTACGAAGGCCGAGGACATCACAGACTTTTTGGGCAATGGTTTCGGTTGCGGCCAGGCGGCCCGCACCGGTCATGCCGCAGGCAAGATAGCCTTCGTCGGGTTCAACGACATGGACGCCTCGGCCGCGCAGGATCGCGAGATTTTCTTGCGTCGCGGGGTGCTCCCACATGTTTACGTTCATTGCTGGTGCGATGACGACTGGCGCCTTCGTTGCGAGATAGAGGGTCGAGAGGAAGTCGCCAGCGATGCCGCGGGCAAATTGCCCGATGATGTCCGCCGTCGCGGGTGCGACCAGCAGCAGATCGATACGCTGGGCGACGGCAATGTGCTCGATAGCGCTTTCGACGTTTGCGGGCGCCGCATCCGCGCCAAACATGTCCGTGATGACTTTATTTCCGGTGAGGGCGGCGAACGTCAGAGGAGTAATGAATTCCCGGGCGGCGCAGGTCATGATGGCCTGCACATCCAGGTTTTCCTGCTGCAGGCGCCGAACGATCTCCGCAGCTTTGTAAGCTGCGACGCCCCCCGTCACGCCAAGCGCAATTTTCATGGGAGTCTCGCGTCAGCGGCGCCACTATTTACGCCGCTTGCCGCCTTCGCTACCGTCGTCTTGCGGGAGTTCGGGCATCTCGTATTCGAGCATGCCCCTCTGAAGTTCTTCTTCCGCGATGCGCGTATTCTTGCGGGCACGCGGGTTGTCCACCAGCGGCCTGCCGCCGATCATCAACTGCCGCGCGCGGCGCGCCACGACAACTACATAGGCAAACTGGCTATCCGGTGCCTGCTTTAGAACGGCCATAGGAAGGTCAGCCTCCGAAAGACATCAAAATTTCGCGAATTCGGTGCTCATTGCGCGCGACGCGGCAACGCGACCCGAGCGCAACGGCCTGGGCTTCCCGCCCGGCGCGTTCGAGATTGTCGTTGATAATCGCGAAGTCATAACTACTATAGCTCAACATCTCCTGACGGGCACGCTCCAGCCGCCGGCGGATTTCGTCTTCGGAATCCTGACCGCGCGCACGGATGCGCCGCTCGAGTTCAGCGCGCGACGGGGGAAGCACAAATACCGAAATCGCACCCGGCAGCTTGCTCTTGACTTGCAGCGCGCCCTGTACGTCGATTTCGAGCACCAAGTCTTTTTTCAGCGCGCGCGCCTGGTCGAGCCACTTGCGCGGTGTGCCGTACCAGTTCTTCCCGAAGACCTGCGCGTATTCAAGGAATTCGCCGGCCGCGATCATGCGCTGAAATTCGGCCTCTGGCACAAAATTGTACCATTTGCCCTCGCTCTCCGTCTTGCGGGGCGGGCGGGTGGTGCAGGAAACAGACAACATTGTGCCAGGCA
The DNA here is from genome assembly GCA_036279175.1 of Candidatus Acidiferrales bacterium. Lineage (GTDB taxonomy): Bacteria > Acidobacteriota > Terriglobia > Acidiferrales > UBA7541 > Palsa-295. The sequence goes on along the minus strand of DASUJR010000255.1, from coordinate 3,313 downwards.
ATTCGAGGACGCGTTCGACTAGCGTCGATTTGCCGGAGCCCGACGGCCCGGAGACGATCAGCACGAGCGGGTCGCCCGGGCTCATTCGATGTTTTGGACCTGCTCGCGCAATTTTTCGATTTCCGATTTGATTTCAAGGCCACGGCGCGTGATTTCGAGCGCCTCGCCTTCATTTCCTGGAGTTTTCGACAGCAGCGTATTTGTTTCACGCTGCATTTCCTGCAAAAGAAAATCGAGTTTCTTGCCGACGTCTGCTCCGGAAACGAGCAATGACTCGAATTGCCGCACGTGGCTGCGAAGACGAGTAAGCTCTTCAGAAATATCGCTGCGTTCGACGGCAATCGCGGCTTCCTGCGCCAGGCGGGCAGGATCGAGCTGCGCCTCGCCGATCAGTTCGCGGATACGGGATTGCAGCCGGTTCAAGAAGAGCGGGCGTGCGCGACCCGCAAGCTCCTCAATCTGAATCGCGTATGCGGAGATCTTCTCCAACAGCGCCGACATATCGTCGCGCAAATGAAGAGCCTCTGCTTCCCGCATGTGATCCAGTTTGTCGAGTGCTTCGACGAGGCAGCCCGTGACAACACTTTCGAGCTTGGCCATTTCTTCATCGAGAGACTCAGCGGGCGGCCCGATCACACCAGGCAAACGCAGAAGCGCCGCGAGATCCGGCTCCGAGGTGATCGAGAATTTCGCGCGCAGAGAATTGAGCGTATGCAGATAAGCAGATGCGACCTGCTCGTTGACGGCGACGGCAGCTGCGCCCTGCAATTCGTAATGCAGCGTTACGTCAAGATGGCCGCGGCGAACGCGTTCCCGGACAATCTGGCGCATGGCGGGCTCAACGGGTTCGAAACCCTCCGGAACGCGAACGTGCAGGTCGAGAAAGCGGTGATTAACGCTGCGAATCGAGACGCGCAAGCTCCAGCCATTTTCGACGGCGCGGGCTTGGGCGTAGCCCGTCATCGAACGAAGGCCGCGAGGGTGGGCCTGGTGCGCGGACCGCGCGGCGGTTTGCGAATTGGTCCGGGCCGTCATGAGGATTCCGCGCGCGTGACGGGCTCGAGATCACGGAATTGGATTTCGTACAAGCGGGCGTAGACGCCGCCCCGTGTGAGGAGGTCTTCGTGGGTGCCCCGCTCGCAGATCGTCCCGTTGTCGAGAACGGCGATCATATCGGCGCGACGGATCGTAGACAATCTATGCGCAATGACAAACACGGTGCGGCCCATCATAAGATTATTCAAGGCGTTTTGCACGAGCAGTTCGGACTCCGAATCGAGTTCGGACGTCGCTTCGTCGAGGATGAGGATCGGGGCATCCTTGAGCAAAGCCCGAGCTATAGCAAGCCGCTGGCGCTGCCCACCGGAAAGCCGCTGCCCGCGATCCCCGATAACCGTGTGATAGCCTTGCGGCAGTTGCAAAATAAAATCGTGCGCCAGGGCAGCTTGCGCCGCGGCGAAAACTTTCTGCTCGCTGAGGTCCGGCCGGCCATAGCAGAGGTTATTCCAAACCGTGTCGTTGAAAAGGATCGTTTCCTGTGTGACGATGGCCATCTGTTCGCGCAGAGCGCGTAGGGAGACGTCGCGCAGATCGATTCCATCGACGCGGATGTGGCCGGAAGTGGGCGTATAGAAATGCGGGAGCAAATTGACCATCGTCGTTTTGCCCGCACCGCTCGAACCGACGATGGCGACCATAGTGCCCGCCTGCACGTCGAGATCGATGCTGCGCAGAACGGGTCCGGTACTGTCGTACGCAAAACTGACATTGTCAAATTCGACCGAGCGTGAGAGGCGAGGCAGCGGCTTCGCGGCGGGAGTGTCGAGCACTTCCTCCGGAAGATCGATGAATGCAAACACCTGCGCCGACGTTCCCGCAGCCTGCAGAAACAGCTGATAAATGTTTCCTAGTCGCTTGAGCGGCTCATAGGCTTTGAAGAGTGCGTACGTGAAAGCTATAAATGCCGCGGTATCGGGCAAACGGCCCGCTTTGATTTCGCCGCGCGCAAAGAGCAGGATCATCGAAATCACCACTGCTCCCAAGACATCCATCAGAGGCGAAGTGGCGGCAAAAGCGCGGATCCAGCGCATGTTTTCGCGCAGCAAGCTGCGGGCCGCCTGCTGGAATCTGCCGATTTCGAAACGCTCCATGCCGAACGCCTTCACCACGCGATTCCCACTCATGGTTTCCTGAACGATATGGCTCAGGTCAGCCATCCGCGAGCGGCTCTTCTCCGACGAGCGTCGGATCTTCCGTCCGAATCTATTCACTGGCAGGACAACCAGCGGAATGACGACTGCTGCCCCAATTGCCATGCGCCAGTCGAGATATAGGATGACGAGCACGAAGAAAAACAGGTTGAAAATCTGCCGGAAAAAGTCGGCGAAATATTCGGAAAAGGCCCCGCGCATCTGTTCGATGTCCGTCACCACAGCGGACATCACGCGGCCCACCGGGTTGCGTTCAAAAAAACCTACCGGTTGCTGCACAACTTTGGCGTACGCCTGATTCCTCAGATCGGTGATGCTGGAAAGGCCGGCGTATTGAATGAGTGTCGCGCCCACATATTCGGCGACTGCTTTGACTAGAAACAGGAACAGCAGCGCCAGGGCGAAAACAGACCACACATGGTGAACGCGCGTGGGGACGAAATCATTCAAGGTCAGCGCGTGATGGGTCCCGGGAACCGTGAAGAGCGTGAGTTTCTCGACTCTGGAAGCGGGCTGCAGGATGATATCCAAAGCCGGTTTGATCGCCAGGGCTACGAGGCCTTCGATCGCACCCATGATCGCAAGCAAAAAAACGCCAAGTAGCGTAAGGCCGACGTACGGCCGCAAATAGCGCAGCAAGCGCTTCAGTTCTTCCCGCTGAGTTTTTTTTGGGAGCGGCTGCATCAATTACGAATCCACCCACTGAACCATAGTCGCTAATCCCGATCGCGTAAACACTAGGACGCGGACTTTTCCAGATCGCGATGCACGATCTTGGCAGAGTATCCATGGCGCTGCAAATTGCGGCCTATTACTTCGGCAAGCGCCACCGAACGGTGCCGTCCTCCCGTGCATCCGAGCGCGACCGTAAGATAGCTTTTTCCCTCATTGATGTAATGCGGAATCAAATAGTGAAGCAAACCTTCAGTACGGCGCAGAAACTGGCGCGTCTGAGGGAACGATCGAATGTACCCAGCGACGCGGCGATCTTTCCCGCTGAAAGGCCGCAATCGCGGAATAAAATGCGGATTGGGCAGGAAGCGGACGTCGAAAACAAGGTCCGCATCCGACGGAATTCCATATCGGAATCCGAAGCTAATCAC
>DASUJR010000254.1:0-11038 GCA_036279175.1 Candidatus Acidiferrales bacterium | reverse complement strand
CCGCTCGCGTGAATCGCCTCGAGCCACACTTTTGTTGCGTCGGCTCCGCGGTCGGCGGCGATCAGTGCATCCAGGAAAGGAAACGCGTTCACGAGCGCAAAGGGTTGATCCAGCTTCGTTAACCGGGTCCAAACGGTCAGAGAGGAGTTGGCGTCGTGCATGGATAGAAAAAAGTCCAGCGCCTGGAAATAGGCATTGGTCGTGCGAGGGAGGGCGCGGTCAAGCAACGCGTTCACATCGTGAGTGGAAATCCAGATCCGGGAGATCGCAAGCGGAATCAAAGCGGGATCGCCCGCGACAGCGCGATGTACTTCCCGCAGTCCCTTCTGGACCTGGTGTTCACGCAGGAGGAAATTTCCGTACTGCCACGCCACTTCAGCGGAAGTGGGATACTCAGCGCCGGCGCGCTCAAACGCGTCGTTTGCCTTGCCGACATTCCCGGTTTGCTCGTACGCGGTCGCCAAATCGATCCAGTAGTAGGAAGAAATGGGCAGGTCGCGAACCGCCCTTTGATAATCGCGCACGGCAGCGGCGGGGTCAGGGCTAGCGAAGTTCCACTGCCGGAACCGGCCTAGCCGATCCCACGCATCGGCGTTTCCCGGGACGAGCTGCGTTCCACGCGCGATCGATCCGAGATTTTGAGTGTCGATGTCGGCGTTTGCGCGCCAGACCCAGGCCGCTTGCGCGATCAGGAGCAACGCCCCGATCAGGCACCCGGCAAATATGGCCCGCCGCGCCTTGGAACTTCCTACCTCAACGTCCACGGCCCCAATCTGCTACGGACCAGACCCGCTCCGCAACAAAAATCCTTTCCGAGTGGATTGCGCGCTGGATTTCGGCCAATGAAAGCATAGGCCGCAGTTACGAACCGCGCTTCGGAGCTTGCCGCAGGGCGCGCAATTCGCTCCCTGTGCGGAACGCGCGCGGCAACTGCGCCGTGAGGAATGAATCTGGCAGCAGAAAGGGAGCGCGACAATCGCGACGGGTGGGCGCGCAGCTATAGCATCGAGGTAGTGAAACTCTGGCACCCGTGCCAGCCCCTTCGGGAATCGCGGCTTCACATATCTCGAGCGCTCCAGCGACCGTGCCAGCTAGTCCTGCCTCTTACGAAGAGTTACCCGGCGGCCGTTCAGCCAACACTGGAAATCCGTGTCAAGCAATACGACTTGGTTGGCGTCCATCTCGCCCGTCGCATCCACCGTGATCTCGACCCAACAGACAAAAAAGCCCTCAGCCTCGGGCCCCAATCCTTCCTCGCGGTCGTTCAGCAAACGACCGACCGTCGCGCGAATTGTAGTTGCAGGGGCATCGTCATAAAACAGTTCAATTCGATCCCCAGCTTGGACATTTAGCATTCCACCTCCACACTCATACAGGACGGGGGCCAGCGTTTTGGTGTTGTTGCGGGCGCCCCGTCGCTCGATTTCCGAGCGTGGGGCTTGCTCTCTCTATCTTTTGTCCCGCGTTTTTCTATATCTTCTCTATCGTCCTGCCGCTTTTGCAGCGGTCTGAGAATGTGTGAGCCAAGCGTCGAAACGCGTTTCGCCAATCCACGCGTCTTTTTCGGGGAGCAGCGTTCGCTCAGTCAGCTTCGCGCCATCGTAGTGCGCGTTTGGATCGGCAACCACTTCACGCGGATCTTTGAGGCTGGCCAAGCGCCGGCGCACGAGTTCATCCACGCGAAACTGCTGCGGCCCGCCAATTTCAGCGATGTCGTTCACCGGAGCCCCAACGGCGATCCGGGCTACTCCTGTTGCAACATCGTCGGCGGCCATCGGCTGGAACAGCACCGGCGGCAAATGTACTTTGTCCCCCACCATCGATATATCGGCGAGACCTTTCAGGAATTCGAAGAACTGCGTTGCGTGCACGATGGAATAGGGAATTGAAGATTCTCTGATCAGCTTCTCCTGAGCGATCTTCGCGCGGAAGTAACCGCTTTCAGAGAGCCGGTCCGTTCCGACCACTGATAGCGCAACGTGATGTCTTACTCCCGCAGCTTCTTCATGCCTCAGAAGGTTGCGAGTCGATGTTTGGAAAAACTTCATCACCGCTGCCTCTTCCCAGTTGGGAGAGTTCGATACGTCGACAACCACCGCCGCGCCCTTCAACGCCTCGGCCAATCCCTCGCCCGTGACAGAATTAACGCCCGAATCGGGGGACGCTGCCAGCGGCTCATGTCCCTGCTCACGAAGCTTTTTGACGACCCTTGATCCAATCAGTCCGGTCCCGCCGATCACTACGATTTTCATCTTCGCCTCCTGGCTACGTCCACTCAATCCGCCTTGGGTGCGTTTCGAGCCATTCGGATGAGTGGGCGGTTGCTTGTTCCTTTGCTTTGCCCGGCAAGAATACTGTCAGGGACTCCCACGGAAGCACAGAGCGCATTCGCCTCTCAATACGGGCGACACCGTAGGAGGACTGTATTCTGTGAATTTTCTGTTGCAAACGTGTGTGAGGAGCTATGCCGGAGCTGGTTCCAGCACGACGAGAGGCTGGTAGGTGCGCATGACGACCGGTTCAGCGATAGCAATCAGCCGCCCTTGCTGGTTGAAGACGCGAAGGCGGGACGGCTTCCAATCGCCCGAATCAAGCCGTTCAGGGGCGCCTTGCGCCACCGTGATTTTCCCGGGCTGAATTTGCGCCAGAGGCAAGGTGAACTTCGCACCGTGGAGGATGCGCCTTTCGACAATGGGAAGCACGGTTGCCCGGGGCACGTCGGGCAACATGCCCTCAAGAGATATCACGCGCCGAGTGATTTCTCCCGCTTTCGCGTCCTGCTCCAGTTCGGCGATCGAAACAGCTTGATCCAACGTAAATTCGCCGACGGCCGTGCGGACGATCTCGGAAAGATGTGCGCCGGAGCCGTGCAATTTCCCGATCTCGTGTGCGAGCGAGCGGATGTACGTCCCCGCGCCGCATTCCACGGTGAATCGCGCGGTCGAACCTTCGATTCCTGTCAATCGGAACTCGTAGACGTCCACCTCAACCGGATCGAGCTTCACCGGCTTGTTTTTCCGCGCGAGTTCGTGCGCGGGACGACCGTGAATTTTCTTGGCGGAAAATGGCGGAGGAACCTGCTCAAATCTGCCGACGAACTGTGCGGCGAACGACGCGACCGCCTCAGCATGGAGTGCGGGCGACGTGTCGGCTCCAAGGGGCTCGCCATCCGCGTCGTAAGTATCTGTCGCGAATCCGAAGCGGACCGCGCACGTGTACCGTTTGCGGCGGCCCGAGTAAAAGCGGGCAAGGCGCGTGGCTCGTCCGAGGGCCAGCACCAGCACGCCCGTGGCGAGAGGGTCAAGCGTGCCAAGATGGCCGATCTGGCGAAAGCCGACGAGGCGTCGGACCATTTCGACGACGTCGTGCGAAGTCCTGCCACCCGGCTTGTCGACGACTAAGATTCCGTCAATTGGAGAATTGCGAGATTTACCCATGATCGGGAAGCACGCATGAACAGCGTGGGCGCTATTGCTTTGGCCCGCGAGCCTGCCGCAGAAGGTCGTCAATGTGCCGCCCGTATTCTTCCGATTCATCGGGCTGAAAGAGTACGTCCGGCGCACGCCGCAGCTGCAATCGCTCGACCAGTTCGTGCCGGATGAAACCGGAGGCGGCTTTCAGGCCGTCGAGAGTTGCCGCGCGTTCGTTCGGCTCGCCTGCGATCTGCACGTAGACGCGCACAGTTCCGAGATCCGGGCTCACGCGGACCTCGGTGACGCTAACGGAGCCTGCGAGGCGTGGATCTTTCAGTTCGCCGGCCAACATCAGGCTGACCTCGTGATTAATTTCCTCAGCTACGCGTTCGAAACGGTGTCCATGCCCGCCAATTGTCATTATGGTGCGTCCTCAAAATATTCTATTTCTTGCGATACAAGGTCGCGCCCCAAAATGCGTTCGGATTCCGCGAGGATCGCCGCGAAGGATTCCTCTAGATGCTTGCCGTCGCCGGAGAGACTCACCACGCCGACTCGCGAGCGCTGCAACAGATCCTGATACGCGAGTTCGGCGACTGCAACGTTGAAGTTCGCGCGCAAACGGTCTTTCAGGCTGCGCAACACCTGACGCTTGTCCTTCAGCGACCGAGCGTCGGGAATGTGAATTTCGAGGGTGAGAAAGCCGATCGGCATGTTCGCTCCCAGCGTTGGAGCTGCAGGCTGAAAGCTTAGCTGCGGCGCGCCTCTGCCGGTTCCGGCGCGCGCCCGCGCTCGATAATCCCCGCTTCGATCGGCGACGTTTTTTCGACTTTGAAGCACTCCAATACATCGCCCACTTTAACGTCGTTGAAGTTCGAGATTCCCGCGCCGCATTCAAACCCGGACCGCACTTCGTTCACATCTTCCTTGAAGCGTCGCAGAGAAATAAGTTTGCCTGTGTAAATCACGACGTTATCGCGCAACATCCGGACATCCGAGTCGCGCTTGATGGTTCCGTCCTGAACGTAACAGCCGGCGATCATGCCCGTGCCTTTGACGCGGAAGGTATTGCGAACCTCGGCGCGGCCAAGATACGTTTCCTTGATGACGGGAGCAAGCAGGCCGGCAACTGCCTTCTTCAACTCATCCAGGAGTTCATAGATGATCGTGTGCGTGCGGACATCGACGTTCTCGCGTTGCGCCAATTCGGTCGCCTTGCGCTCGGGCCGCACGTTGAAAGCGACGACAATCGCATTCGATGCGGAAGCGAGCAGTACGTCGGTTTCGGTAACGGCGCCGACGGCCGCCTGAATGACTTTCAGATTCACTTGCTCGTTGGAGAGCTTCGGCAACATCTCGGTAAGAACTTCGACCGAGCCCTGCACGTCCGCTTTTACAACGATCGCGAGTTCCTTCACTTCACCGGCCCTGAGCTGTTCATGCAATTGGTCGAGAGTGAGGCGGCCGGAGGATGCGCTCTTTGCCAGGGAGGCTTCGCGCTGTTTGCCCTGTCTGTATTCGGCGATGTGGCGAGCGCGAGCTTCGTCGGCGACCTGGAACTGATCGCCCGCTTCAGGCACACCCTGCAGACCGAGAACTTCGACAGGCGTCGCCGGTATCCCCTTCTTAATCGCCTGCCCGCGGTCGTCGAACATGGCTCGAACTTTTCCGTAGACCGAGCCGACGATGAAGAAGTCGCCGACGTGAAGCGTTCCGTTTTGAACGAGAACGGTCGCTACAGGACCACGGCCCTTATCAACGCGAGATTCGAGCACCGTTCCGCTGGCTGGTGCGTCCGGATCGGCCTTCAACTCCGAGAGATCCGCGACCAGGAGAATCATCTCGAGCAGGCGAGGAATGTTCTGCTTCGTTCGCGCGGAGACTTCGACCATCACCGTATCGCCGCCCCAATCTTCGGGCATTAGACCGCGATCCGAGAGCTGCCGCTTCACGCGCTCGGGCTGGGCGTCGGGCTTATCAATCTTATTGATCGCGACGATGATTTTTACCTTCGCAGCCTTCGCATGCGAAATGGCCTCTTCCGTTTGCGGCATTACACCGTCATCGGCGCCCACAACGAGCACCACAATGTCCGTAACTTTCGCACCACGAGCACGCATGCGCGTGAATGCTTCGTGGCCGGGCGTATCGATGAAGACGATACGACGGTCGTCCAGCCGCACTTCGTACGCGCCGATGTGCTGCGTGATTCCGCCGGCTTCACCCTCAGCGACCTGCGTCTCGCGAATCGCATCAAGCAGGCTCGTCTTGCCATGGTCCACGTGACCCATCACTGTGACCACAGGGGCACGCGGCTGCATATTGCCGGTGCGCGTTTCACTGATCTGTTCTTCCTGTGCGAGTTCCTCTTCGAAAGAGACGACCTGCACGACACCATTGAAAGCTTCGGCCAGGCTCGTGGCCGTCTGTACGTCGAGCGGCTGATTGATCGTTCCGAAAACGCCGCGATCGAGGAGATTCTTAAGCAGATCCTTGGCCCGTACATCGAGTTTCTCGGCTAGTTCGCGGACTGTAATTCCTTCGGTGACTGTGACCAATCGTGGCTCGCGCTGAACAGGGGCGACCGGTTCTGCTTGCGTCGCTCTGCCTCCGGGGCCCATGCCGGGACGAGTGCGCACGGGGTGCAGCTTGCGTTCACCCTCGGCAAATCTCTTTTCGATCAGCGGACGCGCACGTCCGGCTGCGGCAGGTGGTTTGCGCGCGTAGAGAGGCTTGCCTGGTTCTGCTTTCGGGATTGCACCCAAACCGGGACCACCTTGCCGTGGAGCACCGGGACCGCCTGGGCGAGGTGCACCAGGACGTTGCGGGAAGCGCGACGGCGGACCGCCGGGCCGTTGGCCTTCGGGACGCGGCCGCTGCTGACCTTGCGCTGCTGCAGGCCGCATACCGACCGGCGCACCGGGGCGTGATTGTCCCGGCCGGGGTGGCATGCCTTCGGGTCTTGGCTGCGGTCTCTGTCCAACTGGAACTCCCGCGGGGCGCGGAGCGCTTGGAGCGGCAGGACGAACAGTGTTTGGCGCGGCCGGAGCGGCTGCAGCAGGTCGCTGCACCGTTGGCGCCGCAGGTTGCGCCGGCGGCGTACCAGGTGCGCCGGGACGAATCGGAGTTGTCGGTCTCTGAACGGTGGTTGGCGCCGGTGCAGCCGGACGAGTGGCGGTCGGAGCCGCCGGTTGAGCCGGAGGCGCGGCTTGGCGGTTCGGAGCAGTTTGCGAACCGCTGGGCGTTGTCACCGCGGTCCCAGCACTGGGCGGCGCAACGGGGCGAACAGCAGAAGGCGCGCCCGGAACTGGAGGTCGTGTCGGGACAGTCGCCGGCGCCGCAACAGTCGGCCGCGGAGCAGCGGCGGGCGCTGCGGGTCTTGGAGCGGGCTTGACGCCTTTCTTGGCTGCTTCCTTTGCGGCTTCGGCAGCAGCTTCTTCCGCCGCGACCGCGTGGAAGTGTTTACGCACCAGTTCGGCGTGATCGAGATCAAGCGAGCTCGAGTGAGTCTTCTTCTCTGCAACTCCGATTTCCGGCAGGTAGTCGATCAAGACCTTCGCCTTGATCTCCAGCTCCCTCGCCAGCTCATTAATCCTGATTTGATTCGAATCTGACATTAAACTCCCATTCAAACTTGTTATTCGGTTTCCGATTCGCGTGCTTCGGCATCTTGAGTGTCTTCTGGCTGCTTAATTTGGCTATCGTCGGGCCGGCTTGCGCCTTTGTCTTCTGCCGGCTCGGAGACCTGTTTCGCTTCTGACGCTTGTTCGTCTAGATTTGCCGCTTCGGTCGACACCGTCACGTCTTCTTCACCTGATTCCGTCTGCTCCGAAGCTTCGGGCGCGGAACTCGCGCCAGCATTGGCAGCAGGTTCCGATTCGGCTGCCGCGGGCTGGGTTTCCAATCCCTCGAAGTGAGCCGCTACCGACTGATGAATCTTCTCGACCATCTTTTCGCCGATTCCCGGTATCTCGACTAACTGCTCGGGCGTCATATCGGCAAGCTTCTCGATGGAGGTAATTCCGGCGGCATCGAGCTTCTCTACAGTTTTCGGACCCACGCCCTTCAATTCGGCCAAAGGAGTGCCTGGAGCCGTGAGAGCAACCATTTGCGCCTCAATTTCTCGGCGTTTCTCTTCCTCGCTCTTGATGTCGATGTTCCATCCGATCAGCTTGCTGGCGAGGCGGACATTTTGCCCTTTCTTGCCGATCGCAAGCGAAAGCTGCGTGTCCTCGACGATCACTTCGAGGCGCTTTTCCTCAGGATCGACGATCTGCACACGAGTAACCTTCGCGGGGCTGAGCGCTTTCTGAGCAAATGCGGCGGTCTCTTCGTTGTGTGGAATGATGTCGATCTTTTCGCCGCGCAGTTCGCGAATGATCGACTGAACGCGCATGCCCTTCATGCCCACACAGGCGCCCACGGGATCGACGTCCTTGTCCCGGCTTTCGACTGCTATTTTGGTGCGTTCGCCGGCTTCGCGGGCAACGGCACGAATCTGCACGGTGCCGTCGTAGATTTCCGGAACTTCCATTTCAAACAGCCTCTGCACCAGCACGGGATCAGCGCGCGAAATTACTACCTGGGGGCCCTTAGCAGCACGTTCGACGGCGCGAATCGTCACGCGCAGGCGGTCGCCGATGTTATACGTCTCGAGCCGCGATTGTTCGCGTTTCGGCAGACGCGCTTCGGTGCGGCCGAGATCCACAATCACGTCCGGGCCTTCAACGCGCTTCACGATGCTGTTCACCAGCTCACCGACTCGCGTGTGAAATTCGTTATAGATCGTGTCGCGTTCCGCTTCGCGGACCTTCTGCAGGATCACCTGCTTGGCCGTTTGTGCGGCGATTCTCCCCAGAACGTCCGTCGCTTTTGGCTGTACGACTTCTCCGCCGACTTCCACATTGGGGCTTTGTTTGCGAGCGTCGTGCAGCGAAATTTCGCGAACGGGATCCGCCACTTCTTCGACCACGATATGAACCGAGTAGACGTCCACCTGACCCGTTTCCGAGTTGAACTTCGAGCGCAGATCTTCCTCGGTGCGATAATACTTGCGCGCAGCAACCAGCATCGCATCTTCAATGGCTGCCACGATCACGTCGGGTTCGATATGCTTTTCCCGGCTGATCTGCTCAATCGTCTGGTACAGCAGACTCGCCATGTGCTTCTTCTCTCCCCAGAAATCTTCCTGGTTTCAAAGGCTACTAAAATTCGACGACTAAATTCGCTTTGCGAACGTTTGCGAGCGAGAACGCGACTTCTTTATCTTTCAGCTTCAGTTTCACCGACGCATCCGCGAAACCAGCCAGGCGTCCTTCGAAATACTTCTGATTCTCGACCGGCTCATTCAGCCAAATTCGCGCAAGACGCCCGGCAAATCGCTCGTAGTCGGCTTCATTCCGCAGCTTCCTATCCAGTCCCGGCGAGCTGACCTCCAGCACGTATGCCGGACCCGGGACGAGATCCTCGACGTCAAGGATCACACTCAGCTGCTCGCTGACCCTCTCACAATCTTTATGGCTGATTCCGGTCTCTGCTTCACCGGGTGCAGGCGGCCGATCGATATAAATCCTAAGAAGCCGCTGCTTCCCGATCTTCCACTCGATGTCGAATATTTCGAGGCCTTCGGAGTGCGCCACTCGCTCCGCCGCCGCTCGAATCGGCTCCAGGTCCATTTTGTTCCATTTGCGGGGCCTATCGTCCTGGTCCCTAATGGTTCGCCGAAACGACCTCCAATAAAAAAGTGGGCTCGCGCCCACTCGGCCGTGCGACCTAGATGAAAGCTGATCCAGTATAAATTCGCCGGGTTGAAAACGCAAGGTGCGGGTCCACGGCGAAAGGTGAGCCTAGGCTGATTGACCCACCGGTCACCACAAAAGGCTAACCGCGCCGACGCGCCCATTGCCGATTCCCGACTTCGCGACTCAATCCCCTGGCGTTGAGATCCTCGGCGAGGTCGCGAACGAATACGCTTTCCACGTTGGAATTTGCGCAAATTGGCGGTTAGCTCTCGGGCAAACAGCCAGTTCGGGTGGGTATACGAACCGCGAGCGGCCGTCGGCCTACCGTGGAATCAAGCGACGAAGGAACAGCCTACTCGCGTGCGACCAGATTCTGATTCGATGCTGTAGGCCTTGCGGAGCACTACTCGAACAGGCGGGAGGATCGGCACGTGCAGAACTGCGTTAAATTGCGTGGGAATGCCGTTTGGCCTGTCGAGCAAGAGTGACACTCCCCCATAGCTAAGGTCGAGGACGCGCGCCGTCTTCTGGTCTAGATCCGACAAGACAGCGTAGGCCTTCGTTCCTGCGAGCGAGACGCGCTCCCATTTCCGCTGTTCCCGGTTCGGCGGATTCGAGGTCGAAACGCGAGGGGCAGGTTCGGGAATGGCTCCCGGCCGCGGAACGGACGTGATCGGTCTAGGAACTTGCGATTGCTCCATTTTCGGTTCGTGAGCGCTCTCAGGGGAGGACGATTCGATCTTAGGGCGCCTTCCATATTTCAAATCGTATAGCCGACTATCGGCCAGCGACATCAAATCGTCCTTCTTTTCGCCGGCTTCCGGAAACACCGCAATGCCGAAGTCGAGAGTTACACCAATACCGAGATTCATCGGAGCAAGTTCAGATTCGTATTGCGTTCGGAGACGGTGGCAGAGTGTGTCCGCCTGTTCAGCGTCTGTTTGCGGCAGCAACAGAACGAATTCATCGCCGCCGATGCGAAATGCGGAGTCAGATGCGCGCAGCGAGCTTCGCAGGGTTGTTGCCGCCATTTTCAGCACGTGGTCCCCGCGCAGATGGCCGTGCACATCGTTTACCTCTTTCAATTTTTTTAAATCGAGAATCACGATTGCAAGTTGATGCCCGTAGCGCTTCGCGCGATTCAATTCCTTGTCGCAGTACTCGTCGAATAGGCGGCGATTGTATAGGCCGGTGAGCGAATCGGTTGCGGCATTGATCTGAAGCTTCTTGAGTTCCTGATACTCCATCAAGACCGGCGTGCGTAGAATCCTGCTGGCAGTCAGGACATCCAGAAGGAGGGCTCTGAGCGACACAGTTTTCCCGGCCGCCAGAAGCTCGCGGTGCCGTTGTACGGTCGTCCGCCAGGATTCAAGGCTCTGGGCTTCCGTCAGGTCGACCTGCGCTATCGTCTGAAGAAACTGTCTCAAGAACGGACCGCGGACAGAGTCGTCGAGACCGCCTAGGGTCTCCTCCAGAATATCGAGAAGAGACTCTTCCGACGTTAGCTGCAGCTGGGAGGTATCTCCGGGCTGGGGCATTCCCTCTTCCGAATGGGTTCTATTCTTTACCCAAGTTAAGGACAACTTGCGGGGGCGTGAGACCTCAAGCACGGGACAGTCCAATCCCTGAGCCAAAAGGCTTCGCGAGGTTTACGGTAAGTAGATACAAACGCAAGGATTGCATCAGAGCAAGAACGTGTCAATGAGGTAGACGCTGTAGTTCGGGAGTAAGGGTGAAAAACGCTTCCGTTTATGCTCACTGCTTTGCAGATTGTGGGGGGCCGAGCCCCCCGGAAGATGAGGATCAGCCGATGGGCTTCAGGAATTCAACTCCGATCAGGTGAACGTCGCCAGCCTCCTGCTGGCGTTTCACCCGACCTTGTAT
>DASUJR010000253.1:0-8275 GCA_036279175.1 Candidatus Acidiferrales bacterium | reverse complement strand
GGGAGGAGCGCCGTTTCGTTCAATGCGCGGAACGGGCACGTGTATACGCTGACCTCGCGTGAGTCAGCGCCAAACGTGCCGCGCCAGCTTTAGATGTTTCGCCGACATCAATAGCCAGTTTGACGAGCGATCCTTAGCTTCTGGGCGATTCGAGCTCGCGATTCCGCAGGGTGCCAACGACCAAGCGGGTCAGACGGAAAGAGAGAAGTTCGAAGCCGGCCGCATCGAGCCGCGCTTTAACTTGTTCGTGGATGCGATTCTCGATCGCGCTCTGGTCGACGCGAAGAGAATCTCCGGAATGTGCGCTCAGTTCTTTCCGCGTACAGCAAAGAACCGCGAACGGCGGCACGTGGGAATAGTTGCGCGCCGAATAGAGCGCTTTACGGACATCGCAAACCTGCGCGCTTGCCGAGACGCTGTACCCCGCAACGTACCCGTCCTGAAGGGAAACGAGGAGATTTTCGTAATTGACGGAAATTGGCCTGGCATCGAGATGGATCAGCACTTCGATACCGGATTGGACGCGATGTTTGCCGGGCCCGCAGTCACGAATCGGTTCTCCGCGCTTGTAGAGGACTCCTCGTTGATAGGGAAGCAGGGTGATCGTGGTTGGTCTTCCATATCGTCGGAAATAGAAAATGATTCCGAAAATGCCGATGCAAAAAAATATCTGCCAGAGATCGAACAGCTCAGAGGCCGTCACTGAAGCACCGCGTTGGTGAAGTTCGTGCGCAGCGTAGGGGTTCCCGCCCATAGCTCCGTTATCTCCAGCTCTGAAATGCCCATGCCGACTTTCCCGAGGGCCGCGTTAACGGCATCGACGAGCGAGTTCTGGAGGGCGTCGACATTTTCCCGGGCCGGAGCAATCTGTTGTGACACGGCGGTTTTCACGGTGTCGCGTACGATCAAATAGGAATCATTGATCTGTTCACGGAGGGCGGTGGCAGCAAGCTTTGCATCGCGAACAGCAAGGGACGCGCCGATGCTGATAATGCCCTCATGCCTGAGCGCGTCCTGAAACACCAGTCGATCGATCAGGATTGGATGGGGGCGCATGTCGACGACTGAGATCTCTTCCTTGCGCGAGTTGTAGACGTACGTGCCAGGTCCGAGAACGGTCTTGAGCACACCTGCTACAAAGTAAACACCGCGGCGAAAATCGGTGATCATCACTCGTTTTCGCAGCTTCCGCGTGAAGAAGCGATAAAAGACAACCGCAGCGGTTATGAGCAGGATTAAAAAAGAAATCGTGTCCAAGGACGTCCGCAGCATGGAGTTCATAACTCGCGGATATTACCACGGTGTAACTCAGTGAAAAATCCGGCTGTTATTGCGGCTCAGGTCCGCCAGCCCCGCACTATTCGGTGGCGACTTCGAGTTGAGCGCGCTGCGTATCGACGGAACTGGGACCAACCATAACGTCGAAGATGCCAGGCTGAACGACGCGCTTCATGTTTTCGTCGACGATCGAGAGAGAATCCCGCGTGAGTTTGAATTGCACTGTAGTGGTTTGGCCGGGCTGCAGCGACACACGCTTGAATCCGCGCAGCGCCATCACCGGTTGAGTGACGGTCGAAAGACGCTGATGAATATAGAGTTCCGCAACCTCGTCGCCCGCGCGAGCCCCCGTATTCGTCACGTCGACGCTGACTGTAGCCGTATCGCCAGCATTCATTTTCGCGGGCGAGACGCGCAAATTGTCGAAGCGAAACGTTGTATAGCTGAGACCGCAGCCGAATGGGAATAGCGGCGAATTGTCTGTGAAAGCGTAGCTGCGATTGCGCGAAGGCTTGTGATCGTAGAAGTCGGGAAGTTGACCGGCGGAACGCGGGAACGTGACAGCCAATTTGCCGCCGGGATCGACATCGCCGAACAGAACCTGCGCGGCCGCCGTGCCGCCCTCCGCGCCGAGATACCAGCCTTCAAGAATAGCGGGGATGTTTGCGGCGATCCAGTTCACCGAAAGTGGGCGTCCATTGATAAGGAAAACCACGGTGGGCGTTCCCGTGTCGAAGACCGCTTTGACAAGTTGGCGCTGAGCGCCGAGCAGATCGAGCGACGATCGGTCGCCGAGATGCTCTTCGTTCCACGCTTCGCGGGTAGTTGTTTCATCGCCACCGACGACTACAATCGCGACGTCGGCTTTACGCGCGGTGGCAGCAGCGGCGCGGATATTGTCCTGCTGCGTGCGCGGATCGACGACTTTCACATTGTTTTCGTACCAGCCGCGCCAGCCTGGAATGCCGTCGGTGATTTTGGCGCCTTCCGCGTAGAGGACGTTCACGCCGGTGGCAGCGAGACGTTCGCGAATACCTTCAAGAACGCTGACAGTGTGGCTGGGCTGGCGACTATAGCCGCCAAGATGAGTGTCCGCAGCATCCGGACCGATCACGGCAACAGTGTGAAGCTTTTTCAAATCGAGCGGCAGCAAGTTGCCCTGATTCTTCAGCAGAACGATTTCTTCCTGCGCCGCTTTCACCGCGAGCTTTTGGTGCGCGAGATCGTCGGTTGTTTTCTGCGCGTAATCGGGATCAGCGTAGGGATGTTCGAAGAGCCCCAGCCGGAATTTCGCGGCGAGAATGCGTCCGGCGGCCTGATCGACTTCCGATTCGGGAACTTTGCCGGATTTCACCTGCGCGATCAGCGTGCGGTAGACAGAGCCATCGGAGAGATCGAAATCGATTCCGGCGGAGAGCGCTTCGCGCGCCGCATCGTCCGGGCCTGCGGCAACATGATGAGTTTCATACAACATCTGCAGCGCATTCCCGTCGGATGTGATCAGGCCGGGGAAATGCCATTCGCCGCGAAGAACGGTGCCGAGCAGCCAGTGGTTGATGCTCGAGGGAATGCCGTCGATTTCGTTGTACGACGCCATCACGGCGCCTGCGCGAGCTTCCTCGATCGCATAGCGGAACGGCACGAAAAACGATTCGCGCAGCTCGCGTTCGGAAATATTCGATGGGGCGGTGTTGCGTCCGCCTTCCATCAGGCCATGGACGTAGTGCTTGGCGGTTGAAATGACGTGGTGTGGGCCGATCGGGAAGAGGCCGTTAGCCGCTGCGCCCGGCGGAGGATCACCCTGTAATCCTTCCACGACGGACACGCCCATTCGCGCAACGAGATAGGGATCTTCACCGTAAGTCTCCTCGGTGCGACCCCAGCGCGGATCGCGAGCGAGGTCGAGCACCGGCGTGAACGCTTCGCGGACGCCCGCGGCGGACATTTCGTCGGAAGCGGCGTCGAAAACTTGCTTAATCAGTGCGGGATCCCAAGTGCTCGCAAGCCCGATGCATATCGGGAAGCTGGTGCTGCCGTTTTCCATAAAGCCATGGAGAGCTTCGCCCATAAAGAGGATCGGGACTCCGAGACGCGTCTTCTCAACGGCGTAGCGTTGTGCCGCATTACGCAGGATCGCTGCGTCATAAGGGCTGATTGTGTTGTAGTTGCTGTACATTTCCATTGTCATTTGGCGGGCCTGCTCGGGAGTGAAATGGCCGGTTGCGTCGATGAAGCCTTGGCCGCGGCGGCTGCCGCCCGCGATCTGGTCGACTTTTTCTTCGAGGGTCATGCGGGCAAGGACGGCGGCGACACGTTTGGCGATGGGAAGATTGGCATTGCGGTAGTCGGGGGCTGCCTGACGGGCGCCGGTCAAGGCTGTAACTGTGGCGAGAATCGCGACCGGCACAAGAAGTCGGGCCAGCAGGGATTTCGTTTTCGGGCGGCAAGTTTCCTTTGCGAGAGCCGGCTTTTGTGCCGATTGATTTTGCATTCGCCTTTATTCTCCCTTCGCTGAGCGGCGAGTGAGATTCTCTATGGTCATTGCGATTTGGATTTCTGTTTGGCGTCGGCGATGGCTTTGACGAGTTGCGCGCGTGTGGAACGCATCGCGTCGGCGGTTGGGCTCGTTGAATCAAGCTTTAGATATCCGTCGATGTCGTGGACTGCGGACGGGTAATCGTGCATCCGGATATGAATGTTGGTGAGGATGACGTATGTCTGCACATTCCTCGGGGCCAGTTCGACGGCCTTCTTCGCGTTCGTTTCGGCGTCCTTATACTGCTGCAAACCGTGAAAGGCGCGCGCGCTTTCGAAGTAGCCGTGCCAGGAAGACGCGTCCAAGGCAATTACCTGTTTCGCGAGCGATTCGGCGTCCGAGTATTTGCCGAGATCGTTGAGCACTTCGGCGAGGTCGAACAGAGCGTCCGGATATTTGCCTTTGCTCAGGTCAATCGATTTTTTAAGCGAGGCGCGCGCCTCGACCGCATGACCGGAGACGTATTGGGCGACGCCCATTTGGGCGTATGCCTCATAGAAATCAGGAAATTCGCGCGTGGCTTGCTCGAACGCCGCAATCGCCGCGTCGTAGTTTTTTTTGGACATCAGATCCTTGCCCTTGGCGTAGTTCTGGCGGGCGGCAGCCGGGGCGGAAAGCTCGTGCGCCGAAATGCTGGAAGGGGGACCGGCGGCATCCGAGGACGAGCCGGAATCCCTGGGCCTCAGGTCGATTTCGACTTCCGACGAGTGACCTGCAAGCACAGTCACCGCGATTTGGCTTTGCGGTTCGTATCCGATCTTGCTGACGCTCAGCTGATAGTCCCCGTCGCCGATATAGAAATGAAATTCGCCATTTTCGTTGGTGTACACGGTGGGAGCGGCCAAGCCGTTCGGCGACATGAGATCGACGCGCGCAGACACAACCGGTTCGTGGGAACCAGCGTCGCGAACGTAGCCCGTAATGCCATGGGCTTCGGTGGGCCCTTGCGCCGCAAGCTCGCACGGAAAGAAAACGAGGAGCGCAATGATTGCAACCATGAACGCAAACGGATGGACGGAAGTGTGCGGCGACCGAGCGGGCGGTTTTCGGAACATCAGAGTGGGCGGCATATCCACGACCGCGCCGGATTCTAGCACGCAGCGCAAATGAGGAAGTTGAAAATGGAACCTGGAGATCGGACAGAATGCAAAATAGGATCAAGAGGCTTGCGGACGGACGCGTCGTGGTCGAGCGCGTTGGAAGCGAAACGAGCCCACCATTCGGAGTTGAGATTGGTGATGGAAAACGCTCTGTCACGCCATCTGAGATGGCTCGCTGATCTCCTCAGAGAATATTCCCCCCGGAACGGGATAGAACGGGTTTGGCGGTGCGGTCGACCGCAGGCATCTGAAAATCAGATGGAACGGATAAAAAAGTCTTGACAGGGGCCTGTCAGGAAGGGTAAAAGGCACGCAGCGGAGTGCCAAATCGATATTGCGTGTCCGTGTTCGACTGCACCCGTTTACAAAATCGATTTTCTGGGTGGGCCGCAGCCATTGAAGGAAGTCTCCAGCACCAGAGTGTCAAGTAGGGACTGCTTCAGTGCTGTGCCTTCATTTTTCGATAATCTTCTTTTCCGGGCCCTTCTGGGTGAAGGGGAAATCAGTTTTGGGTGCGGGGGCGTCCTGTGTTGCGGACGAACTCGATAACGTGATGGGGTGATGGTTCTAGGAGGCAAGAAGATGACACGTCAGTGCGCAGAGGGTTTTGGCGCCGGCGCGAATCGTGCCGGGGTGAGCCGGTTTGTCGCGATTGCCGCGGCGGTTTTTGCGATGCTGTTTTTGTTCTTGCCGGCGGCTCATGCCCAGATTACGGGCACGATCACCGGCACAGTTTATGACAACACGGGTGCCGTGATTCCGGGTGCGAGCGTGACGGCGACGGAGCAGAGCAGCGGAAGCGTCCGAACGACGACCAGCGACTCGGCCGGTTACTTCACGTTCGCGTCGCTGCTTCCGGGTACGTATACGGTTAAGGTGGAAGCAAAGGGATTCAAGGGGTTCGCGCAGCCCGGCATCGTGCTGCAAGCGAGCGACAAGCGCAACATCAACGCAACACTTGAAGTGGGCCAAACGACGGAGACAGTGACGATCGAGGCTCACACGGATATCGTTCCGGTGGACTCGGGCGCGCAAAGCCTCGACTTTACTTCCGGCGAAATCAGCAAATTGCCAATGATCACGCGCAATGCGACGGAGGTCCTCCGTGCCTTGCCGGGTGCGGTGACGGTCGGAAATGGCGCGAGCAACGGCGCAAACAGCAGCATGGACTTTGAGGGCGTGGGCGCGGCGGGATCGTCCGTCGGCAACGGCGTTTCGATGGGCGGCGTTCCTTACCGTGGCGGCACGGCGCTGCTGATGGACGGAACGAACATCCTCGACGAAGGCTGCGACTGCACGTCGATTTCGGTTCCAAACCCCGACATGGTGCAGGAAGTGAAAGTGCAGACCTCGGCTTTTGGCGCAGACAGCTCAAAGGGACCAGTCGTCGTGAACTTCATCACCAAGTCAGGCACTGCTGCGTATCACGGCGAAGGTTACCTCTACTCTCGCAATGGCGTGTTCAATTCGGACGACTGGCAGGACAACCACCAGGGACATCCGGTACAGACGGGCGATCACTACTATTATCCGGGCGGCAACTTCGGCGGTCCGGTGCCGGGCACGCACAGCAAACTTAAGTTCTGGTCCGGGTACGAACATTTCTATCAACTCGCATCGGGCGGCACGAAACTGTTTTCGTATATTCCGACTCCCGACATGCTGGCTGGTAATTTCAGCGCGACAGCCGCCAACAACGCTTTGTGCCAAGCAGATCTGGGCCTAAATGCCGATAGCACGGCTACCAAGGCCGTTGGGACGTACTGCTACGATCCGACGACCGGTAAGGGTCCGGGCGGCGCGGCAATCACTAACGCTGCTGCGGTGCCGGTGGACCCCGGTGCGGCAGCGCTGTGGAAACTGATGCCGCAAGCAAATGCCGATCCGACTTCGACGCCGGGTGGGTACAACTACTTCTTTCCAGTCGCGGCTCTGCACAACGGTTACGTGCTGCGCGAACGCGCTGACTATGATTTGAACGACAGCAACCATCTTTTCGTTACGTACCAGTATTCAAGCGACTCGCAGCCTTCCGACGGCGATGCGCACATGTGGTGGTTGCCCGGGAACTCGGTCGTATTTCCCGGCGGCGGGCTGCTGAATCCCACGCAGACCAAGAACATCACGGCCAACTTCGTGCATGTGTTCAGTCCCACGCTAACCAACCAGATGACAGCGTTCTGGACCTACTACAACTCGCCGCAGTCGCCGGCAAACTTCAATGCCGTGCTGCGAAGCACGGTAAATTATCCGGCCAGCTACGGCACGATCTTCCAGAAGACGAACCCGCTGCCGCAGACCATGGTTCCCGGTTGGAATTCGGCAGGCAATTACACGTTCCCCGACTTCAGCCAGTGGGACGTGTTCTCCGGCACAGGCGGGAGCTACTACATCAAGAAGGAAAATCCCGCGTTTGCGGACGATGTGACGAAGGTCTTCAGAAACCACACAATTAAGGCCGGGTTCTACTATGAAATGACGGGTAACAACCAGGCAAACTTCAACCCGATCAATGGTGGTTTCTCCTTCGGTTCTTCCTCGACCGCCTATCCAGACGCGGTAACAGGAGCTCCGCAGGGAACGCAAAATCCGACCGCGAACTTCATGATGGGCATAGCGTCCAACTACAACGAGCAGAGCTCGCTGCCGTTGAACGACCACGCCTACAAGACGTTCGCCTTCTACGGAATGGATTCGTGGAAGGCCACGCGCCGGTTTACAGCAGACTTCGGCGTTCGCATGGAGCATATCGACCACTGGTACGACCGGGACGGCTACGGGAACGCGGTTTGGGTCCCTGGGGCAATCGCCAGCGACGTCCTCGCCGGCAAGGTGTTCCCTGGCGTCGAGTGGCACGCGGAAAACCCTGGAATTCCGTTGAGCGGAACGCCAAATCGGATCATGCACTTTGAACCACGCGTCGGTATCGCATACGACCTGTTCGGCACAGGCAGGACGGTGATCCGCGGCGGGTGGGGCGTGTACATGTTCAACGATCAGGTAAACGACTACAGCGGAGCGCTAGCGCTGGCGCAGCAGAGCATTCAGACCAGCCTGCCCAGCAACCATACCGTGTTGTTCAGCGAGACGGGCCTCCTGCCCAAGCCGACCGTATCTTTCTCGGCTCCTTCGTCGGGTCCTGGATTTATCCTGAATCCGAATGACTACGACATTCCGTGGGTGCAGACGTGGAACTTCACGATCGACCAGCGGGCGCCGTGGAACTCACAGGTGGAAGTCTCCTATCAGGGCAACAACGCCGGCGCGCTGTTCTTCGGCGGCCAGGTTGGCGGCGGTGGAAACCTTGGTGGCGGCGATCTGATCAACGTCAACAAGACCCCGCTGGGCGCCTACTTTGCTC